>WHTY01000029.1 GCA_009377475.1 Actinophytocola sp.
CAACTCGAACAGCGCATCCGCCCGCCGAGGCAGACACCGGTAGAACTCCCGGCGAAACCCGGCCAGATCCCCGAACGCGTCAACGCGCTCGCCATCGTGCACACTACTCACTGCGGCCCTTGTTGTTGATCTTGTTGCTGTGACAAGAAGCATGATCAACCAAGGGCCGCTTCCATGATCAACCGGGGTCACCACACACCCGACCAGGGGTTAAACGACAAGCTGAGACCGCGGACGTTCTCGAACGACTCACGCACGTCACGCTCGATGACGATGGGAAGCCGCTGTTCGTGGGTGTGGACGGCGACCCGTGTGCGAGCCAGTCCCCTTACGACGCCGCGTGGCAGCTCTCCAACGACGTGCGTTCTCGTCTCGATGCGTCCCGTCGACGCCCCAGACCGTCGCGCGACCGACTACTCGCTGACTACGTGCGCGACCGGGGTCGGATCTCCTCCACTGAAGCCGCCTCGTTGCTGGGTAGCGCTGCGAACACGGCTCGTGCCGCGCTGGAGGACCTTGAGCGCGACGGTGTCCTCGCCTCGGGTCGCCAGCAACGCCGCGGGCGGGGATTCTTCTACGTCCCTGCTATATAGCGCGCGCACCCGCCGTCACGCCGACTGCGGCAGGTCCTTGGCGTAGCAGCGGCTGCACGGGTCGTCGCGGTAGACGCCGAACCGGGGAATATCGTGGTATCCGGACGACTCGTACAGCGCCATCGCCTCGGGCTGCTCGGTGCCGGTCTCCAGGATCATCCGTTTGCGGCCCGCGTCGCGGGCGCTCTGTTCGAGGACCTCAAGCAGCGCGCGCGAGTAACCGTTGCCGCGCACGGACTCGGCGACGTACATCCGCTTGATCTCGGCGTCGCCCGGCGTGTACTCCGGCGCGGGGCCGTCCTGGCAGCGCCAGCCGCCGCACGCCACCGGCGTGCCGTCGAGGTACCCGACGAAGAACCGCCCACGCGGCGCCGCGAAGTCGTCCGGGTCGACCGGCGTGACGTCCTCGTGCCCGTATCGGGCGACGTACTCTCGCTGCACCTCGTCGATCAGCTTGGTCGCGTCGGGGTGGTCGTAGCGAACTGGTGCGAATTCCACGCGCATGAGGGTACGACAGGGCGCGCGACGAGTTCGCCCGAATTTCCGCCGGTGAGACCCAGCGCTCACCCGCGCCAGTGCTGCCAGCCCTGCTCCGGCTCGTACGGCTTGCCGTCGACCGTCACGCCGACGCCCCGGTCGGCGGCCGCCGCGACGACGCCGATGCGCCGCCACCCCTCCGGCACCTCCCGCGCGCTGGGGAACGTCGCCGCGAGCGCGTGGTCCTCGCCGCCGGTCAGCACCCATCGCAGCGGCTCCGCCCCCAGCGCGGACGCCACCTCGACGAGCTTCTGGTCCACCGGCAGGGCGTTGGAGTCGACGTCGATGCCAACGCCGGACGCCGTGGCCACGTGGCCGAGGTCGGCGAGCAGCCCGTCGGAGACGTCGATCATGGCGGTGGCGCCAGCGGCCGCGGCCTCCGGGCCAGCCGCGTACGGCGGCTCGGGGTAGCGGTGCGCGTTGACCACGCTGACCGGCGACCGGAATCCCCTGCCGAGCACGGCGAGCCCCGCTGCGGACCAGCCGAGCCTGCCCGCGATGGCGACGACCTCGCCCGGCCGCGCGCCGGAACGCCGCACCGGCGTGACGCCGCGCAGGTCACCCAGCGCCGTCACGCTGATCACGATCTGATCGGCAGCGACGACGTCCCCGCCGACGAGGCCGATCCCTGCGCGTTCGGCTTCCTCCCACATGCCGTCCGCCAGCTCGGTGATCTGCTCGGTGCGCGTCGCGCCGGGACAGGCGAGCCCGACGAGCACCGCGGTCGGCATCGCGCCCATGGCGGCGACGTCGGCGAGGTTCACCGCGACCGCCTTCCTGCCGACCTGTGCCGGGCTGGACCAGTCGAGCCGGAAGTGCACGTTCTGCACCAGCATGTCCGTGCTGGCGACGACCTTGCCGTCCGGCGACGCGACGATCGCGGCGTCGTCGCCAGGGCCGAGCAGCGTGTGCGCCGGCTGGCTGCGATGCCGGGTCACCGAGTCGATCAAACCGAACTCACCGATCTCCGCGACGGTGCCTTCGGTCGGTCCCTGCTGCGACGGCACGCTGACCTCCAGAGTCTCGGGGGTTGGGGTTTACGACCGCCGCACGCGACTGGCCGCGCGCACTGCGCTGCCAGCCACCACTGGCTGCGGTAGGTTGGCGATCCACGTCAATCCTGCCTCACTACATTGGACACCGAACCAACCGACGCAGACGAAAGGGCGCGCCGTGGTCCACGCATACATCCTGATTCAGACCGAAGTCGGCAAGGCTGCCTCGGTCGCGGCCGAGATCGCCGAGATCCCCGGTGTGGCCAGCTCGGAGGACGTGACCGGCCCGTACGACGTCATCGTCAGGGCAGAGGCGGAGAACGTCGACCAGCTCGGCCAGCTGGTCGTCGCGAAGGTGCAGAACGTCAGCGGAATCACACGCACCCTCACCTGCCCCGTGGTGCACCTCTGAGGCTGTGATGTCGTAACGCCGTGTCTGAACCGGATACCTCGGATGGTGCCGCACCGTCCCGCACGCTGATCATCGTCGCCGCCGTGCTCGGCCTCGGGCTGGTGGCCGCCGTTGTCGCCATCGGCCTGCTCGGCGGCGGCAGCAGCGACGACACTGGCACCGACACCGCTGCGAACGGCCCGCTCGCACTGCCCGGCGCGCCAGCGCCGAAGGCGGACTCCCCCGCGTGCACCACGCTGCTCGACGCGCTGCCGGACACGCTGGAGTCCGCTGGCGAGCAGCTTTCCCGCCGCGAACTGGCCGATCCCGCACCCGAGGGAGCCGCCGCCTGGGGCGGGGCGAACCCGGTCGTGCTGCGGTGCGGCACCCCGAAGCCGGGCGACCTCACGACGACGTCGAAGCTGCGCCAGGTCAACGACGTGCAGTGGCTGCCGGTGCAGGACCAGGCGTCGACGACGTGGTACGCGGTGGATCGCAAGGCGTACGTCGCGCTGACCGTGCCCGCCGACGCGGGCACCGGTCCGCTGCAGGAGATCTCGGACATCATCGACGCCGAGCTCACGGCCGTGCCGCCCCGGCCGTGACGCCGGGCGGGCGGTGCTACGAAGGGCTTCTTACTTGCGTCTGACGCAAGTAAGAAGCCCTTCGTAGCACCGCGCAGGTCAGCGCAGCCCGGTGCCCCTGCTCAGCGCGGTCTCAACCAGCGTCGTCAGGAGCGTCGCGTAGTCCACGCCGGTGACCTCCCACATCTTCGGGTAGGCCGACGTCGTCGTGAACCCGGGCAGCGTGTTGACCTCGTTGACCGTCAGCTCGCCGTCCGCGCCGACGAAGAAGTCCACCCGCGCCAGCCCTTCGCAGTCCAGCGCGCCGAACGCGCGCACCGCCATCGCCCGCAGCCGCTCGGTGGTGGTGTCGTCCAGCTTGGCGGGGATGTCCAGCTCTGCGGCCTCACCGAGGTACTTGGTCTCGAAGTCGTACCAGGCGGAGTCGTCGTCGGCGAGCACCCTGATCTCGGCAGGCAGCGATGCCTCGACCCGCCCGTCCGGGAACTCCAGCACGCCGCACTCGATCTCCCTGCCGACGACCGCCGCCTCGATCAGCACCTTCGGGTCGGTCTCGCGGGCCAGCGCGATCGCGTCGTCCAGCCGCGACCAGTCGGTCACCTTGCTGATGCCGATGGACGAACCCGCGCGCGCCGGTTTCACGAAGACCGGCAGCCCGAGACGGTCGCGCTCCGAGACGTCGAGGGTGGCGACGTTGCGGTCGAGCACCGCGTACGTGCCGACCGGCAGCCCTTCCGCGGCGAGGAGTTTCTTGGCGAACACCTTGTCCATCGCGGCGGCGCTGGCAAGCACCCCGGCGCCGACGTAGGGCAGGTCGGCCATCTCGAGCAGACCCTGGATGGTCCCGTCCTCGCCGAACGCGCCGTGCAGCACGGGGAACACGACGTCGACCCCGGCCAGCGTGTGCAGCTCGTCGCCGGCGCCGATCATGACCAGGTCGCGGCGGGTCGGATCGCCCGCGAGCACCAGCTCGTCGCCGGACTCCACCGAGGGCAACGTCCTGCCGTCGATGGCGAGCGCCTTCGGGTCGCTGGTGCCGAGCACCCAGCCGCCCTGCGGGGTGATGCCGATCGGGACGACCTCGAACCGCTCCGGGTCGAGGTTGGCGAGGATACTGCCCGCCGACACGCAGGAAATGGTGTGTTCCGTACTGCGGCCGCCGAACACGACCGCCACCCTCGTCTTGCGCCCCTGCGGTGCCGAATTCGCCTCGCTCATGCGGCCTCCTCATCGCGCGCGGCGAGCCGCGCCAACGTCACGACGTCGGCCAGCATGGTGTCCGATGATTCGGACCTGCAAGCAGTCCTCATGAAGGCCGACCCTACCCCCGACGTGTGAGCACGCCGACGAGCACACCCACCGCTTCGTGGAGCTCCTGACGTGAGCACCCCGCGTAACCGATCGCGATGCCGTATGCGGTCGGTTCGTCCGCATAGTGCCGCGCTAGCCCGTCGAGCAGAATGCCGCGCTGCCGCGCCGCCCGCAGTTTCGCGCGTTCGTCCTCAGCCGAGGCCAACGGGACGACGAGGTGCGCGCCCGCGTCGTCGCCCAGCATGTCGATGCCCGCCTCCCGCAGCGCACCGACCAGCAACTGCCGCCGTTCGGACATCTCCCTGCGCACGCGCCGCAGATGGCGGCCGAGGTCACCGCTGTGGGCGAACTCGGTGAACACCCGCTGCCCCGCTGGCGACGGCCGGGTGCCGGTGCGGTCGCGGTAGGTCAGCACCGTGTCCGCCACCCCGTGCGGCGCGACCAGCCAGCCAGCGCCGAGCGTCGGCGTGAGGATCTTGCTGGTAGTGCCCAGGTGCACCACGACGTCCGGCGCGAGGCCAGCCAGCAGCGGCAGCGGGGCGACGTCGAAGCGCAGTTCGCCGTCGTAGTCGTCCTCGATCACGAGGAAGCCCTCCGCGCGGGCGCGCTCGACCAGCGCCACCCTGCGGGTCGCGCTCATCCTGCTGCCCATCGGGTACTGGTGCGCCGGGGAGCAGTACACGGCCTTGGCGCCGGCGGGAACGGCGTCGACCACGATGCCGTCGGTGTCCACCGGCACGCCGACCACGCGCAGCCCGGCCGCGAGGAACGCCTGCACCGCGCGCTGGTAGCCAGGCTCCTCCACGGCAACGACGTCGCCCGGCTGGAACAGCGCCGAGGCCAGCTCGGCGACGGCGCTGGTGGTACCCGCCGTGGCGAGCACGCTGGCGGAGGCGATCATCAGACCCCGGTGCCGCAGCAGGTGCTCCGCGATGGCGGCGCGGTAGGCGGTGAGCCCGGCGCGTTCGGTCTGCTGCGACGGCGGCGTGTCGGCGGCGGCCCGCCACGCCCTGCGCCACGCCGCGCGTTCGATGCCGTCCGCCCACGGCACGCCTGGCACCAGCGCGAGCAGGTCGTCGCCGTCGGTGTCGTCCTCCGGGATGGCGCTGCGCTGCGGCGCATCGGTGGGCGGCGTGGTCGTCACGTAGGTGCCGGAGCCGTGCTTGCCCGCGATCCAGCCCTCGGCGTGCAGTTGCTCGTAGGCCGCCGACGTCACGGTCCTGCTGACGCCGAGCCGCCCCGCGAGCGCACGCGTGGACGGCAACCGGTCCCCGCCACGCAGGTGTCCGGTGGCGGCGGCGTCCCGGAGCGCGTCGGCGAGCTGCACCGCGAGCGGCACCGCGGACCGCCGGTCCAGCGCGACCGGCAGCGCGGTGTCGACGCCGGTGCTCGCCCCGCCGGATGCCGGGTAGGTCGTCATGCCAACTCCAAGTGGACTTCTAGATTACAGAAAGATTGGCCGTTCCATCATGCCACTTGGCGGGCGAAGCTGGCACCATGACGCCGTCCACAACCGCAACCACGCTGTCCTCGACCGACCGCAGCACGCCCGGCCGCACCAAGCACCGCACCCTGTTCGACCGCGCCGCGCTCTACGACGTGCTGGATGCCGGGCTGCTCTGCCATCTCGGGCTGGTGCTCGACGGCTCGCCCGTCGTCCTGCCGACAGGGTACGGACGCGACGGCGACACGCTGTACCTGCACGGCTCGACCGGGGCCCGCAGCCTGCGCGCGGCGGCCGACGGCATCGACGTCTGCGTGACCGTGACGCACCTCGACGGCATCGTCTACGCGCGCAGCCTCAACCACCACTCGATGAACTACCGCAGCGCTGTCGTGCACGGCCGCGCCCGCCCGGTCACCGAGCGGGAGGAGAAGCTGCACGGGCTGCGGGCGGTCACTGAGCACATGGCGCCTGGGTCGTGGGAGCACGCGCGCGGCATCAACACGAAGGAGTACGCCGCCGTGTCGGTGCTGGCGCTGCCATTGCACGAGGCGTCCGTGAAGGTCAGGGCCGAGGGCCCGAACGACGACGCGGAGGACGTCGAGGCGAACGCGGCGTGGGCCGGTGTGTTGCCGATCCGGCAGGTGTTCGGCACCCCGGAACCCGCCGCCGACCTCGCGACCGACCTGCCCATCCCGGAGCACGTCGCCGCCCGCACGGCTCAGGCCAGCACCGGACCCCGGACGTCGTCCCGGTAGGAGCGCATCGTCCTGCCGCCGTAGCGGTAGACGTGGATGCTCACGGCCGGGTCCGGCCCAACGTTGGTCACCTGGTGCACGTAGCCGGGGCCGAACACCCGCGACTGGCCGACGTGCAGCTCGTGGATGTCCAACGCCTCGGGCCGGGTCTCCGTCTCGGCCACCGCGCTGCCGCGTGCGACGACCTCGGTGAGCTTGCCGCTGACGACGGTGAACGCGCCGCTGGTGTCGCCGTGGTCGTGCAGGTCGGTGCGCTGCCCTGGGAGCCAGCTCAGCAGCCAGACCTCGTCGGCGTCGGTGCGTTCGACGAGCGTGGCGAACCGCTCGTCGGGGTCGTAGCGGAGCAGGTGCCGCCAGGAGTCGCGGTCGGCGGCGTAGGAGAGGGCGACGCGCACCGGGTGGCGCAGGGCCGGGTTCTCCGGCGCGGCGACGGTGTTGTCAGGAACGGCGAACATCGAGAGGTCCTTGCTGGGAGTGACGGCGGGAAGAGAAACGGCTGCGCGCTCAGGCAGTGCTGCGCGCGACGGGTCACTGACAACAACAAGGACAAGGACACGGACACGGCGCGGCGGCGGCTCGGGCAATCCCCTGCCGCGAGAACAGCGCACGCTCGGTCATGGCGTCTAGCGAAGCAGGCGCCTCAGCGCAGGTCAAGCCGGTGCCCACGGAATGAGACACCGGCCATGCGCGCCCGCGACCAAGCCGTTGTACTGCCGTGATTGTCTATTTCATGTCTGAGTGTCAGTATTATATCTGAATAGTTACTGTTGGATTTTCGTCTGATCCTGGGTCTGGGGTAGGAAACTCAATGCGCATTCGGTTCGCGGTCGCGGCTGCTCTCGTGTCGGTGCTGAGCATCGCCGCCTGCGGCGTCACCACAAGCAGCAACACACCAGGCAGCAGCACACCAGGCAGTGACACCACAGGGAGCGGCGCCGCCGCGGTCGCCGGGGCGAAGCGGCCGAACATCGTGCTCGTCATGCTGGACGACGCCCGTGTCGACGACATGCCGTACATGCCCAACGTCCAACGGCTCATCAAACGCCCTGGCGCGGTGTTCTCGCGGGCGTTCCTGTCGTACCCGCTGTGCTGCCCGGTGCGCGCCTCCGTCCTCACCGGCAAGTACGCCCACAACCACGGCGTGCGCCACGTCCACTACCCGGCAGGGTCCTACCAGAAGTGGGTGGAGAGCGGGACGCACCGGTCGACGTTGCCGGTGTGGCTGCGCCGGTCCGGGTATCACACGGTGATGATCGGCAAGTACCTCAACGGCTACCGGGACTACGTCAAGGCACGGTACGGCGTCCGCAACGCCCCGAAGGACCCCGGCTGGTCGTCCTGGAAGGCGACGTTGGAGACCTACAACTACCGGAAGCTCGCCATCCGCCACCGCCCAGGCGGGTACGTCTCCTACGAGGGGCGCTACGGCACCCACGTGCTCAACGACATCGCCGTCAACGTCACCCGCACGCAGGCCGCCAACCCGAAGCCGTTCTTCATGTGGCTGTCGTACGTCGCCCCGCACGTGGGCACGCCACACGAGCCGGGCGACCCCAAGCTGGCGACGCCGCACGTCGCCAAGCGCGACCGCGACACCTTCCGCCACCTCGGCAACGTGAAATCCCCCGCGTTCAACGAGCGGGACGTGTCCGACAAGCCGTCCCACATCCGGAACCTGCCACGGATCGGCCCGAAGCTCGCCGCCCAGATCAGGGAGACCCGGCAACAGCGGGTGGAGTCGTTGCAGGCCGTCGACCGCGGCATCGGCCGCCTGGTGACCACGCTCCGGCGCACCGGCCAGCTCAAGAACACGGTGATCATCTTCACCTCGGACAACGGCTACTCGCTCGGCGAGCACCGCCGCCCGAGCGGCAAGATCCTGCCCTACCGGGAGTCGCTGAACACGCCGCTCTACATCCGTGGCCCCGGCATCCCCGCCAACCGGCATGTGACGCAACGGGTGTCGATGAGCATCGACATCGCCCCCACCGTGCTCGACCTGGCGAACGTCTCCGCGCCGCACCAGATGGACGGCGTCTCGCTCTACGACGTCATCCGTGACCCCGGCCCGAGAAGCCGGCCGCTGCTGGTTGAGGCGTGGCACGCCAACGGCCGTCCGCAGTACACCGGGCTACGTGGCTGGCGCTACCTGTACGTCGAACACGCCACCGGCGAGGTGGAGCTGTACGACCTCGTCCGCGACCCCCACCAGCTACGGTCCCGCCACGACGACCCCGAGTACCTTGCGGCACGGACCCAGCTCGCCGCCAAGCTCGCCGCGACGCGGAAGTGCGACGGTCCCACCTGTCGCGGCTAGGCGGTCAGCCCCACTCGGACTTCTTCGCGCGGTCGAACAGCTCCGCCACCAGCTTCGTGGGCGGGACGCCCTCGTGGCACACGCGGTGCATGGCGTCGGTCAGGGGCATGTCGACGCCGTGCGCCCGCGCCAGCTCCCGGACCGACGAGCACGACTTGACGCCCTCGGCGACCTGCCCTCCGGTGGCGTCCTGGGCCTGGGCGACCGTGTCCCCCTTGCCGAGCCGTTCCCCGAAGGTCCGGTTGCGCGACAACGGCGACGAGCAGGTCGCGACCAGGTCGCCCACCCCGGCGAGCCCGGCGAACGTCAGCGGATCCGCGCCGAGCTTGCCGCCGAGTCGCGCCATCTCCGCCAGGCCCCGGGTGATGAGGCTGGCGACGGTGTTCGCGCCGTACCCGAGCCCTGCCGCCATGCCGCAGCTCAGCGCGATGACGTTCTTGCATGCTCCCGCCAGTTCGCAGCCGACGACGTCGACGTTGGTGTAGGGCCGGAAGTACCGTCCCGAGATAGCGCGCTGGATCGCCACCGCGCGGTCGTGGTCGGTGCAGGCGACGACGGCGGCGGCGGGCTGCTCTGCGGCGACCTCGACGGCGAGGTTCGGGCCGGACACCACGACGACCTGCTCCGCAGGCACGCCGGTGACCTCGACGATCACCTCGCTCATCCGCTTCATGGTGCCGAGCTCGACGCCCTTGGCGAGGCTGACAAGCGGCACGTCGGTCGGCAACACCGGCAGCCACGACGTCAGGTTCGCCCGCAGTGACTGGCTCGGCACCGCGAGCACGACGGCATCGGCGTCGGCGAGCGCGCTAGCCGGGTCGTTGGTCGCGCGCACCCGCTCCGGCAGCACGACGTCGCGCAGGTACGGCGTGTTGGTGTGCTTCTCGGTGATCTCCTCGGCGACCTCGGCCCTGCGAGCCCAGATCGTGACGTCCCTGCCCGCGTCGGCGAGCACCTTGGCGAACGTCGTGCCCCACGAACCGGCGCCGAGCACCGTGATCCGCTGCGGCAGTGCCAGCGCTGCCTGCGCCTCGCCCTCAGCCATCGCTGGCCTTCGAGCCGGGCTCGGCCGGTGGCTGTTCGCCGCGCAGGTCGGCGAGCAGTGTGGTGACCTCGCTGGTGATCAGGTCGGTGACCTCCCGCCGGAGCGACCCACTCTGTGGCAGCGCCCGGTACTTGTCGAGGTCGATCGGATCGCCCACGCTGAACTCGACGGTCTTGCGGGGGAACGGGCGGAACTTCTTGCGGTAACCGTCGAGCACGAGATTCGTGCCCCACCGTGCGATCGGGATCACCGGGACATCGTTCTCCAGCGCGAGCCGCGCCACGCCGGTGTACGAGTGCTTCATCCAGCCGTCGGGATCCCTTGTGATGGTGCCCTCCGGGTAGATGACGACGATCTTGCCTTCGCGCAGGGTGCGATGCGCCTCGCGGAGCGCGTCGCCCGCGTTCGACGTCCCCCGGTATACCGGGATGCCGCCTGACCCGATGAGGATCTGCTTGAGCACCGGGATCGCGAACAGGCTCGCCTTCGCCATGAAGCGCGGCACTCGTCGCCGCCGGTGCACGAACACCGCGTCGACGACCGGGTCGAAGTGCGAGACGTGGTTGAGCACCAGCAGCGCTCCCCCGCTGCGCGGCACCCGGTCGGCGCGCCGGTAGCGATACCCGGCGAACCAGCTCAGGGGATAGAAGATCGCCGCGGTGAAGCCGACCCAGAATCCGCCTCGCTCCCGCTCGGTCACCGTCGCATCCCTCCGTCCGAACTGCTGTCTCGCAGTGTCGCGCGCCTTATCGTGCTCGGTCCAGCACGGTCAGACCCCACGAGGGCCCGCGCGTCAGGCAAGATAGCCGCGTGGGGCCTTCGGTGAGTCTTGTCGTGCCGATCAAGTCGTTGACGCTAGCAAAGTCGCGGCTGCTCGGCTGCTGGTTCCCGAGTGACGAACGCAACCGTGCCCGTCTCGTGCTCGCGATGGCGGCGGACACCGTGGCCGCCGCGCTGGCCACGCCCGGTATTGCCCGCGTGCTGGTCGCGGCGGCTCGGCCGAACGAGGTGGCCGAGTTGCGCGGGCTTGGCGCCGACGTCGTCGACGACGGGAACGCGGCAGACCTCAACGCCGCGCTGCGCCACGGGGCAGCGCTGCTGCGCCAGGACGATCCGGACGGCGTCGTCGGGGCGCTGCAGGCGGACCTGCCCGCGCTGCGATCCGACGACCTTGCCGACGCCATCGCGGAGGCCGCTGGCAGAAGGGCGATGTGCGCCGACCACGCCGGTACCGGAACGACGTTGCTGCTGTCGACGTCCGGCGGCGCCCTCGATCCTCGGTTCGGCGATGGTTCCGCCACCGCCCACGTGCGGTCCGGCGCGCTACCGTTGACCACGCCCGCTGCGACGCTGCGCACCGATGTGGACACGATCGACGACGTCGAGCGGGTGCGGGCCCTCGGTGTCGGTCGCGACACAGCCGCCGTGCTGCGCGGCGCGCGTCACAGCTGCGCCAGCGCCGAACCGGTATCGTGAAGCCAGCACGATCAACCTGGCCCTTTGGCCGGTGAAAGTACAGGACAAATGGCGGGGTGAGCAGGCAGCGGGCGCCACAGCCGCGTGACGCGCGGGGACGATTCATACGGGCGGTACAGGTGAGCACAGGCAGCGCGGAAAGCACACCGAGTACCCGGCAAGCGACCGGGAACGGGTACGTCGCGACCGATTCCCTCGCCGTGCCCACGGCCCCGCCCGCGGTGACCCCGGCGACGGCGGCGGGCGAGCTGCCCGACGACCGCTACCTCAACCGCGAGCTCTCCTGGCAGGACTTCAACGCGCGGGTGCTCTCGCTCGCCGAGGACACGTCGCAGCCGCTGCTTGAGCGGGCGAAGTTCCTCGCGATCTTCGCGTCCAATCTCGACGAGTTCTACATGGTGCGGGTCGCAGGGCTGAAGCGCCGTGACGAGACCGGCCTCTCGGTGCGCAGCGCGGACGGCCTCTCCCCGCGCGAGCAGTTGGCCTACATCGCCAAGCGCAACCAGGACCTCGTCTCCCGGCAGACCAAGGTGTTCGAGGAGTCGGTGCGGCCAGCGCTGGACGCCGAGGGTGTCCGCATCGTGCGCTGGGCCGACTTGCCAAGCGGGCAGCGCGAGCGGCTGTCGCACTACTTCACCGACCAGATCTTCCCGGTGCTGACGCCACTCGCGGTCGACCCGGCGCACCCGTTCCCCTACATCTCCGGGCTGTCGCTAAACCTCGCGGTCACCGTGCGCGATCCTGACGGCGGGCTGGAGCGGTTCGCCCGCGTCAAGGTGCCGAACAACGTGCCCCGGCTGATCCGCGTCGAGTCCACCCCTGACGAGCCGACCGCGACGTTCCTGCTGCTCGAGGAGCTGATCTCGGCGCACCTCGGTGAGCTGTTCACCGGCATGGAGGTGACAGAGCACCACGTCTTCCGCGTCACCCGCAACGCCGACTTCGAGGTCGAAGAAGATCGCGACGAGGACCTGCTGCAAGCGCTGGAACGCGAACTGGCGCAACGCCGGTTCGGCCCGCCGGTGCGGCTCGAGGTCGAGCAGGACATGAGCGACCACATGCTCGAACTGCTGCTGCGCGAGCTCGAGGTCGACCCGCGCGACGTCGTCTCCGTGCCCGGCCTGATCGACATGACGTGTCTTGAGCTGCTGGCCGACGTCGACCGCAAGGAACTCAAGTCCCCGCCGTTCGTGCCAGCGACGCACCCGGCGTTCGCGGACAGGGAGACGCCGCGCAGCGTGTTCTCCACCCTGCGCGAGGGCGACGTCCTGGTGCACCACCCGTACGACTCGTTCTCCACCAGCGTGCAGCGGTTCATCGAGCAGGCGGCGTCGGACGACAAGGTGCTGGCGATCAAACAGACGCTGTACCGCACGTCGGGTGACTCGCCCATCGTCAACGCGCTCATCGACGCCGCTGAGGCGGGCAAGCAGGTCGTGGCGCTTGTCGAGATCAAGGCACGGTTCGACGAGCAGGCCAACATCGGCTGGGCCCGCGCGCTGGAACGCTCCGGCGTGCACGTCGTCTACGGCCTCGTCGGGCTCAAGACGCACTGCAAGACATCACTGGTGGTGCGGCAGGAGGGCCAGCGCATCCGGCGCTACTGCCACATCGGCACCGGCAACTACAACCCGAAGACCGCGCGGTTCTACGAGGACATCGGGCTGCTCACGGCGGACGACGACGTCGGCGCGGACCTGACCGACCTGTTCAACGTGCTCACCGGGTACTCGCGACAGAGCAGCTATCGCAACATCCTCACGTCACCGAACGGCGTAAGGAACGGCATCCTGCGCTGCATCGCCGATGAGATCGAGCGCGCCCGCGACGGCCAGCAGGCTGGCGTGCGACTCAAGGTGAACTCGCTGGTGGACGAGCAGATCATCGATGGGCTCTACCAGGCATCGCGCGCGGGAGTGCCGGTCGAGGTCGTGGTGCGCGGGATCTGCGCGCTGAAACCGGGCGTGCCCGGCCTGTCGGACAACATCACGGTGCGCTCCATCCTCGGCCGGTTCCTCGAGCACTCGCGCGTGTTCCACTTCGCGGCGAGCGGGCAGTACTGGATCGGCAGCGCCGACATGATGCACCGCAACCTCGACCGCAGGATCGAGGTCATCGTCGGTGTCAAGGACCCGAAGCTGACCCGGCAGCTTGACGAGCTCTTCGACTCGGCGCTCGACCCGGTCACCCGCTGCTGGGTGCTGAGCTCCACCGGCGAATGGACCCCTTCCCCTGCCGACGTCACCCAGGTCAGGGATCATCAGGTGGAACTTCTGGCCAAGCACAAGGCGACTGGGTGAGCTGAGGACACGCGTGGGCGACTTCGACGGCAGCCACGACAACCAGGACTCACAGCCGGACACGACCACGACCGCACCCAGACGCACGGTGCGCGCGGCGGGCGCGGTGCTGTGGCGCACCGGCTCCGAGAGCACTGGTGGGATCGAGGTGGCCGTGGTGCACCGGCCGCGCTACGACGACTGGTCGTTACCCAAGGGCAAGCTCGACCCTGGCGAGACGGTTCCTGCCGCGGCGGCGCGCGAAGTGGCCGAGGAGACCGGATTCTCCTGTGTGCTCGGGCCGCTGCTGTCGCACTGCCACTACCAGGTGCGCAGCGGATCCGGCGCGTTGGCGGACAAGACGGTCACCTACTTCGGCGCTCGCGCGCGCGGCGGCACGTTCCAGCCCAACAAGGAGGTCGACGCGGTGCGGTGGCTCTCCCCCGCCGCCGCGCGAGACGTACTCGACTACGAGGGCGAGATCGACGCGCTGGACGAGTTCGACCGCCTCGGCACCGACGTGACGACGATGCTGCTGGTGCGGCACGCCAAGGCGGGCAAGCGGGAACACTGGCGCGGCGACGACGATCTGCGGCCGCTCACCCCGGCGGGCAACCGGCAGTCGGACGCGCTGCGGACGTTGCTGCCGCTGTTCGGACCCGACCAGGTGCATTCCGCGCCCCGGCTGCGATGCGTGCAGACCGTGCAAGGCATCGCCGACGACCTCGGCACGCGTATCGAGCACGAGCCGTTGCTGTCCGAGGAGGGTTACTGGGGCGACCCGGACGCCAGCCTCGCCCGCCTCCACGCGCTCGCCGCCGACACCGGCACACCGCTGATCTGCAGCCAGGGCAAGGTGATTCCGGACCTGGTTCGCACGCTGGCCGCACGCGACGGCGTCGCGCTGGACGACGTGCCGAGCAAGAAGGGCTCGGTGTGGCTGCTGAGCTTCCGGCGTCCCACCACGCACGACGTGAGTACCAACGGCGTCCCGCGGTTGGTCGCGGCGAGCCACCTGCCACCACCCACGGCGCAGGCGGTCGAAGCGGACTAATACCGCCTGACTCGGACCGATACCCACCGGATCCGCCTGACGCCGCTGGCAAAGTTCAGCGGAAGTGCAGCGGAGGTGCGACGCAGGGTTGTTGCCTGACTACCCCTTGTCATCGAAGATCGTAGGTGCGGTCACCGGGGCAGGGCAGGCCCGGACACAACTCCGCCCCGGTGACCGCTTCTTAGGGCAGCGCTCCACGCGCGCCAGGTAACGAAGGGGGTTCGGTGGCAACTCAGGACAGCACCGGTGTGGCGGTCAGGCATCTGCGCGCGGCAGCGCACCGGACGAACGGCGTGGTGGTCGGCGCGAACATGCGCGCCAACGCCAGATACGAGGCCGCGTTCGCGGCGGTGGACAGGAACGACTTCGCCACGGCGTCGCACCCGCTACCACCGGACGCCACCCTCAACCGGGCGTTGCGGCTCCTCGGCCCCCGTCCCGGCGACCGGGTGCTGGAAATCGGCACCGGCTCGGGCTACGTGGCCGCGGTGCTGTCCGAACTCGTGGGCAGGCACGGCGACGTCATCACGACCGAGGCGGACGTCGACGTCGCGAGCGAGGCGCGGGAGCGGCTGATCGCGTCGGGCCGAGAGTCCCGTTACGGGAGCGGCCTCATCAACGTCACGGTGCTCCGGCGGGAACCGTCCGATGTGCCCGCGCCGCCGCAGTTGTGGGATCGCGTGCTGCTGAGCACGCCGGTGGCGCTCGGCAGGCTGCCGTACGCCGCCATCGCGGGCACGCGCCCCGGCGGCGTGGTGCTGGCGCGAGTGAGCACGGACTTCACGACGGGGCCGCTGGTGCGGTTCGAGGTCGGCGAGGACGGCACCGCCACGGGGATCGCCGATGCCACCACGATGGAGCGCGTCGCGTCGTTGCCGACCACGCCGACGCAATCCGGCGTGGTGCCACGGGATGTCGAGGTCAGCCACACCAGCATCGACGTCGCGAACCTGCTGCGGAATCCGGCGTGGCGCTGCGCCGTGGCCATCGCGGTGCCATCGTGCCGCTACCACGACACAGTCGTCGCCGACGACGACACCGGTCCCACCCGCCCCGGCGTTGAGCTGACCGATCCGATGACATCGGCGTGGGCGCACATCGAGCACGCCGACGGCGGCGACCACATCACCGTGCGGCAAACCGGCCCACGGCTGCTCGCCGACGAGGTGCTGGCCGCTGTCCGGTGGTACGCCAATCGCGGTGCGCCACCACTGGAGTCGTGGACGTGGCACGCCGGCCCGGACCGTCAGTGCGTCACGTTTCCCACATGACGCACTGACGGCTGGTGGCCTACTTCTTTTTCTTGGCGGTGGCGGCCTTCTTGGTGGTGCTCGCCTTCGACGTCGTCGACTTCTTCGTCGCCGGTGACGTCTTCGCCGTTGACTTCTTCGGCGCCGTCTTCGTCGCCTTGGCCGGAGCCTTGGCGGTCGTCCGCGTCGTCGTCTTGGCTGGTGCCTTGGCGGTCGACCGTGTCGTGGACTTGGTCGCCGTCTTGGCGGTGGACGCCTTCTTCGCGGGCGCCTTCGTCGTTGCCTTGGCCGGAGCCTTGGCGGTCGACTTCGTTGCCTTCGCTGGCGCCTTGGCGGTCGTCCGCGTCGTCGTCTTCGCCGCCGTCTTGGCTGGTGCCTTGGCGGTCGACCGTGTCGTGGACTTGGTCGCCGTCTTCGGCGCGGCCTTGGTCGTCGACTTCGCGGTCGTCGCCCGCTTCGTCGTCGGCCGCGTGCTGGCTGCCTTCTTCGTGGTGGCAGGCGCCTTCTTCGCGGTCGTCGACCGGGTTGCCGCCGGCTTCGACCCCGCCCGCGACGTCTTGCTGCCCGCCGTCGATGCGGTGGTGGCCCGCCGCGTCGTGCTGGCACTCGCCGTCGTCGCCGACTTGGCTGGCGCCTTGGGTAGCTTGCGCTGCCCACCGACGACCTCACGGAACATCGTGCCCGCCTTGAACGCTGGCACGTTCGTCTTCCTCAAGCGCACCGCCTCGCCAGTGCGAGGATTGCGAGCCGTGCGGGCAGCCCTCGGGCGCTTCTCGAACGCGCCGAAGCCCGTGATCGTCACCTTCTCGCCCTTGTTCACGCGGCGCACGATGATGTCGACGAGACCATCAACCGCCTCGGCAGCGACCTTCTTGTCACCGAGGCGATCAGCAAGCGCCTCGACGACCTCTGACTTGTTGGCCATACGAGCCCTCCGGAGAACTGCAGTTGTTCACGGCCTCACGGACCGACTTGAATGGCACGCTATTACTCAAATCACGAGATGGCCACACGACACAGCTTGAATTGCCTTGTGTGCCCGGAAAAAACCCCTCCGGGTGAACGTTGGGCGCTTTGTTAAGCGCTGGCGACCGGAGTCGTCGTCGGTTTATACGACGGCCGAGAACGCTCAAATGCGTCAATATCGTCGGCGTAACGCAAGGTCAACGCGATGTCGTCGAGCCCTTCCAACAGCCGCCAACGGGTGTAGTCGTCAATCCGGAACGACGCGGTGAAGTCCTTGGCGGTGACCGTCTTTTCCCGCAGATCCACCGTCACCTCAGTGCCCGGATCGTTCTCCAGAATTTTCCACAACTGCTCTACATCAGACTGCTCACACTCGGCGGCAAGCAGTCCCTGCTTGCCCGAGTTGCCACGGAAGATATCGGCGAAACGGGACGAGATCACGGCCCGGAATCCGTAGTTCATCAACGCCCACACGGCGTGCTCGCGCGACGATCCTGTGCCGAAGTCCGGCCCGGCGACCAGCACGCTGCCGGTGCGGAAAGCGTCGTGGTTCAGCACGAACGTCTCGTCGCCGCGCCACGCGGCGAACAGGCCGTCCTCGAACCCCGTGCGCGTGACGCGCTTGAGGTAGACGGCGGGGATGATCTGGTCGGTGTCCACATTAGAACGCCGCAACGGGACGCCGACCCCGGTGTGCTGGGTAAACGGTTCCATGGTTGTTCTCCTTGAGAAGTCTGGGCTTACAAGTCCGCTGCGCCTAATGGTCGGACCCTGCAAGCAGGTCCCCGTGTTTAATGGTCGGACCCTGCAAGCAGGTCCCCGTGTTTAATGGTCGGACCCTGCAAGCAGGTCCTCCGGCGAAGAAAGCGTGCCTCGCACCGCCGTCGCCGCCGCCACCAGCGGCGACACCAGGTGCGTCCTGCCGCCCTTGCCTTGCCTGCCCTCGAAGTTGCGGTTCGACGTCGACGCGCTGCGCTCGCCCGGCGTGAGCTGGTCCGGGTTCATGCCGAGGCACATCGAGCAGCCCGCCTGCCGCCACTCCGCGCCCGCGTCGAGGAACACCTTGTCCAGACCCTCGTCCTCGGCGAGCTGCCGCACGCGCATCGAGCCAGGCACCACCAGCATCCGCACACCGTCGGCGACCTTGTGCCCCGCAAGCACCTCGGCGGCGGCGCGCAGGTCCTCGATGCGGCCGTTGGTGCAGGAGCCGAGGAACACCGTGTCCACCGCGATCTCCCGCAGCGGCGTGCCCGGCGTCAGGCCCATGTACGCCAGCGCCTTCTCGGCTGAGTAGCGCGCGGTCTCGTCGGCGATCTGCTCCGGGTCCGGCACCGACGCGCCCAGCGGCAGGCCCTGGCCCGGGTTGGTGCCCCAGGTGACGAACGGCGTCAGCTCGTCGGCGTTGATCTCGACCTCGGTGTCGAACTCCGCGTCGTCGTCGGTGCCCAACGCGCGCCACGCCGCGACGGCGTCGTCCCAGTCCGCGCCCTGCGGCGCGTGCGGACGGCCCTTGAGGTACTCGAACGTCGTCTCGTCCGGCGCGATCATGCCCGCGCGGGCGCCCGCCTCGATGGACATGTTGCAGACCGTCATCCGCGCTTCCATCGACAACGACTCGATGGCCTCGCCCCGGTACTCCAGCACGTAACCCTGCCCGCCGCCGGTGCCGATCTTCGCGATCACGGCGAGGATGATGTCCTTCGCGGTCACGCCGGGGCGCAGCTTGCCGGTGACGTTGACCGCCATCGTCTTGAACGGCCGCAGCGGCAGCGTCTGCGTGGCCAGCACGTGCTCCACCTCAGAGGTGCCGATGCCGAACGCCATCGCGCCGAACGCGCCGTGGGTCGAGGTGTGGCTGTCACCGCAGACCACCGTCATGCCGGGCTGCGTCAGACCGAGCTGCGGGCCGATGACGTGCACGATGCCCTGCTCGGCGTCGCCCATCGGGTGCAGCCGGACGCCGAACTCCTCGCAGTTCGTACGCAGCGTACTGACCTGCGTGCGGGAGACCGGGTCCTCGATCGCCTCGATGTCCGCGGTCTTGCGGGAAGGGTCGAGCGTCCACGTCGTCGGGACGTTGTGGTCCTCGGTCGCGATCGTGAGATCGGGGCGGCGGACAGGGCGACCGGCGAGCCGCAGCCCGTCGAACGCCTGCGGACTTGTCACCTCGTGCACGAGGTGCAGGTCGATGTAGAGGACGTCGGGTTCGGCGCCGTCGCCGCGGCGCACCACGTGTGCGTCCCACACCTTCTCGGCCAATGTGCGGCCCGTCGACGTCATGAGGTTCCTCCTAGCCTGCACCGATCGCTACGCCCTAGACCGCCGAGAATACCGTCTCAACATCTGGACATCTCACGATTCGGGATTATAGTATCGCGCTGTGGGACAGCATACAGGTCAGGAGACGCCCGTACCGAACGGCTCGGCCACCAAGCTGTCGAGCGGCATCGGGGTGCTCGACAAGGCCGTCGCCGTGCTGCAGGCCGTGGCGACCGAACCGTGCGGACTCGCCGAGCTCTGCGCGAAAACCGGCCTGCCAAGGGCAACGGCACATCGCCTCGCGGTCGGGCTCGAAATGCACCGGATGTTGCGGCGCGCGCCGGACGGGCGCTGGCGGCCGGGAACCGCGCTCGCGGAACTGGCGGGAGGAGCCACCGACCCGCTGCTGGACGCCGCCGCCTCGGCGCTTCCCAAGCTGCGAGATATCACCGGCGAGAGCGTGCAGCTCTACCGGCGCGACGGCGCACAGCGGGTGTGCGTGGCCACGGCGGAACCGCCGAGCGGATTGCGCGACACCGTCCCGGTCGGCGCCCGGCTGCCGATGACGGCCGGCTCCGGCGCGAAGGTGCTCGCCGCGTGGTCCGATCCCGCGACACAGCGCAGCATCCTGGCCGACGCCGTGTTCGGCGAGCGCACGTTGCTCGAGGTGCGCAGGCGCGGCTGGGCGCAGAGCGTCGCGGAGCGCGAGCCCGGTGTGGCGAGCGTGTCCGCGCCGGTGCGGGACTCGACGGGCACTGTCGTCGCGGCCGTGTCGGTGTCCGGCCCCATCGAGCGCATCGGCCGCAAACCGGGCGTGCGATGGGCGTCCGACCTGCTCTCCGCCGCCGACGCGCTGACCGAACGTCTCTAGCTCCTGCGGGGTTTCCTACGTGAGTTCTGGCTGGCAGTTCTGGATCGACCGGGGCGGCACGTTCACCGACATCGTCGCGCGGCGTCCCGACGGCACGTTGCGGACACACAAGCTGCTTTCCGACAACCCATCGCGGTATCGGGACGCCGCCGTTGCGGGTATCCGCGCGCTGCTCGGCGTTGACGCGATTGACGCGGAGAAGCCGATCCCCGCTGCCGACGTCGAGTCGGTACGAATGGGCACCACAGTCGCGACCAACGCGCTGCTCGAACGCACCGGGGAACGCACGGCGCTGGTCATCACGCGCGGCTTCGGTGACGCGCTGCGGATCGGCAACCAGAACCGGCCGCGCATCTTCGCGCGCCAGATCGAGCTGCCGAGCGCGCTGTACGAGCGGGTCATCGAGGTGGACGAGCGAGTGGCGGCGGACGGCGCCGTGCTGCGCCAACCCGACCTCGACGCGGTGCGCGGCGCGTTGCGAGAGGCGTACGAGGACGGCGTTCGCGCGGTCGCCGTCGTGTGCCTACACAGCCACCTGTATCCGGACCACGAACGGCGCATCGCCGAGGTCGCCGAGGACGTCGGCTTCGCGCAGGTGTCCCGCTCGGCGGAGGCGAGCCCGCTGATGAAGCTGGTGCCGCGCGGCGACACCGCCGTCGTGGACGCCTACCTCTCCCCCGTGCTGCGTCGCTATGTCGACCAGGTCGCCAGCGAGCTCAACGGGGTGCGCCTGATGTTCATGCAGTCCAACGGCGGACTCGCGGAGGCGCATCATTTCCGGGGCAAGGACGCGACCCTGTCCGGGCCTGCGGGTGGGATCGTCGGCATGGTGCGCATGTCGCAGCTCGCGGGCTACGAGCAGGTGATCGGCTTCGACATGGGCGGCACGTCCACGGACGTGTCGCACTTCGCGGGCGAGTACGAGCGGGTGTTCCACACCGAGGTCGGCGGCGTGCGGCTGCGCGCGCCGATGCTCGACATTCACACCGTCGCGGCGGGCGGCGGGTCGATCCTGCACTTCGACGGCAGTCGCTACCGGGTCGGGCCGGACTCGGCGGGCGCGGACCCCGGCCCGGCGTGTTACCGCAAGGGCGGGCCGCTGACCGTCACCGACGCCAACGTGATGCTCGGCCGCGTGCAGCCCGCGCACTTCCCGCACGTCTTCGGCGAGAACGGCGACCAGCCGCTCGACGTCGACGTCGTCCGGGAGCGGTTCGCGGAGTTGGCCGGGGAGATCAAGGCCGCCACCGGCGACGTTCGCGGGCCAGAGGAGGTCGCCGCCGGGTTCCTGCGGATCGCCGTGGCGAACATGGCCAACGCCGTCAAGCGCATCTCGGTCCAGAAGGGACACGACGTCACCCGCTACGCGCTGACGACGTTCGGTGGCGCGGGCGGGCAGCACGCGTGCGCGGTGGCGGACTCGCTCGGCATCGACACGGTGCTGGTGCCGCCGATGGCCGGGGTGTTGTCCGCGCTGGGCATCGGGCTCGCGGACACCACCGTGATGCGGGAGCAGTCGATGGAGCTGCGGCTGTCCGCCGAGGCGATTCCCCGGTTGCGATCCGAGGCCGACACGCTGGCGGACGCCGCCGAGGCGGAGCTGCGGTCCGAGGGCATCCCTGCCGAGCGGATTCACACCGCCCGGCGGGCGCAGGTGCGCTACGACGGCACCGACACCACGGTGACCGTCGCGCTGGACGACGTCGACACGATGGTGGCGGAGTTCGAGCAGGCGCACCGGGCGATGTACTCGTTCCTGATGGACCGCCCGCTGGTCGTGGAGGCGCTGTCGATCGAGGCGACCGGACTGACCGAGCAGCCCGACCTGGCGCTGGCCCGCGGGGACGTGGTCTCGGCGGCGCCCGAGACGGTGCGGCTCTACTCCTCCGACGGCTGGCAGGACGCCCCGCTGTATCAGCGGGACGCGCTACGTCCAGAGGACCCGGAGGACACTGTGACCGGGCCGGCGATCATCACGGAGGCCAACAGCACCACCGTGGTGGACGAGGGCTGGCACGCGTCGGTGTCCACGCAGGGGCACCTCGTCGTCGAGCGGGTGGCGCCACGCGCGGGCAGCGACGTCAGCGTGACCGAGGTCGACCCGGTGCTGCTGGAGATCTTCAACAACCTGTTCATGTCAATCGCTGAACAAATGGGTACGCGACTGGAGTCGACAGCGCAGTCGGTGAACATCAAGGAGCGACTGGACTTCTCGTGCGCGCTGTTCGACCCGGACGGCAACCTGATCGCGAACGCGCCGCACATCCCGGTGCACCTCGGCTCGATGGGCACCAGCGTCAAGGAGGTCGTGGAGCGGCGCGCGGGCGAGATGCGGCCCGGTGACGTCTATGCCGTCAACGACCCGTACCACGGCGGCACGCACCTGCCCGACGTCACGGTGATCACGCCGGTGTTCTCGTCGTCCGGCGACGATGTGCTGTTCTACGTGGCCTCGCGCGGGCATCACGCCGAGATCGGCGGCCTCACCCCGGGGTCGATGCCCGCGCACAGCAGCGACGTCCACGAGGAGGGCGTGCTGTTCGACAACTGGCTGCTGGTCTCGCAGGGCCGGTTCCTCGAAGACGAGACGCGGCGACTGCTGGCCGAGGCGGCGTATCCGTCGCGGAACCCGGAGACCAACCTCGCGGACCTGCGCGCGCAGATCGCGGCCAACCAGAAGGGCGTCGACGAGGTCGGCACGATGATCGAGCACTTCGGGCTCGACGTCGTGCAGGCGTACATGCGACACGTGCAGGACAACGCCGAGGAAGCCGTGCGCAGCGTCATCGACACGCTCACGGATGGCGAGTACGCGTACGAGATGGACTCCGGCGCGACGATCGCGGTGCGCATCACCGTGGACCGCGCGGCGCGGTCGGCGACCATCGACTTCACCGGCACCACGGCGCAGTTGGCGACGAACTTCAACGCGCCGTCGGCGGTCGTGACGGCTGCGGTGCTCTACGTCTTCCGCACGCTGGTGGCGGACGAAATCCCGCTCAACGACGGCTGTCTGCGACCGCTGCGGCTGGTGATCCCGCCCGCGTCGATGCTCGCGCCGGAGTACCCGGCGGCCGTGGTGGCGGGCAACGTCGAGACGTCGCAGGCGATCACCGGCGCGCTGTACGCCGCGCTCGGCGCGCAGGCCGAGGGCGCGGGGACGATGAACAACGTGACGTTCGGCAACGACCGACACCAGTACTACGAGACGCTGGCATCCGGTTCCGGCGCTGGTGACGGGTTCCACGGCGCGCCAGTGGTCCAGACGCACATGACGAACTCGCGGCTGACCGATCCCGAGGTGCTGGAGTGGCGGTATCCGGTGCGAGTGGAGGAGTTCGCGGTGCGGCGCGGCAGCGGGGGGTCCGGCCGGTGGCACGGCGGCGATGGCGCGGTGCGCCGGTTGCGGTTCACCGAGCCGATGACGGTGTCGACGTTGTCCGGACACCGGCGGGTGCCGCCGTACGGGATGGCCGGTGGCTCGCCAGGCGCGTTGGGACGCAATCAGGTCCAGCGCGCGGACGGCAGTGTCGAGGACCTGCCCGGTTGCGGCTCCGCCGACCTCGCGGCAGGCGATGTGCTGATCGTCGAGACGCCAGGAGGCGGCGGCTACGGCACCCCCTAACCGCCGTGTCCCCCGCTCACAACGCCGTGTCCCCCGCTCACGCCGTCGTGTCCCCCGCTCATGGCGTCGTGTCCCCCGCTCAGCGCGCCGTGTTCCCCACCCACGACGTAGCCTCCACCCGCTGGGTGCGCGATTTTGCCCGGTTCACCCCTTTCCGAGCGCGCTGTGCGGGTGGAGGCCGACGTCGCACGCGGCGGCGTGGTCGGTCGCGGCGGCCACGTGCGCGATGCGGCTGGTTGTACCCAGCACATCAAATATCACCAGCAACACCCAGCCTAGCTTTATGAAATTCCTTCAAATTCGCCGTAACGACCCGTGCCGCACGCTCGTTGTCCGATCTATACGACCGTCAGTGGCCTGGCTCACGAACGGAGGCGGTACTGGTGCGCGGAGTTCGGACAGCGGTCATCGCGACGCTGGTGGCCACCCTGGTGAGCCCCAGCCCACCCACGAGCGCGCAACCCGCACCGACCGACCGCTTCGCGCTCGCGAGCGGCTGCTTCACCGCACGAACGCCCGACGGTGACTACCTCACCCGCACCGACAACACCGCCACCGCGACCGCGACGACCCCCGCCGACGCAGAGCCATGGCACCTGCGAGCCACCGACCTCGGCCGCTACCTGCTGTTCGGCACCGAACGCGACTTCCTCGCCGCATCCGACGGCGAACTCGGCAAGGCGCTCGACGGCGCGCAAGACAACTCAGCGGGCGCGATGGCCGACGGGGTAACCAGGGGCACGACCGGAGACGTCGGGGACAACCTCGCCGAAGGGCCGCTCGGCACCGCCACCGGCCGAGGCGCACGAATCATCACCGCGCCCGAGCCGAGCGAGCTGGCCGACTGGCGCATCACCGAGGCACCAGGCGGATTCCAGCTCAGTCTTCCCGCCCTCGATGCGTGGCTGACCACCAACGACGACGGCACGCTGAGCCTCACCGCCAACGAGAACGACGCCCCCACGCTCACCTTCCAGCGCGCCACCGGCTGCGCGCCGTGGCCGGAGGCCGACGTCAATGTCACCGGGCCGGTCGCGACCGGCGAGACACCGTACGGCGAGGTGCGCGGCTACCTCGACGGGCATCTGCACGGCATGGCGTTCGAGTTCGTCGGCGGCAGGGCGCGCTGCGGCAGGCCGTGGCATCGCTTCGGCGTCACCCATGCCCTCCAAGGCTGCCAGGAACACGAGGCGTCCGGCGGCCGCACACACGTGTTGGAGACCGTGCTATCCGGCCGCGACCCGATCGCGGGCCACGACACCCAGGGCTGGCCGACGTTCCACGACTGGCCAGCGCACGACTCGCTCACCTACGAGCAGGTCTACTACCGGTGGCTGGAACGCGCGTGGCGCGGCGGGCTGCGCATGGTGACCAACCTGCTGGTCGAGAACCACGCGCTGTGCGAGCAGTACCCGTTCAAGCGCAACGACTGCAACGAGATGGACAGCGCCGTATTGCAGGCCAAGCGCATCCGCCAACTCGAGCGCTACATCGACGCGCAGCACGGCGGTCCCGGCGAGGGCTGGCTGCGGATCGTGGACGACCCGTTCGAGGCACGTCGTGTCGCCAACGCGGGCAAGCTCGCCGTGGTGCTCGGCGTCGAGCTGTCGGTGCCGTTCGACTGCGGGTTGACCGCCGACATGCCTGACTGCGATCGCGCGCAGATCGACCGCGCCGTCGATGAGCTGTACGACCTCGGTGTGCGGCAGCTGGAGTTGGTCAACAAGTTCGACAACGCGCTGACTGGAGTCAAGGGCGACGCCGGCACGACGGGCGTCGTCGTCAACAGCGGCAACGCCTACGCCACCGGCCAGTTCTGGCGGATGCGCAACTGCGAGGACGCCCACGCGCACGACCACACGCAGCCCAACATCGCCGACGACTCGGGCGCGCCGAAGGAGTTCACCGGTCGCGACTCGATCTTCGGCGCGATTCTGGCCGCGAGTGGTACCAGTGGCGCGGCGCCGGTGTATCCGGAAGGGCCGCACTGCAACGTCCGCGGGCTCTCGGAGTTGGGCAAACATGCGCTGAACCGGCTGATGGAACGCGGCATGATGTTCGACCCGGACCACATGAGCGCCAAGGCCGCCGACGAGTCGCTCGATCTGCTGGAGCGTGCGGGCTACTCCGGCGTGATCTCCAGCCACAGCTGGGCGGACAAGACGATCTACCCGCGCGTGTACGAACTCGGCGGCGTTGTGACGCCGTACGCGGGCGACTCCGAAGACTTCGTGGCCACGTGGCGCGAACACCGCGAGTGGGCCGACGACCGGTTCTACTTCGGGTTCGGCTACGGCTCGGACACCAACGGCTTCGGCGCGCAGGGCGCACCGCGCGGTGACACTCCCACGAACGTGGAGTACCCGTTCACCGGATTCGGGGACACCACGATCCACCGGCAGGTCAGCGGCGAGCGGACGTTCGACGTCAACACCGACGGCGTCGCGCACTACGGCCTCTACCCGGACTGGATCGAGGACCTGCGGATGCAGGCGGGCGAGCGGATCGTGGCCGACATGACGCGCGGGCCGGAGGCGTACCTCCAGATGTGGGAACGCGCCATCGGCATCGCGCCGGACTCCTGCCGGGACGACGTTGGAGACCTCACCGACGGCGACGCCACCCGCGTCGCGACGGGCATGACCCCGCCCGAGGTGCTGCGTGCGCTGGGCCAACCGGCCTCGCGTGACGACCGCGCCTTCACCTACTGCGTCGCGGGGGATCGCTCCCTGCACGTGCGGTTTGACCGACACGACCGAGTGGCGCACGTCCGGATGCGCTAGTCGTCCAGGAGGTTGTCATGGTCCGCTGTAACCGTCTGATCGCCCTGGTGGTGGCGCTGTTCGTCGGCGCGGCCACACCCGCGTTCGCGCACGAGGAACGCGAGTCGCAGTTCCCGCCCGGCGACGGCAGCGTCCCGGTGCACCGCAGCATCGACGAGGCAGCCGACGTCCTCGTGGTGTGCAAACCGGACTCCGCCCAACGCATCCAGCACATCGACAGTCCAAGGCTGCGGTCGTTCAACCGGCAACTGCTCAGCCGGTGCGAGTTCGCGCACCTCCAGGCTGCGGTGGACGCGGTGGCCGAACAGGGCACCAACATCTACGTCCTTCCGGGTGAGTACCGCGAGGAACCATCGTGGGATCCGCCGTGCACCCGCGACTACGACGGCGGCGTCGTGGACTACGAGATGATGACCCGCTGCGGCGAAGTGCTGAATCTGGTCACCATCACCGGTGACGACTCCGACGATCCCGACATCACCTGCGACAACGCGCGGTGTGACCTGCAGATCGAGGGCACCGGCGACGACGCGGACGACGTCACGTTCACCGGCGGGTTCCGTGAGAACGGCGACTGGGTCAAGCACAACGGCCTCAAGGCGGACCGGGCGGACGGCTTCTACCTGGCGAACGTGACGTTCGAACTGTTCCGAGAGAACGCCATCTACGTGCACGAAACCGACGGCTACACGCTGGACGACGTCGTCGCCAGGAAGAACGACCTCTACGGCATCCTGACGTTCACCTCCGACCACGGCCTCATCACCGGCTGCGAGACGTCGTACAACGGCGACTCCGGCGTGTATCCCGGCTCGTCCGCGGACGTGAACTCGCAGGACACGAACACCGGGCCGCTGGAGCGGTGGTCGGTGGAGATCGTCGGCTGCGACACCCACCACAACGCGCTCGGGTTCTCCGGCACTGCGGGCAACTCGGTGTACTTCCATCACAACGACGTCCACCACAACGGCGCTGGCTACGTGACCGACTCGGTGGTCGGCAACCACCCGGGCATGCCGCAGGACCACGCCTGGCTCACCGACAACCAGATCTACTCGAACAACGTCAACTACTACCCGAACGTGCAGGACGGCGGCCCGTGCACGGCGGAGCGGCCCGCTGACCGAGGACACCAGGACGGCGTGGTGTGCCCGGCGTTCCCGGTGCCGGTCGGCACGGGCGTGATGATCGCGGGCGGCAACCACAACTTCGTGACGTCCAACGAGATCTACGACAACTGGCGCAACGGCGTGATGCTGTTCTGGGCGCCAGCGGCGATCCGGGCCGAGTACGACCCGACGTTGCAGCAGGACAACCCGCATCGCAACGCGTTCACCAAGAACCAGATGGGTTACCAGCCCGGCGGCGCGGTGCTGCCGAACGGCACCGACTTCTGGTGGGACGACGCGGGCAACGGCAACTGCTGGGACGACAACCTCGCCGCGCCCGGCACGGAGATCACCCACAACGCCACCGACCCGCGCGGCCTCCCCGAATGCCCGACCGGCTCGACGTGGCCGATCGGCAACGTCGTGAAGTCGGCGCAGTTGCTGCCGTGCTCGCAGTACAACCGAGAGTCCAATCCGGACCCGGCGGGCTGCGACTGGATGGACACGCCGCCCCGGCCGGGCTCGGAGTCCGGTGCGGTGAGCACGATGTCGATGCCAGCGCAGGTCACCGCCACGAGCGGGATCGGCGTGCTGCTGGCGGCAGCGGCGCTCGGCTTGGTGGCGTGGCGTCGCAGGCGTAGCGGGACGTCGCCGTGAGGTGGCGTCGCCCGATCTGGCACCGGATCATCCGGCGCAGGGCCAGGTGGCGCAGGCGGGTGGCCACGAGCGGGCTGATGCTCGCGGCGCTCGCCGGGGCCACCTACGTGGCGCTGCCGTCGCTGGCGCACTTCGCGGGCGGGACGTCACCGACGATGCCGGACGACGCGCACGTGGCGGTGCCGGCGTTCGGTGAGCGCGGCAGCGACGTGCTGGCCTACGAGCACGGCACGACGTTCACCATGACGTTCCCCCTGGTCAACGACGGCTGGCTGCCCGTGACCGTCCGCGATGTCCGGCTCTCGGACGAGCCGCGCCCGCTCGCCGGCGTCACGTCCGTGACGTCGGATGGCGCAACGTTGCCGGTGACCGTGCCGGCCGGTGAGACGCGGCGGGTGGCGCTGACGGTGCGGTTCGACAACTGCCGCTACTACCACGAACGCGAGATGCAGGTGATCTCCGGCGCGGTGGTGGACGGCAGCGTGTTCGGCCGGAACCTCCGCACCACCGCTGGCTTCCAGCTCGACCTGGTGGTGTCGAGCCCGATGATCGCCAGTTGCCCCGACCGCACCCTCCGTCGCGACGACGACGTACGGCGGTAACACTGTCCGACACTTCAGACACACGAGGACGAATTGCCGTTAGGGTAATGAGCCGTCCGCTCCCCTCGGGGAACCACACGACGCAGAGTGACCGGAGTTCATGGGGTTCACACGACTTGTCGTCCACGTCGGCACACCGAAGACGGCATCCACCGCCATCCAACGCAGCCTGTTCACCAACCGCACCGCGCTTGCGAACCAGAGCGTGTACCTGCCCGACACCGGCCGACTGGAGCTCGAACCGCGCGCGATCTGCCACCACCACCTCGCGTGGGAGCTCTACGCGCCGTACCGGTTCCGGAAGAACCAAGGCGGCTGGGACGCCTTGGCAGAGGAACTGGCGAGCGTCGAGGCGGAGACCGTACTGCTCAGTTCCGAGGAGTTCTACCGAGCGCTGAAGCCCGGCGCCAGGAAGGAGTTCGAGACGCGGCTTCGGTCGCTGTGTGACGACGTCACCATCGTGGTCTGCGTCCGCGAACAGCTCTCCCTGATCAACAGCTTCTACGGGCAGCGCGTCAAGATGCTGGGCATCCAGCCCACCTTCCCCGAATTCGTCGAGCAGACGTTGGCCGACAAGCTGGTCGACTTCGACGCTCGCTTCTCCCCCTGGTACGACGTCCCCGGCCTCACGCTGCGCGCGGTTCCGTTCGGCGGTGCCGACGCGCCTGAGCCGCTCGTCGGACTACTCCAAGCGGCGGGCATCAGCACCACGCCCGACCTCGACCTGCACGTCGACCACGTCAACCCATCGCTGGGCCCAGTCGGCATCGAGGCTACCCGCGTGCTGTCCCGTTACCTGGCCGGACGGTTTCCGGATTTCAACCATCACAGCCTCGTCGGCCGGAAGCTCCACCGCATCGCGGGGCGTGGCGCGCGTCAGCGGGGTTGGTGCCAGAACCGGTACTGGGGCTATGACCCCGAGCTTGCTGCGCAGGTAGCCGAGCGGCTCGCGGACGCCAACGACCGCTTCGCCCAGGCGGTATGGGGTCGACCATCGCCGCTGGAGTTCGCGTTGGACCGCCCGCGCGCCGTGGCCCGGTTCGAGGACTTGCCGCCGAAGCAGATCGACAAGGTGAGCCGCTTCGTGCTGACGATGGCAGACCGCTACCAGGAACTCCTCGCCGAGGAGGCTGCCAACGCATGACCCGAGACATCGCACTCGCGGGCACCGTGCTCGCGCTCCGCGTCGGCACCGCACGGCCGCAGAGGTAGCCGAGTCCTTCGGGTCCGCGCAGGCCAACCAGGGTCAGGCGCCGCTCCGGCACCGACGTCCTGGCCCCCCTCTCACCTCGTGCTGAGGCGTTCGCGTTGATCATCACCAAGAATGTCTCGATAGAGATTAGTCCGTATACACACCTTGCTACCACCTACGTGGACTGATAGGACTATTCCGCAAGTCCGAATTATCGGGAAAGTAGCGTTGCGGGGTGCCGTGTGCCGGGGACAGACAGCATGAACCGAAGGGGGTGGTCACCGTGGCGTCTACCCGCGACGTTTCGGTGCTGTCGGTTGTGCTGGCGCACAATCCAACTCGCTGACCGCGCCGCGTGACCGTGCGCGTGTGACGCCCCGTCGTGTTGTCACGACAGGTGGCGGCACGATCGCGCTGATCCGGCGGGAGCAGTGGACTAGTCCATTGTGGCCATCGCGATTCGTCGACGAAGGTCACCACGCGGGACCAGAGTGACCATTGCGCATCACTCAGTGCAACCGGCATGCCAGCTGTCCATATCAATTGATCTTCACGGGAATTCACTCCCACCCCGCACGAAAGGAGCACCGATGGGGACATCGGTCACCGTGGGAACCACGGGGATGGTGCTGAACCCGGTCGACAACCCGGCCGGGCAACGAACGTACGTGACCTTCGGGCTGGAACGCGGCAGGACGAGTCCGGTAGCGGGCGTGTTGCGCGCCCTCGGGTTGTACCTGGGGGAGATTGACGAGGGCAATAACGAGGACAAGAGCTTTCACAACAAAACGTTGCATCAGATGCGCACCACCATCGCCAAGCGCAATGAGGAACACGATGTGTGGGGCTGGAAGTATCCGACCGCGGTGAACTACCTGCCCGCGTTGGTGAAGTCCATCCGCAACCCATTCTTCGTCGTCGTGTACCGCGACCCGGTCGCGACGGCGATGAGCCGCAGCCAATGGGACGGCGAATTCCTCCGCCGCCCTCCCCGAATGGCATTGCACGAGGCGAACGGGCTCTCCAACTCCAATACCAGCTTCGCGCTCGCGACGGGCAGGCCGTGCATGCTGGTCAGCACGGAGAAAGCGGAACGGCACCCGCACCAACTGATCGATGAGCTCGCCGACTTCTTGTCCGTGCCCCGGCCGAACGACGAGTTGCGGGGGCGGATTCTCGCCTATATCGAGCCTGGGTCGTACAAACCATTCGAGGAGTATTTCCCCATGAGCCCCAATGGTTCCGGCGACCACGAGCCGGAGGAGGCAAGGGGGTTCGTGCGTTGAGAGTCCTCTTTTACAACTGGGTGCAGTACGACGACCCGGAACGGCGCGGCGGGGGAATCAGACACTACCAACAGAATCTGATCGACCATTTGTCCCGCGACACCGACCACGACGTCACCGTGTTGTCGTCCGGACTCGAACACGACGCCCTCAACCGTCAGATCCGGATCGAGAAAACCGAGAACTCACACCCCGATCGAGTTCGTTCGTTCACGCTGGTCAACTCGCTCGTTCCCGCGCCAGGCCACCATGCTTTCGGCTCGCCATGGCTGTTCGACGACGACGGAATGCTCACGGTGTGGCACCAGTTCCTCGTGGAGCACGGCCCCTTCGACGTCATCCAGTTCGACTCACTCGAAGGCATCCCGTTCACGTTCCTGCGCGTCCACGAACAGCTGCCCGATGCCAAGGTTGTCCTCTACGCGCACAACTACTACATGCTGTGCCCGCAAGTGAACTTGTGGAAGCGCGAACTGACCCACTGCACGGACTTCCGGCAGGGCCGGGACTGCGTCTCCTGCATTCCCCAACCGGCGAACTCCCGGGAAGTGGTGCGCGCCCACCAACTCTCCCGCGTGCTGCGCACCATCGGGGTCGTACCCGGCACCCGTCGTTACCGATACTGTTACCAGCTCTACGGACAGCTGCGACGGGTGAGACGCCTGGTCGGCCGTATCGGGAAAGCCACGCGCAACCTGTTCAAGTCTTCTCGCGCGACACCGGCTCGCGCGGCGAGCAACGGCCATGTCAGCTCCGGCAAGCCGGGATCGCCACCCACGCTGCTGTCGCTACGCGACGTGTCGGAAGCACCTACGGGACGGTCAACGCCACCGGTATTCGTCGAGCGCCGCACTCGCGGGCTCGAACTCATCAACCAAGAGACCGACCTCGTCCTGGCTACCTCGCTGCGCGTCAAGGAAGTGCTGAGCGACTACGGCGTCAGTGCCGAGAAGATCGCCGTCTCGTACATCGGCACGCGGGCCGCTGAAACTGCCGAACTGGATAACCGCCGCAAGAAACTGAACGAACCGAGCCAACTCAGCATCGCCTACCTCGGCTACGCGCGCGCGGACAAGGGCTTCCCGTTCCTGCTCGAGGCGCTCGAACGGTGTCCGGATGAGATTCGGTCCCGACTGCGGCTGGTCGTCGCGGCCTTGGGCGCCGATTCGATGACGCTGCGCCGACTGGAAACCCTCGCCGACGCCATGGTCGACGTCGAGTACTGCGCCGGGTATTCCCACGACCAGCTCCCCAAGTTGCTGGAAACCGCCGATGTGGGAGTGGTCCCGGTGCAGTGGGAGGACTGCCTACCGCAGGTGGCGATCGAAATGGTCGCGAACGGCTTGCCGATCATCACGTCGCACCGCGGCGGCGCCAAGGAGCTGGGTGGCAGCAACTCGTCGTTCGTGTTCACCGCCAACAGCCAGAGCGAGCTCATCGACATCTGGCGTCGGCTGCTCGAAAGCGAACTCCTGCCGGGGGACTTCTGGGACACGGCGGGCGACCTGGTCACCATGAAGAACCACCTTGGTCGCCTCATGCGGCTGTACAGGACGGGAGTAGCGGACGATCGGCATCTGTCGCACAGCGCGACGGCGTCCGGCGAGTAGCCCGGCAACGATCGATCGGCGTCCGCTGTGCCGCGTCCGTGTCCCACGCGGGGATGGCGTCGTAACTCCCCGCCATCGAACGTCGTTAACTCGCTGGCAAGAGTTCGCGGCTTGCCGGGCGGGAGTTCGACGCCACGCGCGACGGCCTCGGCGCACCACCTACCGGTGGCGTGTCTTCGCCCTTCCCTGCACACCACCGGAGAAGGCATATGAAGTTCAAGCGCACGCTGATCGCGTTGGCCACAGTGGTGACGATGGCGTTGGTGGGCGCCGCGCACGCGGGTGGCACCGTGTCGACAGGACCGCACGCCCCGTTCGGCGACGCGACCATCAGCGAGCTACGCGCCCCGAAACCCGACTGGTACACCGACGAACTGCACGCGGAGGTCGTCGCGGCGGGTAAGCAGGGCGAGAGCGTCCCGCTCCCCGACGGCGTCGACTACCCGACGAGCGGACTCGCCTTCACCGGCATCCGGCCAGGGGCCTGGATCATCGCGCCGTCGGGGTGCACGACGAACTTCGTGTTCGGCAGCAGCGGCAAATACTCGATCGGCACCGCGGGGCACTGCGCCGAGGTCGGTGACGAGGTCACGCTCATCGCCGCGCCCGGCGTGCTGATGAACATCGGCAAGACGGTCAAGAGCGTCGACAACGGCAACGGCAACGACTTCGCGCTGATCGACATCTACCCGGAGATGCAGCAGTACGTGACCCCGTCGATGGCGTATTTCGGCGGCCCGACGGCGACCGGCGACCCGCAGTTCGGCGACCTCGTCGAGCACGCAGGCCACGGCCTCGTCATCGGCACCGGCGGCACGCCGCGTGCGGGCGTCGTGGTGTACCGGGGTTCCGGCGAAAGCGGCGGTGACGCGTTCGCCTGGGACGGCGCTGCCGCGCCCGGTGACTCCGGCTCGGCCGTGCGGGAGGCGACCGGCGAAGCGGCGGGCAACCTGACGCACCTGGTCGTCGGCGGCAAGTACGTTCCTGGCGTCGTCGCGGGGACGTCGATCGACCGCATGCTCCGCATCGCGGGCAAGCCCCTCGCCACCGCACCGGACCTGCCGGACCCGCTGTACTGAGCGCGGAACACGACGTCACGAACGCGGGACACGGCGCACGTGCGGCGGCTACAACCCCGCGAAGAGGTCGTCGCCGGGCTCGTCGCCGGGTCCGATGAACCACTCCGTCCCGAACATCAGGCGGAACGCGTCGGCCGGCATGCTCAGGAAGAACGACTGCTCGCTGATCTGGCTCGCGTGCGCCCGCATCGCGGCGCGCTTCACGTCAAGGTAATCCGTGACGTCCACACCAGTAGTGATCACGGACTCCGGCTTGCCGAAGTCGGCTTCCGACTCGATGTCCGGCAGTTCGATGCCTGCGGCCGTCGCCTGCTCGGCGAACGCGGACATCGTGCGCATCGCCTGGTCGCGGTTGATCGTGCCCTCGTACACCTTCGGCGTCCCGGCGAGCTCGGCGGCACGCCAGCCGACCCGGTGCACCTGGATGTGGTCCGGGTGGCCGTAGCCGCCGTTGTCGTCGTAGATGGTGAGCACGTCGGCGCGCTCTTCCCGCAGGATGTCGGCGAGTTTGGCCGCCGCCTCCTCGACAGACGTCGTCCAGAACGAGCCGGGCGCGTCGTTGCTCGGCTCGCCCATCATGCCGGAGTCGTTGTAGCCGAGGAACTCCACGCGATGCGCGCCGAGGATGTCCGCTGCGGCATGGGTCTCGGCGACCCGCCGCTGCCAGAGCTGCTCCCCCTCGGCGAGTAACCCGTCCGGCACCTCGCCTTCCTCTCCCCTCGTCGCGACGACGAGCACGACGCGATGGCCGTCCTCGTACGCCTTGCGCATGACGCCGCCGCAGGTGATGCACTCGTCGTCCGGGTGGGCATGAAACGTCACCAAAGTAGCCACGGAAGCGAGACTACCCAGCCCCACCGACAGCGGGCGTGCTCCAGCGTGCGCGGGTGGTCTACGGTTGCTCCGCGACCGCGTGCTCGTTGACGGGGGGCACCGTGGCCGTGATGTGGAACCGTCCGGTCAGCCCGGCCACCTCGATGGGCCGCAGCACGGGGCGCTCGCTCGCCACCACCCACAGCGTGACGTCGCGTTCCCGGCATTCCTGGTCGGCCCAGATCAGCAGTTGCAAGCCGATCGTGCCGAAGAACGTGACACGGGAAAGGTCGAGAACGAGCTTACGCCGCCCCGACGAGGCCATGAGCGCGCTACGGAGCCGGTGTTCCAGGCTCTCCGAGGAACTCACGTCTACCGCCCCATGGGCCTCGATCACGATGGAATCGCTGAAAACGTGAGAGTCGACGCGCAAGGTCCGCATGCTCATCGTCCTCTCTGTTGGGGTCAGGGCCGATCATCACCAGTCCTTACGCCTTGCTATCAGAGACAGACAGGTCTGTCTAGCAGTACGATGCCAGTCCATGAGTGCTGGTAGTCCCACCGGCGCGGCCGTCGCGGCGCAGGAACGCATCCTCGACACCGCGTACGAGCTGTTCGCGCGGCGGGGCATCCGCGCGGTCGGCATCGACGAGGTCATCGCCCAGTCCAAGGTCGCCAAGGCCACCCTCTACCGGCACTTCCCGTCGAAGGACCACCTGGTCCTGGCCTTTCTCGAAAACCGCGAGCAGCGCTGGACCTTCGGGCTCATCGAGGCCGAGTCACGGCGCAGGGGCGCCACGCCCGAGGAGCAGCTGCTCGCCATTTTCGACGTCTTCCACGACTGGTTCCAGAGCGCGGACTTCGAGGCGTGCTCGTTCATCAACGTCCTGCTGGAGATGGGGCCGAATCACCCGGCAGGGGCAGCCTGCGTCAAACACCTGGCCAACATCAGGGGCGTTGTCGCTGATCGGGCGCGCCGCGCCGGGCTGCGCGACCCCGAGACGTTCGCCCGGTCGTGGCACATCCTGATGAAGGGCTCGATCATCAGCGCCGCCGAGGGCGACACCGAGGCCGCCCACCGCGCCATGGACATGGCCAGCGCGCTCATCGAGCGACACCGCGTCTGACTCAGCGCCGGGCTGGCACCGGCACCCTGGTGAGATCGGCCGCAACGACGATGTCCCCGCCGAACTCATCCCCCGCCTGGGCCGCGAACCGGTCGGCGTCGGCGTAGCGCTGCGAGAAGTGCGTCAGCACCAGCGTCCGCACGCCGCAGTCGGCCGCGACCCTGCCCGCCTGCGCGGCGGTCAGATGGCCGTACTCCGCCGCCAGGTCGGCGTGCGCTGACAGGAACGTCGACTCGATCACCAGCAGGTCCACGCCGTCCGCGAGGTCGAACACGGCATCGCACAGCCGGGTGTCCATGACGAACGCGAACCGCTGGCCCCGCCGGAGTGCGCTGACGTCGTCCAGCAGGACCTGTCGTCCGCCGACCGTGAGCGCGCCGTCCCGTTGCAGCCTGCCGATGTCGGGGCCGGTGACGCCGTGCGCCGCGAGCGCGTCCGGCAGCATCCGTCTGCTGTCCGGTTCGACCAGCCGGTAGCCGATGGTGTCGATCCGGTGGTCCAGCCACCGCGCGGACAGCTCACCGAACGCGCCGGTGGCGACCACGCCCGCCCGCTCGACTGGGTGTTCCCGCAGTTCGGCGTGTTCCGCGAACGCGCACGCACCGCGCAACCGCGCGAAGTACTCCGCGCCGGACGCCGGATAGTGCGCGACGACCGGGTGCGGCACGCGGTCGAGGCTGAGCCGCTGGACGATGCCGGGCACGCCGAGGCAGTGGTCGCCGTGGAAGTGCGTGACGCAGATCCGGGTGATGGCGGTGGCAGGGACCCCGGCGAAGATGAGCTGCCGCTGCGTGCCCTCGCCCGGGTCGAACAGCAGGCCCTCCCCGTCCCAGCGCAGCAGGTAGCCGTTGTGGTTGCGGGTTCGCGACGGGGCCTGGCTACCCGTGCCGAGCACGACGAGTTCCCTGACCGACACGCCAGTGAGCCTACTGCGCCAGACCTCGTCAGCGCGCGAACCGGCCGATCAGCGTGCCGCGCGCCAGCACGTGCCCGGCCATGGCGGCGCGGACATCGTTGGCGTTGGCGTCCATCCGCAGCCGCAACGGCTGGTCAGCGGCGTAGAGCTGGAACACGTAACGGTGCGGTCTGTCGCCCGCGGGCGGATGCGGCCCGCTCCAGCCGGGCGCGCCGAAGCCGTTGCGGCCCGCGATGCCGCCGCGGGGCGTGTCGGCCTCGTCGACGCCGTCGACGTCCGGCTCGATGTCCTTGACGACCCAGTGCACGAACCTGCCGATCGGCGCGTCGACGTCCTCGCACAGCAGCACCAGCTCCGCCGCGCCCTCCGGCACCCCGCTCCACAGCAGCGGTGGGGAGAGATTGTGACGTGCGTAGGAGAAGCGGGCGGGCAGCAGGCCGTCGTCGTCGAACTCGGTGCTGATCAGCTCTAGCTCGGCGACGGCGTCCGTCGCGGCGATCTTGGCGCTGTCGATGCGAGTGGCCTGCTCGGGCATCACGATTCCTCTCGGGACGAGCTGTCCGACTCACCGCTACGTATACCCGCCGCCATCCTGTCCCACGACACCAGGGAGCGACCGTTTACGGAGCGACGCGTCACACCAGGTTTGGCAGGCGCCGTGAGCGGCGATTCCGTTGGCACAGACCGGAAAAGAGGGGGAGTCACCAATGGCGTAATTCGGCGCTCTCGCGCTAATCCTGGTCGTTTCGGGCGCGATGTTCGGACTCCACGCACCGGGGTTGATCCTGGCCGCCAGGATCGCGCTGCTGTTCGTGACGCGCTTCCTCTTCAAGAAACCGCACTGGATGAAGGATTAGCGCTCGCCAACCGGGGTAACCCGCTTATCGACGTCTGATGCATCCGAAGGAGGGTGACCCATGGCAGCACCGTCAACAGCGGTCAAGGACAAGAACTACGACCTGGTCTCCGCGCTCCAGGCTTCGCTGCACTACGCCTGGCAGGTCGAGACCTGGGCGCAGGACGCGGAGAAGCAGGGCGACGGCGAGCTCGCGGAATGGTTCCGCAAGATCCAGCACAACAACCAGAAGGCAGCCGACCAGGGCAAGGAAATGCTGATGCGGCGGTTGCAGGAAGACAGCTAACTCCGAGGGAGCACCCACAGACGCGGGCCAGGTCGCACGTCGCGACCTGGCCCTCCTCCGTTCGGCGCGCTCAGAATGTCGGCGGCGCTTGGTAGCGTGCGCGACATGACTGAGGGGTTGGAACCGATCGCGGAAGACTGGTCGACGGCGCTGGCGATTGTCGCGCATCCGGACGACTTGGAGTACGGTGCCGCCGCCGCGATCGCGCGGTGGACCGCGCAGGGCAAACGGATCACGTACTGCCTCGCCACCAGCGGCGAGGCGGGGATCGACGGCACGCCGCCCGAGGAGGCGGGGCCGCTGCGTGAGCAGGAGGAACGCGATTCGGCGGCGATCGTTGGCGTGGACACCGTCGAGTTCCTCGGCCACCCGGACGGCATGGTCGAGTACGGGCTGCCGCTGCGGCGCGATATCGCGCGGGCGATCCGCCACCACCGCCCGGACGTCGTGCTCACCGGAAATTTCCGGGACTACTGGCCTGGCGGCTTCCTCAACCAGGCTGACCACGTCGCGGTGGGGCGCGCCGTCGTGGACGGCGTGCGCGACGTGGGCAACCGCTGGGTGTTCCGCGACCTGCTCGACGAGGGCTTTGAGCCGTGGGGCGGCGTCCGCATGGTGCTGGTCGGCGGCTCGCCAGAGGGGCGGCACGCCGTCGACGTCAGCGACCACTTCGAGACCGGTATCCGGTCACTGCGGGCGCACGCCGCGTACCTCGCCGGGCTCGGCGGCGGGCCGATGAGTGACCCGACGGAGTTCCTGACCGACATCGCGAGCCAAGCGGGCCAACAGCTCGGCTGCCGGTACGCCGTGGGCTTCGAACAGCTCGCGATGTGAGGGGATTCCGTCAGCGGCCGATGACCTGCGCGGACTGCGGCGCGTAGCCGCCGCCACCGCCCTCGGGCTCCCGAGCGTGGCACGCGCATCCACTGAATCGGACAGAGCGGACGGCGAACGTGAACGTCCGTGCAAATCGTTCAATCTGTGTGCTCTTTGCGCAATAAACAGCCGTAATCACGGCAGATTTTGCAACACTGAGCGCTTCTTTCGTTCCAACTGCGGCGATACCTTGCTTTCCAGCTCATCGATCGGTGAGCGCGATCACCGAACACCCCGGAGAGACACCCCGTGCTCGTCGCAGTCCACCAAGGCCCCGCGAAGGGCGACCTGACCGTCTCCATCGTGCGGGCGGCGGCCGCTGGCGCGGAGCTGCTGCTGTTCCCGGAGATGGCCACCACCGGCTACCACATCGGCGCGGACATCCCGAGGCTCGCCGAACCCGCCGACGGCGCGACCGCGCTGGCCGTGGCGGGGCTCGCGCGCGAGCACGGCATCGCGGTGGCGTACGGCTACCCGGAACGCGACGGCGACGCCGTGTTCAATGCCGTCCAGCTCATCGGCCATGGCGGCGACCGGCTGGCGAACTACCGCAAGACGCACCTGTTCGGCGCGCTTGACCGCGACTGGTTCACACCTGGCGAGCACGCCGTCGTGCAGGTCGAGCTGCGCGGCATCCGCGTCGGCCTGCTGATCTGCTACGACGTCGAGTTCCCAGAGCTGGTGCGGGCGCACGCGCTGGCCGGCACCGATCTGCTGCTGACGCCGACCGCGCTGATGACGCCGTACGAGGTCGTGGCGGACACGCTGGTGCCCGCCCGCGCCTACGAGAGCCAGCTCTACCTCGCCTACGCCAACCACACCGGACGCGAGCGCGAACTGCGCTACTGCGGACGCAGTTGCGTCATCGCCCCCACCGGGCAGGTGCTCGCCCGCGCGGGCGAGGACGAACAGCTCCTGCTTGCCGACGTCGACGTCGACCTGCTGCGGGCGTCCCGCGCGGCGAACACCCACCTCGCCGACCGGCGTCCCGAGCTGTACCGAGACCTCGTCACCCCAGAAGGAGTCACCGCATGACCTCGGCCATGCCGTCATCGACCCACCACGCCACGCCCAACGGCCCGCCGCTGACGATGTTCGGGCCGGACTTCCCGTTCGGCTACGACGACCACCTCGCCCACCCCGCCGGGCTCGGCCGGGTCCCGGAGGACGCGCACGGCAGCGAGGTCGCCGTGATCGGCGGCGGGCTGTCCGGGATCGTCGCCGCCTACGAGCTGATGAAGCTCGGGCTGCGCCCCGTCGTCTACGAGGCCGACCAGATCGGCGGCAGGCTGCGCTCGGAACGATTCGACGGGTGCCCGGACGACGTGGTCGCGGAGATGGGCGCGATGCGGTTCCCGCCGTCGTCGACGTCGCTGTTCCACTACATCGACAAGGTCGGGCTGGACACCACGCCGTTCCCCAACCCGCTCGCGCAGGACACCCCGAGCACGGTCATCGACATCAAGGGCCGCAGCCACTACGCCCGCACGCTCGACGACCTGCCACCGGTGTTCGGCGAGGTCGCCAGCGCATGGAAATGCGCACTGGAAGACGCCGCCGACTTCGCCGCCATGCAGCAGTCGATCCGCGACCGCGACGTCGCCGCGATCAAGCGCATCTGGGACCCGCTGGTGTCTCGGTTGGACGACCAGACGTTCTACGGCTTCCTCTGCGGCGCGCCGTCGTTCTCGTCGTTCGCGCTGCGGGAGCTGTTCGGCCAGGTCGGCTTCGGCACCGGCGGCTGGGACACCGACTTCCCCAACTCGATGCTGGAGATCCTGCGTGTCGTCTACACCGGCGCGGACGACGACCACCTCAGCATCGTCGGCGGCAGCCAGCAACTGCCGCTGCGGCTGTGGGAGCGCGCCCCTGACAAGCCGGCGCACTGGCCCACCGGCACCAGCCTGAAGTCACTGCACGACGGCGAGCCCCGGCCAGCGGTGACCCGGATGCACCGCACCGCTGGCAACCGCATCACCATCACCGACGCCGACGGCGGCATCCGCACCTTCCCGGCGACCGTGTTCACCGCGCAAGGCTGGCTGCTGCTGTCCAAAATCGGCTGCGACGAGTCGCTGTTCCCGATCGACGTCTGGACCGCGCTGGAGCGCACCCACTACATGGAGTCGTCCAAGGTGTTCGTGCCGGTGGACCGGCCGTTCTGGCGCGACACCGACCCGGCGACCGGCCGCGACGTCATGAGCATGACGCTCACCGACCGGATGACACGCGGCACCTATCTGCTCGACTCCGGCCCTGACCGGCCAGCGGCGATCTGCCTGTCCTACACCTGGTGCGACGACTCGCTGAAGTGGCTGCCGCTGCCGGTGCACGAACGGGTCGACGTCATGCTCAAGTCGCTCCGGGAGATCTACCCGGACGTCGACGTGCGCAGCCACATCATCGGCGACCCGGTGTCGGTCTCCTGGGAGGCCGAGCCGTACTTCCAGGGCGCGTTCAAGGCCAACCTGCCCGGTCACTACCGCTACCAGCGCAGGTTGTTCACCCACTTCAAGCAGGACGGCATGGCCGAGCGGCATCGCGGCATCTTCCTGGCGGGCGACGACGTCTCCTGGACGGCAGGCTGGGCGGAAGGCGCGGTACAGACCTCGATCAACGCGGTGTGGGGCGTGCTGCGCCACTTCGGCGGCGAGACCGACCCGGCCAACCCCGGGCCCGGCGACGTCTTCGACCACATCGCCCCGATCGAGCTCGGCGACACCACCTCGGAGGTGCTCTAAATGTCCACACCAGACAACCCGGTCGGCCCGGTAGACGCGACGCAGATCCCCCGCTACGCCGGGGAGACGACGTTCGCGCGGCTGCCGAGACTCGCTGACCTGAGCGACGCGGACGCCCTGATCTGGGGCGTGCCGTTCGACTCCGGCGTGACATACCGGCCGGGCGCCCGGTTCGGGCCGAACCACATCCGGCAAAGCTCCCGGCTGCTGCGGCCGTACAACCCGGCACTCGACGTCGCGCCGTTCGGCCGCCAGCAGATCGCCGACGCGGGCGACTCCGGCGTGAACCCGTTCAACATCGGCGAGGCCATCACCAGCATCGAGACGGCGGCGCGGGAGCTGTCCGGCACGAGCAGGCGGCTGGTCACGCTCGGCGGCGACCACACCATCGCGCTGCCGCTGCTGCGGGTGGCGCACGAGCGGCACGGGCCGGTCGCGGTGCTGCACTTCGACGCGCACCTGGACACCTGGGACACCTACTTCGGCGAGCCCTACACCCATGGCACGCCGTTCCGCAGGGCGTCAGAGGAAGGGCTGATCGACTTCGACCACTCGATGCACGTCGGCATCCGTGGCCCGCTGTACGCCAAGCTCGACCTCGACGAGAGCGAGCGGCTCGGGTTCGCCGCGATCAACTGCCGCGACTTCGCCCGCAAGTCCCTGGATGAGCTGCTTGAGCGGATGCGGCAGCGGCTCGGCGACCGGCCGGTGTACGTCTCCGTCGACATCGACGTGTTGGACCCGGGTTTCGCGCCCGGCACGGGCACCCCGGAGGCGGGCGGGATGTCCAGCCGGGAACTGCTGGAGATGCTGCGCGGCCTTGCGGGGCTGAACGTGGTCGGCGCAGATGTCGTCGAGGTCTCCCCCGCCTACGACCACGCCGAGATCACCGGCATCGCGGCGGCCCACGTCGCCTACGAGCTGCTGAGTGTCCTACCAACAGGGACGTCGTGATGCGCGCACCGACCATCACCCGTCGCGACCGCTACTCCCACCCCTGACCCCTCGGAAAGGACCGCACCATGACAGGAACCTGGGTCTCGATCCTGCCGCCACTGCTCGCCATCCTGCTCGCGCTGCTGACCCGCCAGATCATCCCCGCCCTGCTGGCTGGCATCTGGCTCGGCGGGTGGCTGCTGTCCGGGCTGACGTTCTCCGGGCTCGGCACGTCGCTGCTCGACACCATCGAGGTGCACATCATCGAGTCGCTCGCCGACTCGGACCACATGAAGATCATCGTGTTCACCCTGATGATCGGCGGCGTGGTCGGCATCATCCGCCGTAACGGCGGCACCGAGGGGATCGTCGGGCTGGTGACGCGGTGGGCGTCGACGCCCCGGCGGGGACAGGTCGCCAGCGGCGGTCTCGGCGTCGGGATCTTCTTCGACGACTACGCGAACACGCTCGTCGTCGGCAACACCATGCGGCCGATCACCGACCGGCTGCGGATCTCGCGCGAGAAGCTGGCGTACATCGTGGACTCCACGGCAGCGCCGATCGCCGCGATCGGGCTGTTCACCACGTGGATCGGTTTCCAGGTGGGGCTGATCGGCGACGCCACCTCGACGATCGGGCTGGAGCAGTCGGGTTTCTCGGTGTTCCTCGAGTCGCTGAAGTACGCGTTCTACCCGGTGCTCGCGGTGGTGCTGGTGTTCGCGATCGCGGTGTCCGGCAGGGACTTCGGCCCGATGGCCAAGGCAGAGCGGCGTGCCCGCGTCACTGGCGACGTGCTGCGGCCTGGTTCACAGCTCGGCGGCAGCGACGCGCTGGCCGAGGAGCTGCGGCCGAAGGACGACACCCCGCGCAGGATGCTCAACGCCGTGGTGCCACTGGTCGTGCTGGTCGGCACCACGCTGATCGGGCTGTTGGTCACCGGCGAGGGTGCCAACCTGATCGAGGTGATGGGCGCGGGTGACCCGTTCGCGTCGCTGCTGTGGGGCTCGCTGCTCGCGGTGATCGTCGCGACGGTGATGAGCGTCGGGCAGCGGATCCTGACCACCACCGAGGCGGTCGAGGCATGGTTCTCCGGCGTCAAGTCGGTGCTGTACGTGGTGATCATCCTGGCGCTGGCGTGGGCGTTGTCCGCGATCGCCGAGCAGCTGGGCACGGCGGAGTTCCTGGCAGGGGCGCTCGGTGAGGCGCTGCCCGCCGCGCTGCTGCCCGCGATCGTGTTCGTCATCGCAGCCGCCGTGGCGTTCGCGACCGGCACGAGCTGGGGCACCATGGGCATCCTGACGCCGCTGGCCGTCCCGGTGGCGTGGGCCGTGCTTGAGGCGCAGGGTGAGACGTCGGCGGCCGGTCACCCGATCCTGTTCGCCTGCGTGTCGACCGTGCTCGCGGGCGCTGTCTGGGGCGACCACTGTTCCCCGATCTCGGACACGACGGTGATCTCCTCGCTGGCCTCGCAGTGCGACGTGATCGACCACGTCCGCACCCAGCTGCCGTACGCGCTGTACGCCGGGGGCATCGCGCTGGTGGCCGGGCTGCTGCCGATCGGCTTCGGCGTGCCGTGGTGGCTCGCCTATCCGCTGGCGCTCGCGGCGCTCCTTGTCGGACTGCGGCTGCTCGGCAGGCGCCCCGACGACACCGCGGTTCCCGAGGCACAGGCGGTCGAGCCCGAGGCGGCGACGTCGCAGGCCTGACGCACTCATATCCGGTGGCAGGCCCGAGGTTGCTCGGGCCTGCCACCGGCGTCAGCGGGCCAGCACGGCGACCGGCGACTGGTAGACCATCGGCTGGGTGTTGAGCCGCAGCACCAGCCGGTACGTCTCGTCGTCGTAGCGCGGGGTGATGGTGCTGACCGAGCCGCCGACGCCGTTGATGAGCGTCGTCAGCTTGGCGTTGAGCAGATCGACCGGGCTTTGCACCGAGGACTCGACGTCGGACGTCTGGCCGGTGAAGGCGTCGGCGATGGTCTGCTCGACGCTGTCGACGTTGCCGAGGTTCTTCAGCCATCGCAGGACGGAGCCGACCTTGTACGTCCAGTTGCCGTCGACGCTGACGCCGTTGGCGTCGGGCATCATCACCGCCTCGGCGGACTTCAGGTCGAGCGGTTCCTCGGGCCACGTGTCGGTGCCGAGGTCGAGCCGCAGGCCGATGGCGAAGTCCATCGTGGCGGTCGGGTCGCTGACGTAGTCGGCGTCGACCTTGGCACGCATCCGGTGACCGCCGACCAGGTAGAACAGCGACACGCTCCGCCATTTCGGACTGACGGTCAGGCTGAGCGGACTGTCCGCGTCCGCGCTGGCCAGCGTCACGTCGACGTTGTAGAGCTTGTCGCCGGACGCGGCCTCGATCTCCTGCGCCAGTTGGGTTTGCAGGCCGCGCAGGCCGAAGTTCCACGCCGCTTCGAGGCCGTCCTTTACGTTGAAGCTGTCCACTTCGGACTCCAGGTACGGGTAGCGGTGGACGGTCACAGCCGTCTCACCGCCCCAGCCGCCGGAGTAGCTGCCGGGGTCAGGATCGGGTTCCGGATCGACGTCCGGTGGCGGCGGGATGACCTCGCCGTCGTTGAAGTCCGTGCCCGGTCGGAGTGACAGGCGTTGCCGCGCGACGACGTCCGGCGTGTTGGGCGCGATCTCGGGCGTGGCCTCCTGCGTGCCGGGGAACCACCGCCCGAGGAGGAACGAGTCGTCCAACGTGGCGTCCTCCGCTACCGCCTGGGCGGTCGACATACCGCCGAGCACGGACGCGAGCAGGGCTGCGACGACCACCGCGCCGTAGACGACGAGCTTGGCGCGGGACGCGGGCTGGCGATGACGGGTTGGCATGGCGAGCACTCCTCACACTCGGGCCGGGCGGAACCTCCGGCCATACCCGAGCGTGCGGCGCACAGGTCGTGGCGGACATCGGGATGAGCCCCCTCCTCGCGCGACGTCGTTAGGGGATCGCTGAGTGCGAGCCACGCGACGGCGCGGCGTAGGTTGTGGCGTGATGCCTGCCGACACCTACCGCCCCACGCGGGCGGACCTGGCCGCCGCGCGCGACCGCACGATCCCCGACGTCATCGCGGAGGACCTGCGCGTGATGTTCTGCGGCATCAACCCCAGCCTGTACTCGGGCGCGACCGGGCACCACTTCGCACGGCCCGGCAACCGGTTCTGGCCCGCGTTGCACCGGGCTGGCTTCACGCCACGGCAGTTGCATCCGAGCGAGCAGGACGAGCTGCTGCGCTACGGCCTCGGCGTCACGAACCTGCTCCGCAGAGCCACCGCCCGCGCCGACGAGCTGACGAACGACGAGTTGCGGGAGGGCTCGCAGCGGCTGGCGTCGTTGGTCCGGCGCTACCGGCCGCGCGCGGTCGCCGTCGTCGGGGTGACCGCGTACCGCAGCGCGTTCGATCGGCCGCGTGCTGTCGTCGGGCAGCAGCCAGAAGACATCGAGGACGCCGTGCTGTGGGTGTTGCCGAATCCCAGCGGACTCAACGCGCACTACCAACTGCCCGACCTCGCAGCGGAGTTCGGCGCGCTGCGCGAGCACGTCGGGTGACGGCTACCGAGCGTCGCCACCGACGGGAAGCACGTAGGAGGTGCCGCTGCCGTCCGCGTCGGCAACCTCCATCGACGTTTCGTCCCAGACGCCGAACCGCGGGTTGACTGACCGCGCCGAGATTGTCGGTGGGTCGCGTTAGCTTCGGAGAGTGCTGTCTCAACTACACGAAGTGCTCATCGAACTGTTCCACCACCGCCCCGCGCTGGCGGCCGAACTCCTCACAACGTCGCTCGGCGTCACGGTGCCGACCTATCAGCACGCCAGACTGGAATCGTGCGAACTGACCGACCTCGCACCCACCGAGTACCGGGCCGACACCGTCGTCGTGCTCACCGACAACACCGGGCCGGTGTTCGCCATCATCGTCGAGATCCAACTCGGCCGCGACAGCGACAAACGCTGGAGCTGGCCG
>WHTY01000180.1 GCA_009377475.1 Actinophytocola sp.
ACACAAGACCGACCGCAAGCACACACCGCCCGGCCCACGCCAGTGGCCCGGCACGCTCGCCGCCGCGCCGCTCGACCGGCCCTGGCGAACCGCCACATAACGCGGTTCGCGGTACTGCATCGATATGGATAGCCAATTTCGAGAATGGTCTACGACCCGCTGACGAAATTGCAGTGCTCGCCGACGTCGGACGGTTCCGGCGCGGCGATCCTCGCCAGCGAGGAGTTCGTCGACAAGCACGGCCTCGCGGGGCAGGCCGTCGAGATCGTCGGGCAGTCGATGACCACGGACTTCGCCTCGACGTTCGACGGTACCGCGAAGAACATCATCGGCTACGACATGAACGTCAAGGCCGCGCGATCGGTGTACGAGCAGTCCGGTCTCGGCCCGGAGGACTTCCAGGTCATCGAGCTGCATGACTGCTTCTCCGCCAACGAGTTGCTGCTGTACGAGGCGCTGGGGCTCTGCGCAGAAGGCGAGGCGGCGAAGCTGATCGACGACGACCAGACCACCTACGGCGGCCGGTGGGTCGTCAACCCCTCCGGTGGCCTCATCTCCAAGGGGCATCCGCTCGGCGCGACCGGGCTGGCGCAGTGTGCCGAGCTGACCTGGCAGCTGCGCGGGACCGCCGACAAGCGGCAGGTCGACGACGTCAGCGCGGCATTGCAGCACAACATCGGTCTCGGCGGCGCGGCCGTCGTCACCGCGTACCAGCGCGCGGAGCGCTGAGCGGGCACCGCACACGCCGAGCGCTGAGCCAAGTTCATCACCAAGCAGGAGGAATCATCGTGGGTAGCATCAATGTTTCGGTCGACCTTCCCGCCGCGCCCGAGGACGTGTGGGCGGCGTTCGCCGACCCGAGCACGTTCGAGCGGTGGCTGACCATCCACACCAAGTGGAAGGGCGAGGTGCCGACCGAATGGCGGCAGGGCGCCCAGGTCGACGAGGTCGTGACGATGCTAGGTATGGCCAACACGATCACCTGGACGGTCGTGGAGTACGACGCGCCCAAGCAGCTGGAGATCTCCGGTACCGGCATGGCTGGGGTCAAGGTCCGGTTCACCCTCTCGGTCGAGCCCGCGGACACTGGGTCCACCGCCACCATCGACGCCGAGTTCACCGGCTCGATGATCGTCGGCGCGCTGGGCAAGGCCGTGGAGAAGGATGCGCACAAGAACCTGAGCGAGTCGCTGGACAACCTCAAGGAACTGGTGGCGTCCTGATGTCGGAGCGGTTCAACCCGAAAGGGCTGGACGTCTGGACGGAGGAGGTCCAGCACGAGGTGACTCGCGAGGCGTTGGTCGACTACGCGAAGGCGACCAACGACCCGATCGCGGCGCATCGCGCCGGTGAGGTGGCCCCGCCGGTCTACGCCATCGTCCCGGTGTTCCAGTCGTTGCTGGAGCCCGCGCTCGAGGTCGTGCCGCTCAGCGTGATCGGCAAGGTGTTGCACGGTGAGCAGGACTTCGTGTTCCACCGTCCGATCCGGCCGGACGACAAGCTCGTCGCCAAGGGCAAGATGACGGGTTGGCGGGGCGGGCGGAACGGCACCGCGGCCTGCGTGTACCTGGAGACAAGGGACTCGAACGGCGAGCTGGTCAACGAGCAGCGAGTGACGTTCTTCGTGCGGGGCTTCGACACCGGGGACAGCCGGGGTGAGCTCGCGCCGGAACACCGCTTCGACGAGTCGTTGCGGCAGTCGGCGCCGGTGGCCACCGTGGCCCAGCACATCGACGACGACCAGCCGTTGCGGTACGGCCCCGCCGCCGGCGACCCGATGCCGATCCACCTCGACGAGGACGTGGCCAAGGACGCCGGTCTGCCGGGGATCATCGCGCACGGCCTCTGCACGATGGCGTTCACGTCGTGGGCGCTGCTCACCGAGCTGGCCGAGTCCGACGTGCACCGCCTGCGACGGCTCGCGGTGCGGTTCGCCAAGCCGGTGCTGCCGGGCCAGGACATCACCACGACGGTGTGGCGCAAGACCGGCACGACCGGTGTGACGACGTACGCCTTCGAGACCAAGGCTGGTGACGACGTGGTCGTCAAGGACGGTCTCGCCGAGATCAGGGAGTAGCAATGGGAACACTGGACGGGCGCGTCGCGGTCATCACCGGCGCCGGTCGGGGCATCGGCCGCGAGCACGCGCTGTTGTTCGCCGCGGAAGGAGCCAGCGTCGTGGTCAACGACCTCGGCGGCGGCAACGACGGCACCGGCTCCGACGCCGGGCCCGCGCAGGAGGTGGTGGACGAGATCCGCGCCTCCGGTGGCACGGCGGTGGCCAACACCGACAACGTCGCGGAATGGTCGGGCGCGGAGAACCTGATCGAACAGGCGGTCGCGGAGTTCGGCAGGCTCGACGTGCTGGTCAACAACGCGGGCATCCTGCGGGATGCGTTCATCGCCGGGCTGGACGAGTCGCAGTGGGACGCGGTGCTCACCGTGCACCTCAAGGGGCACGCGGCGATGCTGCACCACGCGGCGGCCTACTGGAAGCAGCAGGCCAAGGCGGGCGAGCGGCCGAACGCCGCAGTGATCAACACCGCGTCGGCGTCCGGTGTGACGATGCCCAACGCGGGCCAGGCCAACTATGGCGCGGCGAAGGCGGGCATCGCGGCGCTCACCCTCGTCGCGGCGGCGGAGCTGGAACGTTACGGCGTGCGGGCCAACGCGATCGCGCCGATCGCCAGGACGCGGCTCACCCTCGCCACCCCCGGTATGGGCGCGATCTTCGCCGCGGAGGTCGAAGAAGGTGAGGCCGATCTGCTGTCCCCGGCCAACATCGCGCCGCTGGTGGCGTATCTCGCGCAGGCCGATTGCCCGTTCACCGGTCAGGTGTTCGCGGTGCAGGGCGGTTCCATCCAGCAGTTGCAAGGGTGGACGGCGACGCGCACCGCCGAGCACGACGACATGTGGTCGGTCGACTCGGTGGCGAAGCAGCTCGAAGGGTGGGCGGTATGACCGGGTGGAGCGAGACCGAGCTGCTGATCAGGGACAGCATCCGCGAGTGGGTGGACAAGGAGGTCCGCCCGCACACCGACGAGCTGGAATCCGGTGAGGTGCCGCCCTACGAGATCATCCGCAAGCTCTGGGCAGACTTCGGCGTGGGCGCGATGGCCTCGGAAGCGCTCGAGAAGCTGCTGGACAAACAGGAGCGGCGGGCCAAGGGGGAGCCGCGCGGCGGGACGTCGGGCGGCAGTCCGTTGGCCGGGCAGGAGGGGCTGCCGCTGGTCATCGCCAGCGAGCTGTCCGGGGTGAGCCTCGGCCTACTCGTCTCCATCGGCGTGAGCCTCGGGTTGACGGCGCAGACGATCCTGTCCAAGGGCACGCTGGAGCAGAAACGACGGTGGCTGCCGAGGCTGGCGACGTTCGACGACATCGGGGCGTGGGCGATCACCGAGCCGGACTCCGGCTCGGACGCGTTCGGCGGCATGAAGACCACCGTGCGCAGGGACGGTGACGGCTATGTCCTCAATGGACAGAAGACGTTCATCACGAACGGGCCGTTCGCGGACGTGATCGTGGTGTTCGCCAAGCTCGACACCGGCGACGGCGCCCCGGTGCGTGACCGGCCGGTGCTGACCTTCGTGCTCGAGAAGGACGATCCCGGCCTGGTCAGGGGCAAGCCGTTCAAGAAGATGGGCATCATGTCCTCACCGACCGGCGAGCTGTTCTTCGACAACGTGCGACTCGGCAAGGACCGGCTGCTCGGCGGCACCGAGCCGGAGGCGGGCGGCGCGGACGCGAAGGACGAGGTCAAGTCCGGGTTCACGCTGGAACGTGTCGGCGTCGGCGCACTCGCACTCGGCATCATCAACGAGTGCCACCGGCTGAGCCTGGAGTACGCGAAGACCCGGACGTCGTGGGGGCAGGAGATCGGGCGCTACCAGCTGATTCAGCTGAAGCTGGCGAAGATGGAGATCGCGCGGATCAACGTGGAGAACATGGTCCTCTCGGCGGTCGAGAACATGCGCGCGGGAACGACGCCGTCGCTCGCGGCGGCGTCGGCCATCAAGCTGTACTCCTCCGAAGCAGCGACCGAGGTCGCCATGGAAGCCGTGCAACTCTTCGGCGGCAACGGCTACATGTCCGAGTACCGGGTCGAGCAACTGGCACGGGACGCGAAATCGCTGATGATCTACGCAGGAAGCAACGAGATCCAGGTGACCCACATCGCCAAGGGACTGCTCGGGTCGGCACGATGAGGGACAACGCAGGCGACGTCGTGGCGCATCGGGCAGGTTCATCGATGGATTGATGCACTTTTTTGCATCAGGAAGATGATGCATAATGATATGTATGACCACCGACCCAGCACCAAGTCGTCGCGAGACGTTGACGCTCCCGGCGCAGGACGCGCGGTTCGTGGACCGTTTGATGGACCCAGCAAGCCTTGAGCGTTGGGCGCTGCACCAACTTGCTGGTGACGTCGGCGACTCGAAGGCAGCCATTCTCCGTGCCGCCTTCCACGTGGGTATCGACCGCATCGTCGAACTCGCGCTTGACGAGGGCTACCGTCAGATCGCCGAGGCGACAACGGAGGAGGAACACGAAGAAGATCGGCGCATCACAGCATCGCGCCGCCGTCGCGGTCGCGTAGAGGGTAGCGAGTGACGCGTAGCCACGCTGGCGCGCCGCCTATCGTGCGTGGGCGCATCTATGGAGCCGTCATCGAGGACCGGGGCGAGAAGTACTACCTCGCAGTGTCGAACAACCAACGTAATGCGAGGCTTGGTGACTTCTTGGCAGTTCGGTTGACGACGAGTCGAAAACCTCGCCTTCCGAGCATCGTGCATCTCACGGAGAACGACGCGCCCTGGGTGGGATCGGTGTGTTGTGACGACGTTGAGAAGGTGTATCGGGACGAGGTGATCCGCGATTACGGCGCGCTACCGCCGCAGACCCTCGCTCGTGTCGATGATGCGCTGAGAGCCGCGCTCAATCTGTAGCGGTAGAACACACTGGAAATACCTGGTCTCGGCGTTTCGGACGTCACTGCTGGGCGCGGGGGCGGCAGCACTTCTTGTACTTGCGGTCGGTGCCGCACCAGCACGGGTCGTTGCGGCCGGACGGCCACGCGACCGGTTGCTGCTGGCGGAGGCTGCACCCCGAGCTGGTCGGCCATGACCGCGCCGTGGGTGGAAGGCGCCGTCCGCAGCGGACAGCAGGATTTGGGATATGCGGTGCCGGTCTAGTTGACCGGTTCGAGGTCAAAGGCGTCGTCGCCGATCCAGATGCGCAGTCCGTCTGCGTCATCGGTGATGGCGCCGTCCTCCTCTTCGCCAAGTTCACGGGAGGCACCGAGCGCCCGCTCACTGAGTTCGATCCAGCCATCCCCGACATCGTGCGGTCGGTATTCGGATGCCAGCCAGTGCGTCCGGCTCTCATTGGCCAACAGGTTCGCGTTGGCCAC
>WHTY01000094.1 GCA_009377475.1 Actinophytocola sp.
TATGCAACAATCGCACTCGAGAGATGCCCTTCGATCATGGGTTCAGGAGCCTCAGCAACTCCCGATCCTCCCAGGTCAAAGGGCATTTCCGCTGTCACGACACACTCCCAGCCACAATCCGGACGGTGGATCCAGGCTGAGTCTGGCCCGTAGGTGCGTTATAGGTCATTTCCAGGCGTAACGCCGACGTCGCCGAGTGAGTCGATCATCGCGTACACCTCGGCGTCGGTGAGCGCGTCCGGAGCGGCCGTGCTCTTCGCGGGCGGGTCCGTTGGTCGCGCTTACCGTTGAGAGGCGGCGGGGCGCTGTCATGGTGCGCGCTGGTAGGTCACCCTGCGGTCGGCTGAGGTGATCGCGTGGTGGTGAAGATCGCCGTTCTCGCGATGCCAGGTAAGCGTTCCCCCGACGACCGTGGCCAATACGCGGCCGAGTTCAACTCGCTGGTCGTTGATGCTGACTACGAGCGGCATTTCCACGACAAGGGGATCCGGCAAGGGTGCCGCAATCTGGACATCGAGTACGAAGATCAGTGCGTGTCCCTCAGGATAGGTAACGGCTACCTCCTCACCGCGCAGGATCTTGGCTGTGGCGCGCCATTCCGCGAGTTGTGCCGCTGGCGTCATCACGAGGTCCGGAACGACTAATGGCACAGTCGTGTTCGATTGGATCTCCGCAAGGTCGGCCAGGATCCCTACGATCTCTACCCGGTCCTCCAGCAGCGCTACCGGCGAAACTGGCGACGCAGGAGCGATCACCGGCTCAGCAGCCCCGGCGCGGCGGCGGCCGGATCTGCGGTGATCGTTGCGGCGATGGAGTCGATGCTGCTGCGGGGACGCCCGCTGGGGCTCTTCTACGACCTGTTCCTGTGGCAGCACGGCCCGTCCGGGATCGTGCTCCTGGGGATGGCGTGGCTGGTGCTGCGCCGATACCCGTGGCACGGCGCGGGCCTGGTACTGCTGGACGTCGGCGCGTTCCAGGCGGCGCACGTGACGGTGGCCGCCTTGATCGACGCCCGGCTGGTGGCTGCGCGGCGCGCCGCCGTGCAGTGACGGACACCTGCGGGGACAGCGCGGTGTCCTCGCCGTAGCCGACCACGTGGTTGCAGGTCGCCGACCGGGCGCACGCGATCGTGCGCGCCCGCGACGCCGGACTCGGGCGGGCCTGATCGGATCCGGGGGCATCCGGATGCGCCGGGACGACGCGAGCATTGCCAGCCCGATCGGTGCCAGGCCCGGACGATGGACACGTCCGCGATGACCGCCAGTCCGCCGAAGCTCATTTGGTCTATACCTCCGGATCTCTTCGTCGTATCGTCAGCCCGTGGAACGGAGGACCTGGCCACTCACCGGGCGGGCCGACGAGCTGCAGTTCGTCGACGCGGCGCTCCGTCGCCCCGGTGGTCCTCGCGGCGTAGTCCTGGTCGGCGCGGCCGGGGTTGGCAAGACGCGGCTGGCGCGCGAAGCGCTGGCGGTGGCGGCCAAGAGGGGACTCGCAACGAAGTGGGCCGTGGCCACGTGCTCGGCTCGTGAACTGCCGCTGGGGGCGTTCGCAGGCCTGCTGGGCGCACTGGACAAAGACCCGGCCGATGCGCTGCCACGGGCGATGGCGGCCTTGACCGGAGGGCGGGGACCGGCCGGTGTGGTCGTGGGTGTGGACGATGCGCACCTGCTCGACGGAGTGTCCGCGTTGCTCGTCCATCAGCTCGTCCTGCGACAACGGGCGACGTTGGTGATGACGGTGCGGACGGGCGAGCCGGCACCGGACTCCGTGGCCGCGCTGTGGAAGGAAGGTCTGCTCGATCGCCGAGAGGTTCAGCCGCTGCCCGAGCCCGAGACGCTCGCGCTGCTTGAAAGGGCATTGGGCGGGCAGGTCGACAGCCACAGCGGGCGCCGGATCTGGCAACTGGCTCAGGGGAATGCCCTGCTCCTTCAGCAGATCGTCGAGCAAGAGGTGGCCGCCGGACGGCTGCGTGCGGCGAACGAGGTGTGGCGCTGGAGCGGGACCCCGGCACTGTCACCGGAACTCGCGGAGTTGGTCGACGCGCGGATGGGGGCACTGCCCGATGCCGTCGGCGACGTGGTCGACGTCCTCGCCCTCGGCGAGCCGCTCGAGGTAGGAGTGCTTGCCCGGCTCACCGATCCGATGGCGATGGAGTCGGCCGAGGCAATGGGCTTGGTCAACGTCGAACGCCACAGCACAGGATTGCAGGCACGCCTGGCACACCCGCTCTACGGAGAGGCCCGGCGCGACGCTATCGGGCAACTCCGGGCACGCCGTTTGCGCGGCGAGATCGCAACGGCGCTCGCCCACGACGACGAAGCTCAGCCCACCGAGCTCCTGCTCCGCCGCGCGGCGCTCATCCTGGAGTCCGATCTCAGTGCGGATTCTGCGATGTTCACGGCGGCAGCCCAGGCCGCATTTCGCCTGCTGGACATGACGCTGGCCGAACGGCTGACCCGTGCCGCGATCGCCAGCGGGGGAGGCTTCGATGCGCGGCTCAACCTCGCCTATGCGCTCGCGTGGCAGTCACGCACCGCGCAAGCCGAAGCCGAGTTCGTCGCGCTGGCCGGTCTCGCGCGTGACGATGCCGAGCGAGCCATCGTCGCCGCGACGCACGCCGGCATAGTCCTCAATATCCTGCGGCGACCGGACCGAGCGGAAGCTCTGCTCGACGAGGCCGAGGCGGCGGTCCACGCCCCGCACGCGCAGACGGTGCTGGCTGCGATGCGGGCGATGTTCCACGCGCTGCTCGGTCGTCCCGAGCGCGCGATCGAGGCTTCGGCGGCCGTGTTCGCTACCGAAGGCGCCACTGATCAAGCCGTCGTCCGAGCGGCATGTGGTCTCGCGGCCGGGCTCGGCGTTGTCGGCAGGATCGACAGTCTCCCCCGGTCGGCGGTGTCGAACGGCCACGCCGCGGCGGCCCGGTCGTTGGACGGAGCCGTTCAGGGCCTCTTTCTCGGGACCATGCACATGATCGGACTGCGCCTCGCGGGGTATCTGGACGAGCTGGACAGGGTCGCGCGCGAGCTGGACAACCGCACCTCCGACGCGGTCGGCGTCACCCGGCTGGTCGGCGTTCTCCTGCTGGGATACGCGTCTCTTGCCCGCGGACACACCCAGACCGCCGTGCGCGCCCTGCGAGAGGTCCACAGCGGTCTCGCTGGCATCGAGTTCGGCGCATGGGAATTCCTGTGCCGGGTTCAGCTGGCGCAGGCGCTCGCCGTCGCGGGTGATGCCGTGGCCGCCCGCGATGTGCTGGGCGACCCGGATTCCCCGGGGCATCCCGGACTGGTCGTCCTCGCACCGGAGCTGGGGCTGGCCCGCGCGTGGATCTCCGCGGCGGAGGGCGCGACGAGCGAGGCGATCACGACCGCCCACCAGGCGGCGGATGCCGCGGCGAGTCAGGGCCAACGGGCGCATGAGGTTCTGGCGCTGCATACCGCGGTGTGTTTCGGCGACCGCACGGTCGCCGATCGGCTTGCGGATCTGGCGAGCTCGGTCGACGGCCCCCGCGCCCCTGCCGCGGCCACCCACGCCGCCGCGCTGGCCACCGCCGACGGTGATGCGCTGCTGACGGTGTCGGAGCGCTTCGAGACGATCGGCGATCTGCTCGCCGCGGCCGACGCCGCAGCCCAGGCAGCGGCCACGTACCAGGGAGGGCCTCGGCGCGGCTCGGCGACTGCCGCAGCCGCTCGCGCGAACCGGCTGGCCGAGGCATGCGAGGGGGCTCGTACCCCCGCCTTACGCGCGGCCGCGCGCCCGCTCCCCCTCACCGGACGGGAGCGCGAGATCGTGTCGCTGGCCGCGGGCGGCCTGTCGAACCGGGAGATCGCCGACCGGCTCACGGTGTCGGTACGCACCGTGGAGGGCCACTTGTACCGCGCCGGCGCGAAGCTCGGTACCAGCGACCGCACCGAATACTCCGCCCTGCTCCGCGACGCCGGCAAGGGCGCGTGATCCGTTCACCCGAATTCGAGTGGTCCACTACTCGTGTGCGATCGCTGCCCCCGGGTTTGACTCGGTTCACCACGCCACATCGTCCCGGAGGCAGACCATGGAACACACCGGCAGGCATGCCTGGCGCACCGCCGAGGCCAAGTGCTCCAGTCGGCGGACGCTGCTGACGGGCGCCGTCGCGAGCGCGATGGTGGTCGGTTTCGATTCCCTCGGCGGCCGCTGGGTCAGCGCAGCAGAGGCGGCGGGCTGCCCGTCGTTCGACGACGTCCCGCCGCTGGACGGGATGCTTCACCTGGACTCAGCGACCAGGCAGGAAGACGCAGCCGATAATGGCAACATCATCGAGCGGATGCCCTGTGCGGTCCTGCGCCCGGGGTCGGTAGCCGACATCGCGAAGATGATCCGCTACTGCCGCGCACACGGCATCAAGGTGGCCACCCGAGGCCAGGCGCACAGCACGTACGGGCAGGGGCTGGTCAACGGACTGCTCATCGAGAACCGATCGCTGAGCACGATCCATTCGATCGGGGCGGACAGCGCAGATGTCGACGCCGGGGTGTTGTGGCAGGAGCTGCTGCTGGCCGCCTATGAGCACGGCCTTACCCCACCAGTACTCACCAGATACACCGGGCTGTCCGTCGGCGGAACCCTGTCTGTCGGCGGCATAGGGGTGCGCAACGCCCACGGCGCCCAGATCGACCAAGTGCGCGAACTCGAGGTCGTGACCGGCGACGGCCGCGTGCAGCGATGCTCGCAGCGCCGCAAGAGCCAGCTGTTCGAGGCGATGCTGGGCGGGCTCGGGCAGTGTGGGGTGATCACCCGCGCACGGGTGGGCCTCGTTCCGGCGAAACCGATGGCGCGCAGCTACGTCCTGTCCTATTCGGACAACACGACGTTCTTCCGGGACATGCGCACGCTGCTGTCCTGGGGCGAGCTCGACGGCGTGTTCGGCCTCTGGGCGCCGCAGGCCACAAGCCTGGTCTACCAGCTCAATGCGGTGGCGTTCTTCGACCCCTCGGCGCCGCCGGACAACGACTACCTGCTCCGCGGCCTCAGCCAGCCGCCCATCACCGCCGTTACCACCGACGCCGGCTACCTCGACTGGGCGCAACAGGTGGACAGGATGCTCGCGCAAGCGCGGCTCGCGTTGAACTGGGACGAGCTGGTGAAACCCTGGTTCGCCGTCTGGCTCGACGACCACGCGATCGAGCACTACGTCAGCGACCTGGTTCCGAGCCTCACCGCCGCCGATGTCGGGCCAGGCGGGCAGCTGATGCTCCTGCCACAGCGCCGATCCAGCCTCACCCAGCCGTTCCTCCGGGTGCCAGCCGGCACCCCGTGGGTGTATCTGTTCAACGTCCTCACCACGTCCGCGCAACCCGGGCCCGATCCGGCATTCGCGGACACGATGCTAGCCAGAAACCGCCGATGGTTCGACCAGGCGCGAGATGTCGGCGGCACTCAGTACCCCATCGGCTCCCTGGAGTTCGACCACGCCGACTGGGCCGCGCAGTACGGCGACCTGTGGCCGCGGTTCCGACGCCGCAAACGACGCCACGACCCCGACCGCATCCTCACGCCCGGCCCCGGGATCTTCTGAGATGCTGAAGACTGAAGCCCCAGACCTGCGGCGAGCTAGAGAACGGGAAATGCCCGGCCATCCGGAATCGGCGCACGTCGAACCTGCTCTGTGGGCGCAGCTCGGCCAGCCGGGCCAGAGTCGACGTCGTGATCACCGAGACCGGAAAGACGTCGTGGAACGAGCGGACCGGCACCGGGGACGGTTGCCCCCACCTCGGCGAACAGGGCGGAGCCGACCTTCTGCTCGACGGTGGTGGCCCGGTGGCCGTGGCGGTCAACATCGAACGCTTGCCCGCAGCGGCCGGTCAGCCGGTAGACGTCCTTGGCGCCGGGCTTGTCGATGGAGCCGGTGATCCGATCGCCGAGCGCGATGTCGCGCACCTCGTCCGGGGTCGTGGCAATGACCTCGAAGCGGTACGCACCCGTCGCCGCGCCGTCCTGTGCCCAGACGTCGACGACGAAGTGCGTGCCGTCGGCCTCGAAGGCCACCCGCCCGATGTCCATGCAGATGTCCGGGATGCCGCCCATGATGCTGTTGTCCGGCCGCCGGAGCTGCCAGTGCAGCTTGCCTTCCTGGCAGTAAGTTAGTGAGCTGGTGAGGGAACGGACCGGTTGGCGGGAGGGGTCGCAGCGGCGGGCCGGGCGTGCCGGAGCATGGCCCAGCCGATCGGGACCAGGGCGGTGACCAGCACGCCGTCGGCGATCAGCGCCAGCACGTTGATGCGCTCCGGGCGGGCCGCCACGAACAGGACGCCGCCCAGGGCGAGCAGTGCGCCGTTCCACGCCGGGAAGGTCCGGGTCCGCCAGAGGGCGAGGCCGACCAGGAGCAGCGACAGCGGGGTGAACAAGCCCCACGGGAGGAACCCAAGGATGGCGACGGGGTCGGCCTCGACGGCCACGTCAAGGTAGTCGCGCGCATGCGGGCCCGCGACGGCGGTGAAGATGGCGACGACATTGAAGGCGATCCCGGCGGAGAAGCCGGTCAGCGCGAAGGCTGTCAGGATCGGGGCGGCGCGCGGCGCGCGGACTTCGAGATGGCGCAGGATGCCGGCGAAGGCGATGACCAGCGCGAAGCAGGCCCAGACGCCGATGACGCCGCCGAGGACGCCGTGGTTGATGCCCTCGCCTGCGACGATGTAGGCGATCGTGCTGGCCATCAGCAGAAGCGGTGCGGCCATCGCCGCGACGCCGTAGATCCTGGCTGCGAGTGGGGACGTGGTGTTGGTCATGGGAGCCACCTCCGAGGGAACGTTGTGTATTAGCACGGTCGCCTGGGTGGCGCGGACGCGACAGCGTGCGAGCTCCCCGATCCGGGATGTGGCTACCCGCACCCGAATGGTTCGGTTCATCCGCTTCACCCGGGTGCCCGTGATCGCGATACTTGTTCGGGTGGACGTCCGGTCCTGGCTACGCGGCACCGGGCTGACCGTCGTCGCGGCGACCGGCACGGCGATCGCGGCTGGGGCGCTGGTGTCGATGCCCGTGCGTGACCGCCCGGCCCGGGTGATGTACGAGCTGTTCATGTTCCACAACGGCCCGCCGGCGATCGTGCTGCTGTGGCTGAGCTGGCTGGTGCTGCGCAGGCGCCCGGACAACGGCGCGGGTCTGGTCCTGCTGGCGATCGGCTGGTTCTCGGTGCTGCACGTGAGCGTCGCCGCGGCATTGGACGCCAGCCTGATTGCGGCCGGCATCGACCTGGCCACGGACACCGACGCGGTTCTGATACCCGCCGGGATGCCGCTGGGCGCGGCGACGCTGGTGCTGCTGATCGCCACGGTGTGGGTCCCGACCGCAGTGCTGACCCTGACGATGCTGCCGCTGCTGTTTCCCGACGGTCGACTGCCCAACCGGCGGTGGCGCTGGGTGCCCGCGCTGACCGCATTCGGTGCCACGACCCTGATGGTGGCGTTCGCCGTCGACGCGTGGCCGACCGCGGACTGGGCCGAAGGCGACGGGCCCGCCGTCGTCGGCATCCTGGTCATCGTCGGCGGGCTGGCGGTCCTCGCGGCAACCGTCGCCAGCGTGGTGGCGATGCTGTTGCGGTGGCGGCGGGCCGAAGGGGCACACCGGCGCCCGTTCCGCGCCGTCGGTTTTGCGTTCATCGCGTTCGCGGTGGTGGGCACCGTCACGTACCCGTGGCAGCAGGTCTGGATCCCGGCGGTCCTCGTGGCGTTCACCGCGCTGCTGGCCACCTACGCGTTTGCCGTCGCGCGTTACCGGCTGCACGACCTGGAGCCGGTGCTCGGCCGGGCAGCGGTGGCCGCGGTGCTCGCGGTCGGAGTGGCCGTCGTCTACGTGGCGGTCGTGGTCGGAATCGGCAGCTGGGTCGGTCGCACGGCCGACAGCACCATGCTGCCGATCGTCGCGGTGGTGATCGTGGCGTTGCTGATCGAGCCGGCTCGACGCCGGGTCCGCCGTCTGATGGACCGGTTGCTCTATCGCCGCCATGCCGACCGCACCGAGGTGCTGTCCCGGCTGGCGGCCAGCGCGAGTGCGGTCACCCCGGAGGAGGTGCTGGACGACGTGGTGGAGCTGCTGGTCCGCAGCACGGGCGCGGCCCGGGCCGAAGTGTGGCTGAACATCGACCCACAGCCGCAACTGGCCGCGTCGGCGGGCAGCAGCGATGAACCCGAGCCAGCCTTGCGCGCCGACGTCGCCCACCACGCGGAACGCCTCGGCGAGCTCCGGCTGTACGCGCGTGCCGCCGCCGATCTGGTTCGCGACGCCCCGGAGCTGCTCGACGACGTCGCGCACTCGCTCGGCGTGGTCCTGCGCAACGCCCGGCTCACCGCGCAGCTACGCTCCCGTCTGGACGAGCTGCGCGCGAGCTGGCAGCGGTTGGTCCAGGTGCACGATCAGGCCCGCCGAGGGCTCGAACGCGACATCCACGACGGCGCCCAGTCCCGACTCATCTCGCTGCGGCTGCGCCTGGGCGTGGCCAGGGCACTCCTGGACGCCGGCGACACCGACGCGGTGCGCGAGCAACTCGAGCAGTTGGGTGGCGAGGTGGACGCCGCCGTGCGGTCGCTGCGCGAGCTGGCCCGCGGGCTGCACCCGCCCATCCTGGACCAGGCCGGCGTCGCCGCCGCGTTGCGCGCGCACGTACGAGACCTCCCCCTCGCCGTGTCCGTGGTCGAGGACGGCGCCGGACGCTACGACCGAGCCGTGGAGGGCGCGGTCTACTTCGCGTGCCTGGAGGCGGTCCAGAACGCCGTGCGGCACGGTGGCGCCCGGCAGATCAGGGTCTTCCTGACCGCCGACAGCGCCGGGCTGGCCTTCCGGGTGCACGATGACGGCGCAGGATTCGACCCCGGCCGCGATCGCACCGGGACCGGGCTGGCGAATATCGACGACCGGGTGTCCGCACTCGGCGGCGAATCACGGATCGCGTCCGCGCCGGGCCAGGGCACCACGATCAGCGGGCAGATCCCCGCTCAGCCGCTGGTCGAGGATAGGTAGACAAGCACCGCCCGGACCCGGCGGTGCACATCGGTGTCGCCCGGGTCCAGGTCGAGCTTGCCGAGGATCGCGCTGATGTGCTTCTCCACCGCACGCTCGCTCAACGTCAGCTTGGCCGCGATAGCGCCGTTGGACAGCCCACCGGCGACCAGCTCGAGCACCTCGGACTCGCGCGGTGTCAGCCGGGACAGCGGCGAGTTCGCCTGCCGGAGGCGGGCCTGCACCAGTGCTTCCACCACGAGCGGGTCCAGCACCGAACCACCTTTATGGACGGTCGTGACGGCGTGCCGGATCTGCTCGAGATCACCGACCCGTTCCTTCAGCAGGTAACCCCGGCCCCGGGCGCCCGGATCGAACAGCCGTAACGCCCATTCCGGCTCGACATACTGCGACAGCACGACCACACCGAGCCCGGGATGCGTCCGCGCCAGCGCCTCCGCCGCCCGGATGCCCTCGTCCTGGTTACCCGGCGGCATCCGGATGTCGGTCACCACCACGTCCGGGACGTGCCGATCGACCGCGGCGAGCAGGTCGGGCAGCGTCACCACGCTCTCCACCAGATCCAGGTCATCCTGCGTGCCCAGCAACAACCGCATCCCCTCACGAATGAGGAAGCTGTCCTCAGCCGCCACGATCCGGATCATCATGACCGGAGCCTAGCCCGGATCGGTGAGCGTTTCGGCGCGGCTTCTCCCATGGAAGCATCGGCAGCATGGTCGAGCTTCGAGACGCGACGCAGGACGACGCCCACGCCATCGCCAACGTGCTGGTGCGGTCCTGGCGCGCCGCCTACCGCGGTCTGCTCCCCGACGACGTTCTGGCCGGCCTGTCCATCCCCGACCGGGAACAGTTCTGGTCGGAGGTCCTCGCCGCCCGCCCTGCGCACACCCGCACGGTCGTCGCGACGATCGCAGGAGTCATCGTCGGCTTCGCCGCGACCGGTCCGCCGCTCGTACCCACCGACCGCGCCGACCCCACTCTCGGCGACCTCTACGCGCTCTACCTCACCCCCGGCCTCTGGCGCCGCGGCATCGGCACCCAGCTCCACGCCGCCGCGCTCGACCGGCTCCGATCCTTCGGCTTCACCCACGCCGGCTTGTGGGTTCTCGACACCAACGAACGCGCCCTGAGCTTCTACCATCGCCACGGCTGGACCGACACCGGACGTTCCCAGCTCGACCGCGGACCCGGCGGCACCGAACTGCACGAACGACGACTCCACCGCGACCTGAGCGCCTTAACCAACAATTGAAGAACCCGGCTCTTCAGCACCTGCCATCGCTGACGTCCGGTCCTCCGTAGCCAAGGCCAGACTGCGTGCTCGGATGAGACAACTTGACAGGCCACATAACCGACCGTGCGCCACCCTCGCGAAGGAGAACTTCTCGTTCGCGCACGGCTGGCGGCCTGGCATGACCTGGCCGGAGTACCTCGCCATGCTCGAGCGCACGCGGCGGGGCGTCGATCTGCCAGCGGACCGGGTTCGGGCGACATTCCTCGTCGCCGACGTCAAGGGCGTCATCGTCGGCCGCGCATCGATCCGGCACACCCTCAACGACCAGTTGCGCCACCTCGGAGGACACATCGGCTACGCCGTGCTGCCCGAGCACCGCCGGCGGGGCTACGGCAAGGCTTGGGAACTGCATCAAACGGGCACGACACCGCAGGCAGGCAGTTCGTGAGCTGAACGGTTCCGACTCGAGGGCGATCGTTGCTGTCGATCTCAGGTCGACGTTGCGGCCAGAGGCCGTTGGACCCTGGTCTCGTTGTTGAGGAGGGTTCACGCTGCGGTTTTCAACGGTCATCGAAAGGAGCCCCGTGTCAATGCCTGAGAGACAGAAGTCGTCTTCGCGGCGGCTGAGTCGTCGGCAGAGTGAGATTGAGATGGAGGTGCCGCTGCTCGGCAGATGACCGAGCAGGAGCGCCGGGTCGGTGACAACGGGCACGCCGAAGCGTGCGGTGAACACGTCGTCACCGGCGCCAGGGCCTACATCCAGGGCAGGGTGACCGGCTCGACGCGCACCGCCCGGGCGAAGTCGGACTTCATGGCCCGCTCCGTGCCGTGGCGGGGGCCCTTTCGCGGAGCAGCTGGTTCGTGAGGGTGCGTTCGAGCCAGGTGCGGTAGCGGTGCCTGCTCCAGTGTCGGTGTCGGCGGAGTAGTTGGTGCAGGTGCGGCGAGATCATCGCATACGTGATGTCGGCGGCGGTGATGGCGTCCAGGTCGTCGCGCAGCGCTCCACGCTGGTCGAGCGCCCGGGTCAGGGCTAGGCAGACCTCATGGGTGGCCTCCGCGCCGGCGTCGGCGGCCGCGCGCATGTCCGGGTCGCTGCCGGCGGCCTCGACGCTGACCATGATCAGGTCGCCGGCCCGGTCCAGCAGCGCCTCGCTGTAGGCGACCATCTGTCGGATCGCGGCGGCCGGGTCGGACTGCTCGCGCGCGGCGCGGATCTCGGGCCGGTCGGCCACCCGCACCGGTTCCTCGTCGCCGACGGTGGCCACTTCGAGGGTGTGGCCGAACAGGGCGGTCTTGCTGGGGAAGGCGTCGTACAGCGTCCGCTCACCGACGCCGGCCGTCGAGGCGACGTCGCGCATGGTGGTGGCCGCATAGCCGTGCTCGACGAACAGGCGGGCAGCCGCCTCGCGGATCCGGGCGCGGGTCGCGGCGGCCGCCGCCGTGCGCTTCGATGACCGGTATTGCCTCTTGACTGAATCGGACATGCGGTGCATCCTATCACCATTGACCGCAGTTCGCCTGCGGCGAAATGAGAGGAGGGGACATGTCGGTCCCACAGCTGGCTGGTATCCACCATGTGAAGATCCCCGTCACCGACCTGCCGCGTTCGCTGGCCTGGTACCAGCGGGTCTTCGGGTTTCGCGCCACGCACGAGTTCCCCGAAGCGGACGGCGTCATCCGCGGGGTCGCGGGTGTGCTGCCCGGCCTCGGCGACACGATGGTCGCCTTCCGGGTCAACACGGACGCGGCCGCGGGCTGCAAGGGGTTCGACCCCGTCGGCTTCGCCGTCGCCGACCGCGCCGACCTGGTCGCCTGGGCGGCACACCTGGACACCCTCAACGTCCCGCATTCCCCGGTGATCGAGGCGTCGATCGGGTGGCTGCTGGTCTTCAACGACCCCGACGGCCTTGAGATGCACCTCTACACCTGGGCGCGGCATGGCATTGACCAGTCCCACCGGCCCGGGTACGGCCGGCCCGTCGTTTCGGCCGGCCCGCCCGCGAACGCGGGGTGAGCAGCATGGGCCCGCACCGGGAAGTGGTTGCGACTGTTCCGGCCCGGCGCACCGTCGAGGCCGGTCGGTGCCGAGGTGGAGCTGAGCCCGGTCACGGACGACGCGGACGCACGATCGGTCGATCTGGCGGGCCGGCGGAGTCATCCTGATTGGCCGCCGACGTCAAAAACTCAGCCCGCAGAAGGAGAGTTCGATGACTGACCCGACCGTGCCCCACCACAGCGCGCCACCCCGCCCTTGGGCTTCGAACTTGTGCCCGGGATCGTGGAGTGTGGACGCCGAGGCCAGCACCGGCACCTTCACCGTCCGCACCCTCGGCAGGCTCGTGCGCGGCAGCGTGCCGATCATCGCCTGGCAACGCCGAGATCGACGCGAAGGGACAGCTCAGCGCCGTCGCCGCGACGCTCGACCTCAGCGGTATCTGGACGGGAAACGCGCGGCGCGACGAGGACCTTCGCACTAAAGAAGCTGCAGCTCAGCGCCGTATGTCAGCGTGGGGTTCTGGGTCCGCTCCCCCCTCGGACACACGCACTATTCACCCGTCCTGCGGGTTGGATAGCGACATCGGCAACGTGGGCCTCGGGTTCGTATCGGACCTGGAGGCCCACAGCTGTGTAGAGGCCCGCCAAGCTGTCCGGTTTCGCGTCCGATAGAGCCGCGCCGACGTCGCCGAGCGAATCGACCATCGCGTACACCTCAGCCTCTGTCAGTGCGTTCGGTGCCTGCTGGTTGTTCAGTTCAGCTTGCGCGGTAGTGAGCTTTGCTTGTGCCTGGTTCATCGGCTCGACCAGCGCCGCGGGGTCGATGCCCGCCGCGATGGCGGCTTGGTAGCGTTCCAACTCCTTCTCTGCCTCGGCGACGCGACGCTTGGCGGATTCCTGCGAGCGGTTCGCGGAGTGGCCACCATCTTGCGAGGCGACCAGCGCGCTCACGGTTCGGTCCACGTTGTCGCGATGGAACAACCTGCCAAGCCAGCCGTTCACTCCATCCCGTATGGCGTCTTCGCGCAGATAGACGGCTGGCGGATGATGCGCCAGGGCCGATGAGCCTGGCGCGAGCGTACGGGCTGGGCACCGGTAGTACATACCGTGTGCGCGGGGGCTGGCTTCCATCTTCCGACCGCAGACCGTGCACCGGATGCGCCCCCGGAACAGATATGTCCTGGTCGTTCGCCGTCCTGAGCGCTTCGTTTTGCACGCGGTTTTCAGGCCACCTTTCGAGCGGCGCAGCAGTTGCACCCGCGTGAAGTCCTCAACGCTGATGAGCTCCGGGTGTGCTGGCGTCCGGGAGCGGACGATCCGATCCGGCGTCGCGCGCCGGAACCGCACGACGTGACCGGCGGCTACGTCGTCGGGGTCGAGCAAGGTTTCGTGTTTGGCCCAGCGGCCGAAGAACGCGTATCCGGTGTAGCGCGGGTTCTCCAGGATCGCGCGCACCGTGCTGCCCTGCCAGCCGTCCGCGATGCGATGCCGGTTCTGATCCGGCCGACGCGCAGACGGACATGGGATGCCGTGACGGTTCTAAGTCCTCGGAGCTATGACATGGCTGCCGGTGGGGATGCGCCAGCGCGTCTCCGCGGGTGGGTCGGCGAAGGTGACCACACCACGGATCCGCCGTGGTGTGGTCAGCTGGTTGGCGCCGGCCGCGAGCGGAGCACCTTTACTAGACCTTCAACGGACCTTGACCGCGGAGGTTCAAGCTCGGTGTCGATGCAGGTCCTTTCGACGATCGGCACGCGATCATCAGGAGAAGAAATGGAAGAGAAGACCTTCGTTATTCAGGGCAAAGCCGTTCTTACCGACCCCGGCATGTACGGGTGGGACCAAATTCTGATCAAGAAGCACGCCTGGCCGGAGGACAACACGGTCATGCGCGGCGCGATATTGCACGACGCGGAGACCGACCACAACTACTTCGTGACCGAAGCGGACCTCGCTCGATACCTCGACGAGTCCTGAAAGGCGAGATCAGCGATGACAGACCATAAGGTAAAAGCCGTCGAAGACAACCAACGAGCGGAATGGCGCGCACCGACGTCCATCGAAACCGCTACCGGCGCGATCGACTTCGAACCCGCGGTGGCGTACGTGGCCGAGGCCGACGAAGTGTGGCAGCGCATGCAGGATCTGCACCACCGGGCGCTGGGCGAGGAAGGACCGTTCGCCACCGACCTCGCGAACGATCTGGACCCGCTCGACGCCTTGAGCGCGTTTACCCACACCACACTCGCCGTCACGTCGCAGATCGCGCTCAGCGGCGCCGCCGAGCAGACGGGCATGCTGGAATCGATCGCCGCGTTCGCTCAGGAGCACGGCTCACTCGCCGGGCTCGAGAGTCCATTCCTCAACACGGCGTGGGGCGCCAGTGAAAATCCGGCCGCACTCGACACAGCGGCGAGCGTGCTGGGCAGCGTCGGTATGCCGAGCGTTCTCGGTGGCGGGGCGGAAACGACGTTCCTGTTCGACTCCCATCACGACCGGGTGTCCATGCCCGGCGCGGAGAAGTTGAACGAGACGCTCGGCCTCGGCCCCGGCGGCCCCCTCGACGACCCGGCAGATACCGACGGCGTTTTCGGCGCCGCGCAATTGGAGGGCGGTCTCACGACACTGTTCGGGGGCGATTCCGGCGGAGATCTTTCCGGCGGCGAAGGTGGCCTGCTGGAAACTGACGGCGGCGAGTCCAAAGGGTCCGGCGCGAAGGGCTCCGGCGGTGACAAAGGCGGTGGCGGTGACAAGGGCTCCGGTGGCGGTGACAAGGGCTCCGGTGGCGGCGAGAAGGGCTCCGGTGGCGGCGAGAAGGGCTCCGGTGGCGGCGAGAAGGGCTCCGGCCTCGGTGAACACGTCGTCACGGGCGCTAAGTACGGCGCTGGTGCCGGTGCGGCGCTGGGCGGTGCCTACGGCGCCTTCGTCGGAACGGTGGCCGGCGCGGTCGGCGGTTCCCCGGGCGGTCCCCCGGGCAGCGTGGCAGGAGCGATCGGCGGCGGTGTCGGCGGCGGGGCCATCGGCGGTTTCATCGGCGCGGGCGTCGGTGGTGCCATCGGAGCCGCTGGTGGCGCGGTCGTATACGGCATCAAGAAGTGGCGCGGCGACGATGAGAAGTCCGCCGAGGACGCCGCCGGCGACTACGTCGCGGGCGCGCTGTACCTGGGCGAGGAGACCGGGTGCCCGATCCGGCCGGGCGAGGAAGACCTGTTCTTCCAGACGTTCGTCCCGCACGGACCCGGCATGGACGCACTGGTCGGACGCGGTGAGGACGGCGCATGGACACTCGCCGCACTCCCGTCGATCGACGCTGACGGCGTCTTGCACACGGGGTTCCTCCCAGACGCCTTCTTCGACGATCTCGCCGCCATCCCGGCCGGAATCAACGGCCTGGACCTCGACCCCGTACCACTGTCTCCGGACATCAAGCTGGTCATCGACGGCGAGCTCGAGTCGGCGGTGGATGCGGCGCGTCAGGCGGCCGTCGTGCTGAACACGCATGTGTCCCGCGAGCGTGAGCTGGCCGCGGTCGTTGACGAGCACAAGCTCGGCACGGTGGCGGGTCTGGCCGAGGACCTGGAGGCGGCCGCAGCGATGGGCTACGTCGACCAGGCCACGATCGGCTCGCTCATGCAAGCGGGTGCGCCGGCGTGGATGGCGGTGGCCATCGCGAACGCCGGCGTCGGCCACACAGGCAAGGCGTCCGACGCTGAGGTGGCACTGCGGAGCACGTTGAACAGGTTCACCGAGACCTACGACAGCGTGCTCAGCGACGTCACGGACAACGCCGCCGTGGTGCAGGCGAGCGTGGTGGAGGACCTGCAGCACGCGCAGGAGGCGCTGTTCGCGGCTGTCGGCCGAGTCAACCAGCCCTGGATCGAGCCGATGCCGATGTAGCCGCCGGGTGTGCGGGCGGGCGCCGGGTCAGCAGTTGACCAGCTCCGGCTTCTGGTTCAGCACCTGGGCGCGCGGCGAGACGAAGTGTGCGTACTCGTCGCGCGCCGCCGGGTCGAACAGCGCGATCCGGTGGCAGTTCTGGAACGCGACCCGCACGCCGAAGTGCCGCTCGACGGCGGCCCGCATGGCGTCGCTGGCGACCAGCCGGAGCCCATATCAACATAGCGGATGTTTGACCAAAGGAGATGCCGAATCGGGCTAACAGGATCATTATGGAGAAAGCGCCGGAAGGAGACGGCCTTGGTTACGCAACTGTCGGACTTCGACAAGCAGGAGATCCGGATCGCCGTGGTGATGACCGGAGGTGTCAGCCTGGCGATCTGGACCAGCGGGGTGGCCGTCGAGCTCCTCCGCCTCACACAGGCAAGCCTCGGCGTGTCATCCGCGCCGCGGGAGTACGGCCAGATCCTCGACCTGCTGCAGACGAAAGCCAAGGTCGATGTCATCACGGGCACGTCCGCAGGCGGCTTGAGCGGCGCGTTCCTCGCGCTCTGCCTGGCTCAGGACTGTGAGCTCACCGGCCTGCGCGACCTGTGGCGGGACGCCGGAGGCCTGGACCGGCTGCTGCGGGATCCGATACGGAAGGACATCCCGTCATTGCTGGACGGCGAGTACTTCCACGACTCGGTCCGCGGCGCGCTGGAAAAGGTGCTCAAATCGCGCTCCCCAGCGCCGCCCGCCGCAACCGGCAACGATGTGAAACGCGTCGAGCTGCTGCTAACCGGCACGCTGTGGGACGGCCGCAGGTCGTCTTTCACCGACGATATGGACGCCTCGATCACCGAGGTCGATCACGACGCCACTTTCCGGTTCAGTACCGTCGAGGTGCCCTCGAGCAAGTGCGGTGATCTCACCGCTCCCGGAGTTGTGCAGGAGCTGGCCGTCGCCGCGCGCTGCTCCTCGTCGTTCCCCGGCGCATTCGAGCCGTTCCTGGTGACCGTCGAACCCGGTGGATGTGGTCCGGACGGGCGGTATCCGTCGGCCGCCGGGCGCGCTAACTTCGCCGAGTCGCAGTTCGTCGTGGACGGTGGTCTGCTGCTGAACAAACCGCTGCGGCCGGCGTTGGAGGCGATCTACCGTCAACCAGCCGAGCTGCAGGTGCGTAGGCTGCTCACCTACGTAGTGCCCGACCCTGCCGAGCCGGCGGAGGAACGGCCCCCGAACGACAAGCCCGTGACCGCCGCCGAACAACGCGCAGCGCCGGACGCGCGTCGCGTCCTGTTGAATGTCGTCACCCGGTTGCGGTCAACGGATTCGGTGTCACGCGAGCTCGGCGAGATCCGCAGCCGCAACGACGCGGTCACCGCGCGCAGGCAGGCGCGATCGCGGCTGGCGGCGGCGATGCGCTCGACGGCAAGATCGCTGTCGGAGCAGGCGTGGGACGCATACAAGGAGACCCGCAAGGAAGACGCCGCCCGCTCGATCGGTCACTACCTCGCACAGGGACAGCCCGCATCAGACGTCGCATGGAGTGAGCAGGAGATCGTCGAGTCGCTGCGTGAGCAGAAGATGGAGTTCATCCCTTGCGCAGAGCATCTCGCGCAGGCCCTGGGGTTGCCTGGCGAGGACTGGAACTGGGGGCATTCGACGGTGTTCCGTCTCGGCGAGATGACCATCGACACGCTCAAGCGTGCGGTTTGGCTGGCCGAGGTGGGATCACAGGATCGCGAGCAGATCGTGCGCTGCCGCGACGAGATCCACGGCGTGCTCGCCAAGATCCGTGCCGACGCGCAGTCCCTGCACCACTACTGGTTCGGCGCGCCCCGCGGCAAGGCCTATGACATCACGCCGATGCCGCCGCGCATCGTCGACGCGCGGAGATCCGCGTTGAACCGCGCTGCACTGGCCGCTTGGCTGGCAGGCGTCTTGCACGTATGGGACATCAAACGCCCGGAACTCGAGACGGTCGCCTCCGACGCGAAGCTGCGGGCAGGCCGCGTAAGGCTGTACGAGCAGGCGTGCGACCTGGCCAAAGGCCTACGCAGCTGTAGGCAGGCCATCGCCAACGTGTGTGTGCGGCCCAACGCCGCGCTTGCGCGACCGGAGGATCCAGAGGTTCAGCAGCTGCTGGCGTTACACGACTGCCTGCTAGGTGCCGCCGGTTCGGACATCGCGGTACTGCAGAACATGCTCCGCCTGGAGGTCGTGGAGGTCGCTTTCGGTCCGGCGATCGCCGACGTGGAGCAGCAGGTCGAGCTGATTCAGGTGTCCGCGGGCGAACGCGATCACCTCACCGGGATCCAGGCGTACCACTTCGGTGCGTTCTACCGCCCGTCCTGGCGGATGAACGACTGGATGCACGGCCGGATGGACGCGGTCAACAATCTCGTGCGCGTGTTGCTCTCGCCAGAGCGCATCCGGCAGCTGGGTGAGCGGGCGCCGAAGATCGACGACGTCGAGGCGATCGTGCTTGGACGGCCTTCCGACCCCCGAGACGAAGACCCGGACAAGGATTACTGGGCGAAGCTGTGGGCGCGCGAGAAGGACGCGTGTCGGGATGAGCTGCGAAGTCTTGCCGGTGCCCGCCCGTTTCCGAAAACGCTGCCCGCGTGTGCCGACGTGCTCGCGCGGCGACTGCAGACGCAGGTTCTGAGGGAGGACCTCAAGGCGCTCGCCGATGCCATAGCGAAGGAGCGTCCCGATACGCCTCGGCGGAGTGAGCAGTGGCTGCAGAGCTACCTGGATGCAGAGAAGGCCAGGGGCGGCGCAGCACTGTCTGCGTCGACCCTGTGGTCGTTATGGGAGGCCTCGAAGACTCAGATCGGGAGCCGGAGGCTCCGGGACGAGGTCGGCAGCGACACGTTCGCCCGCACGGTGGCGCAGGCGACTTCGGTGGTGGCCAACGCCGTGGGATCGCCGGACCGGCCGAGGGCCATCGCGACCGTGTTCGCGGCGGTGCGCGGGTACGCGCTCACTGTGTGGGCGTTGGTGCACTTCATGACCCTCGGCAGCAGCGTGGGCAGGCACGTCGTCGAGTTGGCGTTGGCGGCAGGCGGGGTGTTGCTCGCCGTAGCGGTCGTCGTTCCCGGGATTCCCGCAGGGCTGACCTTCGCCGGGGTGGTGCTGTTGTTCGGCGGCCTGACCGTCGCTGCACTGCGAACACCCTTCGCCGAGCCGCAGGGCCTCGAGGGTGTTGACACCGGGCAGACCGCCTCGCCTGCCGCCGCTGGAGCTGCCGCGGCGACCGAAGCTTCGGGCGGGCGGCTGGCCAGGGCGCGGCGCCGGCTGGCCAGAGCTCGGCGCCGACTCGTCGGTGCCGTGCTGGCCCTTCGACTTGCGGTGGTGTTCGTGGTGGCTCTGACGATACTGGTGGTCTCCGTCGCTCGGGACATAGCGGACAACGGCTGGCAGAGCACGACATGGACGCTGGCGCTTAAAGCCGGGATCGTGGTGGTTGTCGCGCTGGCCGGGATCTGGGTGGCCGGCGCGCAACGTTCCGCGAGGCGGCCGCGTCCGAGCGATGCGCCGCAGGCGCCCACTGAGCATGCAGCAGGTTGAGCGCGGGCACGATCAAGGCTGCGCGCATCCTCGGGAGGATGTGCGCGCGGTCGTCCGGGCGACACGCCGGAAGGTGTCTCAAAACCGGTGCCCCAATTCAAACGACGTCCCACACTTCGTCGGTCCTTTCCGAGACGATCAAGGCCAATGCCGCTTACTTAAGCGGCTCGGGCACGGCGTTGGAAATGCCCGATTCGCAGTCGATCAGCCTCGCCAGTGGTTTTGAATGAATTTGATTCTTGTCGGCGTGTCGCCTTTCCTATTTGTCGAATAATGCTTGAATTTATGTATGAGTTACTTGCGGGACGTGCTACAAGAATCAGATGGTCAATTGACGGATCGTGTTGCAATTGGTGTTCTGACGCGGGTTGTTCCGCGTGACTTGGTCGACGAAGTACTGAACTACACAGGCAAGAATGAGAAACGGGCGCGCCTCTTGCCGGCACGTGTGGTCGTGTATTACGTGCTAGCACTTACCTTGTTCTCCGGAGACGCCTACGAAGAAGTTTTGCGTAAGCTTGTGAACGGCCTTCGCTTTCTTCGGGCCTGGCGGACCGAATGGGATGTGCCCACCACGGGGGCGATCTCGAAGGCTCGCATCCGATTAGGCGCGAAACCTCTCGAAGA
>WHTY01000013.1 GCA_009377475.1 Actinophytocola sp.
CAACCGCTTAATCGCCTCCCGGTCCAGCTGGTCGGCCCGGCCGAACGAGTGCAGCAGCTTCGGCACCGACCGGCCCGCCACCGGGTCCCACTGATTGTGCGCCAGGTGCAGGTAGCGCACCGCCCCGGCCCGGGTCTTCCGCGTCGTCGTCTTCACATACATCGCTCTAGACCATACAGCAGCAACAGCAGGCCACACCATCCAGACACGGGTATCCGTTTCTCTAGGCGATTTCGCGCCGTGCCACACCCCCCAACCCGCTGACCAGCGCATTCACACCGACCGGACCTCTATGAACCCCGAATTACGCGGAACACGGGCGTCGAGGAACGGATGGATGCACTCGAAAGCGTTGTGTATACGCGCCAGCACTTCCGGCAACTGTTCGTCACCATTTTCGTGCACTGACTCGGCCTCGCTCACCCAGTCACGCATCCGTGCGTCGACTTCGACCCACGAGGGTGGTTTCATCCCGCCGGGAAACTCGGCGATTTCGTGCTGGCGGAAGTTCCCTGGTCCTTCGCCTGGCGACGCATCAGGGTGTGGCTCGATCTGCCACACCGGTGACATGCACATGTTATGGACGAGGCGGACCTCCTGAAGCGTGATCAGCTCGCCGTTGGACCATCCACCTGGTTCGATCGCTTGGCCGTAGACCCAGGACGTCGCATCGGCGTAGCCACGTACTTCCATGTAGTCGCGGAGAGGTTTTGCCCCCACGGCCCTGCCCTCTTCGAGCAATCGCTCTACTTCGCGTAAGACCAGCGTGTTGCCTTCGATGGCAGTGCTGTTGTGGGCCTCGCGATGCCAGAGGTCAGCCCAAATGTCTTCTGCCTCGGTTGGCGTCGGCAAGCCCCCCAGCCGTTCTCGAAGTTCGCCAACAGCATCGTCGAGCCGTTGATACACAGCGGCGCGTGACGGTCGTCCGCGACCCAACGCGACCTCCTCTAAGTTGTTCGGTCTACGCTCAACTAATTGAACCGAACAAATTTGGAAGTTGTTCGGTCTGGTGCCAACAAATTGTACCGAACAAATAGCGGCATCTTCGGTGATCAGACGGCCGACACGCCATGTCACATCGACTCTCGGAGTCTTGGTCCGCTATTCCATCAAGCTTGCCGCCAGCGTCGCGCCCAGCTCCCAGCACGCTTCCAGGTCGTCCTTCGAGGGCTCGCCCGTCACCGTTACCGGGGCTGCCGACGTCTCCCAACCCAGGCCGGTCACGATGCGTTCGATGCCGCGCGTGGTGCCGGCGACGTCGCTGCCGCCGTGCACGTAGTAGCTGTACGGCCTGCCCTTCGTCGCGTCGAGGCACGGGTAGTAGATCTGGTCGAAGAAGTGCTTCAACGCGCCGGACATGTACCCGAGGTTGGCCGTCGTGCCGAGCAGGTAGCCGTCGGCGGCGAGGACGTCGGACGGCGTCGCGGCCAGCGCTGGCTTGCGCACGACGTCGACGCCCTCGATCTCGTCTGTGGTCGCGCCGTCGACGACGGCCTCGAACATTGCCTGCACATTCGGCGACGGCGTGTGGTGCACGATCAACAGCGTCGGCATGGTCACCAGGGTGCCTGATGGTGCGGCAGGTGCAACGAAGGGATTCTTACTTGCGCCAGGCGTTAGTAAGAATCCCTTCATAGCAACCGGCCGCGCCACCCGACACCGGGCAGCGCGGCCGATCACTTCACTACCGTTCGGTCGAGAACAGGTACAGGCCGTCGTCGCGGTCACTGCCCGCCACGATGGTCTTGCCGTCCCGGGTGAACGCCTCGACGCCCCAGAAGTCGTTGCCTTCTGGCGACAGGTACGACCCGGTCTCCACCAGCTCACATGTGCTGGCGTCGGACGGGTCGGCGCACTGGATCTCCAGCGCCCGCATCCCGCCCGAGTAGTACGACAGGTACGCCCGCGATGGGTCGTTCGGGTCGGTCGCCACCTCGTGCACGCTCAGGTCACCGAAGCCACTGGCGTACGCGGGGTCGTGCGCCTCGTCAATGGCGTAGGTGTCCAGATCCGCGTTGGTGGCCGCGTCGAACAGGTGGACGTAACCCCACCCGTCGAAGATCGCGTCAACGTCGACCTCGTGACCGACTTGACCGAGCGCCGGGTTGGCCTCCGGGTAGTCGCCGGACACGCTGTCGAACAGCTTGTGGAACGCGTCGTGCGTGGTGCACACGGCTACCACCGGCGGGGTGAATGCGCCCGAGCCGCAGAACGGCGCGTCCGGGCTTGCCGCCTCGCCAGCGTGGTGGTTGACGAACACCACCGCGTCATAGCCAGCCGCGATAGCCTGATCGGCCTTCTGCCCAGGGAAGCAGGCGTCCTCCGACGCGCTCGGGTCGCCGACCGGACCGCGCTGCACGACCGCGATGAGCTCCTCGCCGGGGTCGAGCGCCAGTGCCGGCGCCGGGGGTACCGCTGCGGAGTCCGGGCAGGCGTAGCCGACGTAGACGGTCGGCCCGTTGAGACGCCGGTCCGGCAGTTCGGTCACCGGCGCGGCGCCGCCGACCGCGACGGACGGGTACGCGCCCGCGTTGTCGCCGGTGGCGATCAGGAACTCGCCGACGGCGTACGGCGCGAAGTCCTCGTCGGTGCCGATGAAGAACTGGTTGTCTGCGGTGAACTCGGCCTGGTGGCCGTTGCCCTCCGGCGGCAGTGACCGGCTCTCGTCCGGCACCTGGGTGTTGGACGGGTCGGCCAGCTCGGGGTCGATCGCCGCGTAGTCGGTGTCGCCGAGGAACTGCGCGTCCGTCGGGTTGGTGACGTCGAGCTGCACGTAGCCGCCGTCCCAGTAGGACACCAGCATGATCCAGCGGCCCTCGATCTGCTTGACGACCATGTCGTGGATGAACGAGCTGGTCAGCCCGATCTCCGGCTGGTCGACGTCGAAGTCGTTGAGGTCGTACTCCGCGATCAGCCTCGGCCGCTTCGGGTTGGTGATGTCGAGGATGTCGACGTCCGGCCACTCGATGTTGTCGACGATGACCGCGTACGCCTTGTCGCCCGCGTCCCAGGCGAACGCGCTGTGGATCTCGTGGGTGTCGGCGAAGCCGCGGTCGCCGAAGTGGTCGGACAGCTTCTTCGGCTTGTGCGGGTTGCTGACGTCGTAGAGCGAGACGCCGCCTTTGCCCTGCGGGCCGCACTGCTCGTTGTTGGTCACCAGCATGGTGCCGTCGAAGAACTTGGTGGAGACGTCCAGCGCCTGCACACCCTCACCGGGGCGGCTGTCCTGCGAGTGCGGGATGAATCCGATCTCACGTGGGTTCTCAAGGTCGGCGATGTCCACGACGAACACGCCCGCGTCGGGATCGGTGACGCCGCCCGCCTCGGAGTTGGCGGCGCAGGTGGGCTTGCCCCAGTGCGCCAGGTAGGCGTAGGTGCCGCGCGGGTCGATGCCCACGTCGGCGATGATGTCGTCACCGTCGGTCAGGTCGGCTTTGCCCAGTAGTTGGAGGTCGCCCTCCGAGCCGGTGCCGAGTAGGTGGCCGTCAAGTGTGCCGTGCTGGTCGGGATGCGCTTGTGCCGCCGTCCCGGCGAAGCCCCACGTCACCGCAAGGGTCGCGGCGACGAGAGCGGTGCTCGCACGTCCTCGCTTCATCGTTGCTCCTCGATGTCACAGGTTTCCCCCTCGGGGGTAACTCGCACGACGGGTGACGAAGGTTACGAATTTTCCACATGTACCGCCGGTCGGCGGGCACGGAGCGCCGCACCCGCCGACCATTCGGTCAGGCGACGCCCCAGTACCAGGACTGCGCGCCGTACGGATACTCGACGCGGCTGTCGGTGTGCACGAACGTCGAGTAGCGGATGATGCCGGAGAAGCCGGAGCCGTCCTTGGAGTGGAACTCCGACCAGGCGAAGTGGCGCGTCGATCCGTCGGAGCCTTCCAGCCAGTTGAGGACGTTCTGCGTCTGCGGGCCCGCGATGCCGTCCGCCGTGAGGCCGTAGCCGGTCTGGAACCGCTTCACCGCCGCCTCGGTGTTTGGGCCGAAGGCGCCGTCCACCGAGACGTAGGTCCTGCTCGGCGAGTCCGCGGCCCAGCCGGCGACGCGGATCTGGAGTTCGCGCACGTCGGAGCCGCTGTCGCCGCGGCGCATCGTGCGGGTCCAGTTGTAGGCGAGCGCCGTGCCAGGTAGCGCGAGCCCGACGCCCGCTGTGATCGCCAGCGCGGCGCCTACTCGGAACAACCCCCGGCGACTGGTCAAGCCGCCGGACTTCGGTCGGGTGACGTTGTGTGTCATGCAACCTCCCTATTCCTCGGTCAGTGAGGTTGATCACGATAGTGTGATGTGTCGCCCGATCGGAGGGCCGTACGAGAAGTCGCCACGATTTGTTCCCGGGTGCACACGCTCAGCGGCGCAGCGGGTAGTTGATCAACTACCCGCGCGCTGTGACCACGGGAATCGGACATCGCGGGCACGTCGTGGTCGTAACGCGCAGGGAGTTGATCAACTTGGCGCGGGCGCTGGTCTGAGCCCGCCTACGGCGTTCCGTTCGCGAGCAGTTCCCGGACGTCGCCGCGCAGTCGGTCGAGGACGTCGTTGGCGGCGTTCGCGGCGTTCGCGGTGTTCGCATCCCAGGGCCGGACCACCTGGAGGTACGTCTTCAGCTTCGGCTCGGTGCCCGACGGTCGCACCACCACCCGCACGCCGTCCCCGACGAGGCGGATGACGTCGGCGTCCGGCAGCAGATCCTCCGTCGTCACCGGCACCCCGGCCAGCTCGGTAGGCGGTTCGGCACGTAGACGCGCCATGATCGCCCCGATGACGTCGAGGTCGGTGACGCGGATGGACACCTGGTCGGTGAGGTGCACACCGTGGGCACGGTCCAGTTCGGACAGCGCATCGACCAGCGACGACCCCGCCGCCTTCCGTGCCGCTGCCAGGTCGGCGGCGAGCACGGCGGTCGAGATGCCGTCCTTGTCCCGCACCGCCGCCGGATCGACGCACAGCCCGAGTGCCTCCTCGTAGGCGAACACCAGCCGCGCGTCCCCTGCACCGTCGTCCGCGCGTGCGAGCCATTTGAACCCGGTCAACGTCTCCTCGTACGCCGCGTCGTGCGCCGCTGCGATCGAACCCAGCACCGATGACGACACGATCGTCGTCGCCACCATCGGCTTCGGGCACGTCGTACGGTCCAGCGTCGCCAGCACGTACTCGCCGAGCAGCGCGCCAGTCTCGTCGCCGCGCAGCATCCGAAACCGTTCGCCGTCGCGGACGCCGATCGCGCACCGGTCGGCGTCCGGGTCGAGCGCGATCGCGAGATCGGCGTCGGCGTCCTGGGCCAGTGTGAGCAGCGGATCGCACGCCCCCGGCTCCTCCGGGTTCGGGAACGCCATGCCGCCGAAGGTCGGGTCGGGCGTGAACTGCTCCTCGACCACGACGACGTCGGTGAATCCCGCGCCGTGCAACGCATCAAGCGTGACCTGCCCGCCGACGCCGTACAGCGGCGTCAGCGCGATCCGCAGGTTCCGCGTGGTGCCGCGCGGCAGCGATGCCACCCGGTCCAGGTACGCCCGCAGCATGTCGGGGGACGGCGTCTGCCAGGTATCCGCGCGCGGCACACCGAGCGGGGCGGGCGCCGCCGCGATGGCGGCCTCGATGTCGGTGTCGGCGGGCGGGGCGATCTGCGCGCCACTGCCGTCGTAAAGCTTGTACCCGTTGTCCGGCGCGGGGTTGTGCGACGCCGTGAGCTGGATCCCGGCCACCGCGCCCAGCTCCCGCACCGCGAACGCCACCACCGGCGTCGGCAACGCCTCGGCGAACATCCGCACGTCGAACCCCGCCGCCGCGAGCACCCCTGCGGCGTCCGCCGCGAAGACGTCGGAGCCGTGGCGGGCGTCGCGGCCGACCACCACGACTCCGCCAGCAGAGCCGGAATCTCGCAGCCACTGGGCGACGCCGCACGTCGTCCGCACGACGACCGCGCGGTTCATCCCGTTCGGACCGGCGCGCACCGGCCCGCGCAGCCCCGCCGTGCCGAACCGGAGGTGACCGGCCATGCGGTCCGCAAGGTCCTCCGCCGCGTGGGCGTCGCCGCCGAGCGCTGCGGCGAGCACCGCCTGGAGTTCGTCCCGATCGGACTCGTCGACGTCGTCGGCGATCCAGCGCAGCGCGGCGTCCCGCACGTTCGGCGGAATCGTCATGCCCGCGCCATCAGATCCCGCAACAGCGCACCCATGCGCGTCGCCGCCGCCTGACCCGCCTCGAGCACTTCCTCGTGGTTGAGCGGCTGCCCGGACAGCCCCGCCGCCAGGTTCGTCACCAGCGACAGCCCGAACACCTCCACGCCGAGCGCGCGGGCCTGGATCGCCTCAAGCACGGTCGACATGCCGACGAGGTCCGCGCCGAGCGTGCGCAGCATCCTGATCTCGGCTGGCGTCTCGAAGTGCGGCCCGTACAGCCCCGCGTACACACCTTCCGCGAGCGACGGGTCGATGTCCCGCGCGATCTGCCGCAGCCGAGGCGAGTACAGGTCGGTCAGGTCCACGAAACTCGCGCCAACCAGCGGCGAGCGCGCCGTCAGGTTCAGGTGGTCGCTGATCAGCACCGGCTGGCCCACCTCGAAGCCGTCGCGCAACCCACCGGCGGCGTTGGTCAGCAGCACCGCCTTCGCGCCGCACGCCGCCGCCGTGCGCACGCCGTGCACGACGGCGTCCACGCCGAGCCCTTCGTAGACGTGGCTGCGACCGAGCAGGATCAGCGCTCGCTTGTCCCCGACGGACACCGAACGCGCGGTGCCGCCGTGCCCCTCCGCCGCTGGCTTCGCGAAACCGGGCAGCGTGGCGAGGTCGACCTCCGCATCGGGTTCGCCGATCACGTCCGCCGCGCTGCGCCAGCCGGAGCCGAGCACGAGCGCGATGTCGTGGCTGTCCACACCGGTCTGCTCGGCGATGGCACTGGCGGCGTTCGCAGCAAGATCCGCAGTCACGTCAAAAAGCCTATGCGGTCGGTGGCGGTCACGGCGATGCGCCTCAGCCCCCGCTCATGTTCTGCAGCACGGTGTAGAACAGCTCCCGCGCCTTCTTGATGTCCTCGCTGACGTGCACCTGCCCGCCGGTGGCAGCGGCGATGTCCTGCAGCTCGCTGCCGTCGATCTCGGTGCCGAGCCCGACGAAGATCACCGGCGTCGGCTTGTTCCTGTCGACGACCTTGCCGAGCTTGGCGAGCAGTTCCTCCCTTGTCAGGCCGTTCTGGAAGTAGTTCTTGCCGTCGGTGACGACGAGCACGAGGTTCAGCATCGCCGGGTCCCAGCCGCGCCGCACCTCCTTCACCGCCGCGAGCGTGGTGTTGTAGAGCCCGGTGTTGCCCTCCGGCCCCGATGTCAGCTCGCCGACCCTGTCCGGCAGACCGTCCGCGATGTGCTGCGACGCCGGTTTCCACGGCGCAACCTCGCGGTACGGCAGCTCGCCGTCGCGTCCGGTCGAGAACTCCCACAGCATCAGCTCGGTGTCCGGCCGCAGCAGTCGCATCGCCTCGGACAGCACGTTCTCCGCGACCTGCATCCTGGTCAGCGGCGTACCAGGCACGATGTCCTCCATCGAGCCAGAGACGTCGAGCGTCACCAGCAGCCGCGCAGCCGACGACAGCGTCGCCCACTTCTGCAGCACCATGGTGGCGGCCTTGGCGCTGGGGGCGTCCAGCGGCGAGCCAGCGTCGGCGCTGATCCGTTTGTCGGCCGCGCCAGGTCCCGTCAGCTTGTGGTTGCTGCCCCGGAACCCGTGCTCGGCCAGCAGCGTGCGCGCCGCTTCCCTGGTGAGCGCCCGCTGGAACGCGAGCGCGGCCTCGCCCTGTTTGACGCCGGAGCCCTCCAGCAAGACGAGCGGGTAGTCCAGCCACGCCGTCGGCACCTCGGGATATGCCGCGACGACGGAGCCCGACGTGCCCGATCAGGCTTCGTTGCTCTCGTTGTGGTGGAACACGGCCTGTTCGGACGACGGGAACGACGCCACGATCGGGTCGGCGCCACCGTCCGGCAGGTGGCGGTACGGGTCGTCCTTCGCGCCGAAAGTGTTCTTCGTCAGCAACTGCATCGCTTTGGTGCGTTCGGTGTCGTTCCAGGCGAGCTTGTCGATCCCCATCAGCGCGAGCACGGCAGCCATGTCCCCCGACGGCTCGGCCGTTCCCGCGATGCCGCTGCCGCTCAACAGCTCCGACCAGGTGGGGTTGCGTTCCGGCCAGCCTGCCTCGCTCGCCGCCTTCTCGGTCGAGGCGAGCACGATCGGGCTACTGGCGATGGAGGTACCGTCGCTTGGCACGGCGGCGGTCTCGGCGTTGGCGCGTCGCAGCCAGAGCGTCGAGTCGGGAACCCAGACGTCCGGCCGCCCCGCTTTGGTGCTGACCTTGTTCGCGACCTTGTGCGACTCGACGGCCCTGATCTGCGGGCGGACGCAGCGGGCAGGGCCTTGCAGGTTCGGCAGCTCCTCGGTGGCGAACTCGGTCAGCGCGGGCGCGATGCTGGGATCGGCGTCGACGGTGAACGCGGTCTCCTCGCCGCAGGATTCCCCCGCGGCCTGCGTGATCCACCGCACCGCGAGGACGCCACCAGCGTCGTCACAACGAACGCGCCCGCGAAGGTGAACAATCCTTTGCGTTTGGGTGCGCGCGCGTCCGCCGCCGTCTTACTGTGTCGTCCTGCCACTGACGTGATCCCTCGCCTGTTGTGCTTCGCTGCGATTCCGCCCAGATCCACCAAAGACCAAAGACCGACATCCGGTCGTGGGGCAGGTTACGCGCCGTGTCGCGTGGTGTGGATCACCGAAGATCCGTACGGGTGGCTGTGCTGGGCCGGCTGCCCGAGCGCTGACTACGCTGAGTGTCCTAGGTAGGTTCGCGAAGTTCGACGTTTCCCGCCCCATTTGCCGTAGTCGCCGCGTCGGGGCGGTTGAAATAACGTTTCGATAACGACTTGAGGGTGGCTCGCGTTCTGCCGCAAGCGGCGGGCAGGCCTAAGCCGTTCAGCCGATGTCGAAGGTGGGCACGACCCGCTCGAACAGCGCCGTCCTGCCGCGCGACTCCTGCTCGGTCGGCACCGTCACCCGCACCACCCAGAGGCTGTTACCCGACCGGCTCAGGCGGGTGTAGGTCGTGCGACCCATGACATTCGTCGTCGGCTCGCGGGTGAGGCTCGTCGGCGCGGACTGCTCCGGCGACGTCTGCGTCTCGATCGTGCGGTAGGTGACGTCGACCGGCCCGTCCAGCGTGGTGCCCTCGGCGCGGTCGAGGAGCACGAAGCCGTCCGCAGGCCAGAACGACCGTAGCCCGTTCAGGTAGCCCGCTGCGTCGTTGCCGGGGAAGTACTCGGGGAAGCGCTCGACCCCGACCATCAGGTGGCCGCTGGGGGAGACCCACTGCACCAACGTGCTCGCGGGCAGCGTCCCTGCCGGTTGCTGGGTGACGAACTTGGTCCAGCCAGCCGGGGCGTCGATCTGGAACCGGCCCTCGGTGTCGCCGTTGAGGAAGGTGGCGTCGCCGCGCTGCGTGACGAGCGGCCCGATCGCCGACGAGTCGCCAGCGAGGTGTTCCTGGCTGGACGCGGGCAGCACGCTCACCCCGGCGAGCGCGCGCGTCAGCGCGAACCCGCCCGCGCCAGCGAGGAGGAACGCGACCACGGTGAGTGCGGCGAACAGGGCAACGGGCACCGGTCGCCGGGTGGTGCCGGACGCCATGAACGGCAGCGGCCCTGGGTCGGCGGCCAGCGGCGCGGTGCCGCCGGTCGACGTCGACTCGCGCGCCTCGTCGTCCTGCTCGGGTGCCGCGTCGGGCACGCGATCGGGCTTCACCGCGTCGCTGTCGAACAGCGCAGGGTCGAACAGCGGCCTCCCCGGCTGCGGACGCAGGTCGAACAGGGTGTCGCGCACGGTCGTCAGGTCCGGCCGTTTGGCGGGGTCCTTCGACATCAGGCCGCTGATCAACGCCGCAAGCGGGCCGGGAGACGGCTGCGGCACCTCGCCGTGCACGACGGCGGACGCCGTGGCGAGCGGGTCGCCGTCTGCGTCGTACGGCGGCTCGCCATCCAGCGCGGTGAACAACGTCGCGCCGAGCCCCCACAGATCGGCGGCGGGACTGACCTTCTTGCCAGAGGCGAGTTCCGGCGCCATGTACGCGGGGGAGCCGAGCATCAACCCGGACTTCGTCAGCGTCATGTCGGAGACGTTGCGGGCGATGCCGAAGTCGGTGAGCTTGATCCGGCCGTCCCGCGAGACAAGGACGTTGCCCGGCTTCACGTCCCGGTGCGTGATGCCAGCGGCGTGCGCGGCCTCCAGCGCTGCGGCCACCGCGTCCCCCACCTCGGCCGCTTGCGCCAGGCTGAGCGGCCCGCCCTCGGCGATCAGCCCTGCCAGGCTGCGCGCGGTCAGCAACTCCATCACGACGAACGGCTCGCCGTCCTCGCGGACGACGTCGTACAGCGTGATCACGTTCGGGTGAGAAAGCGACGCGATCGCGCGCGCCTCCCGCAACGCCCGTTCCCGCTGCTCCTCGGCCTGCGCGGCAGGGAAACCCGGCGGCAGCTTGATGCCCTTCACCGCGACCGGTCGGTGCAGGAACTCGTCGTAGCCCGCCCACACCGTGCCCATCGACCCGGCGCCAAGCTCAGCGCGCAGCCGGTACCTGCCAGCGACAAGACGGCCCTGTTCACTGGCCTGGCTCTCGGCCTCGTCTCCTGGTTGGCTTCCTCCGGCTGCCACGACGCCATTCTCACCGACGCCGTGCCGCGCGGCATTCCGGCACGGACGGTCACGCCCCACGAACGGCGGCGACCAACTTCACATGATCGACCTCGCGCCACCCCTTAGCATGGCTAGGTATGACAGAGGTGTCCCAGCCAGAGCGGCTCACGCTCGCCGCGGACTTCGACGACGCGACCCTGAGCCAGTGGCGGGATCGGGTCGCGGGCGTCCTCCGCAAGACCGGCGCGCTCGGAGCCGACGACGTGCCAGCGCCAGAACGTCTGCTCGCCAGCACCACGTACGACGGGATCGAGCTCCGCCCGCTCTACACCGCTGACGACGTCGCCGACCTGCCGTCGGCTGGCTATCCAGGCCTCGCGCCGTTCACGCGCGGCAACCGCCCGGAGGGCGCGGTCGCCACCGGATGGGACACCAGGGTGCGCCACGCCGGTCCCGACGTCGCCGCCACCGCAGACGCCGTGGTCACCGACCTGGAGAACGGCGCGAACTCGGTCTGGCTGCGCCTCGGCGGGAACGCGCTCCCGGTGGACGCGCTGTCCGACGTCCTCGGCGGGGTGTACGCCGACCTCGCGCCGGTCGTGCTGGACGCGGGCGCGGAGTACGCGGCGGCCGCCGACGCGCTGCTCGACGTCTTCGCCGCCAAGTCCATCGCGCCAAGCGAGGCCATCGGCACCCTCGGCGCGGACCCCATCGGCCTGCACGCCCAGACCGGCGAGCAGCAGGACGTCGACGCCGCCGCCGCGTTGGCCGCGCGGGTCAACGGCAGCCACCCGAAGCTGCGCACGATGGTCGTCGACGCGCTGCCCTACCACGACGCGGGCGGCTCGGACGCGCAGGAACTCGCCGCGTCCATCGCGACCGGCGTCGCCTACCTGCGAGCGCTGACAGCGCAGGGTCTGAGCGTCGCCGACGCCGCAGCGCAGCTCGAGTTCCGTTACGCCGCGACCGCCGAGCAGTTCCTGACCATCGCGAAGCTGCGTGCCGCGCGGCGGTTGTGGGCGCGGGTGTGTGAGGCGTCCGGCGTGAGTGACGCGCACGCGGCGCAGCGGCAGCACGTCGTGACGTCGTCGGCGATGCTCAGCGTCCGCGATCCGTGGGTGAACATGCTGCGCGGCACGCTCGCGTGCTTCGGCGCGGCGGCCGGTGGCGCGGACGCCATCACGGTGCAGCCGTTTGACGCCGCGATCGGCCAGTCCGACGCGTTCGCCCGCCGCATCGCCCGCAACACCAGCTCCATCCTGGCGTCGGAGTCGAAGATCGCGGGCGTGATCGACCCGTCAGGCGGCTCCTGGTACGTCGAGACGCTGACCGACGAGCTGGCGCGCACCGCGTGGCGCGAGTTTCAGGCCATCGAGGCGGCGGGCGGCATCGACGCCGAGCTGGCAGCCGGTGGCATCGAGGACCGGCTCGAAGCGACGTGGCACGCCCGCGAGGCCCGGCTCGCCACCCGCAAGGACCCGCTCACCGGCGTCAGCGAGTTCCCGCAGCTCGACGAGGAAGCGCTGCGACGCGCCCAGCTGCCACCGGGCGACCGCACCGGCGGGCTTCCGCGCGTGCGCTACCCGGAGGCGTACGAACGGCTGCGCGCCCGCGCCGACGCCCACGTCGCGGAGACCGGCGCGCGCCCCAAGGTGTTCCTCGCGACGCTCGGCCCGGTCGCCGCGCACACCGCGAGGGCGACGTTCGCGGCGAACCTGTTCGCGGCGGGCGGCATCGAGCCGGTCAACGCCGGCGCCACCGACACCGTCGCCGACGTGCTGGCCGCGTTCGTCGGCAGCCACACCACGGTCGCCTGCCTGTGCGGCACCGACATGGCCTACGCCGAGCAGGCCGACGAGGTCGCCGCCGCGCTGCGCAAGGCGGGCGCGAAGGCGGTGCTGCTGGCAGGCAAGCCGACCGACGCCTACGACGGCATCACCGGGTTCGTCCACAAAGGCTGCGACGTGCTCGACCTACTGGCAACGACGCTGGACACGCTGGGAGTGAGCGACTCATGAGTATCCCTGACTTCACCGGTGTCGACCTCGGCACGCCGCGCGCAGCCGACAAGGCGGAGTGGGCCGCCGCGCTGCAGGCCAGCACGGGCAAGGGTACGGACGCGCTGGAGTGGGAGACGCCGGAAGGCATCGGCATCAAGCCGCTCTATGACGCCGACGACGTGTCCGAACTGGACTTCCTGAACACGTACCCGGGCATCGCGCCGTTCCTGCGCGGGCCGTACCCGACGATGTACGTCAACCAGCCGTGGACCATCCGGCAGTACGCCGGGTTCTCCACGGCGGCGGCGTCCAACGCCTTCTACCGCCGCAACCTCGCGGCGGGGCAGAAAGGGCTGTCGGTCGCGTTCGACCTCGCCACCCATCGGGGTTACGACTCCGACCACCCGCGCGTGTCCGGCGACGTCGGCATGGCGGGCGTGGCGATCGACTCCATCTACGACATGCGGCAGCTGTTCGACGGCATCCCGCTCGACAAGATGTCGGTGTCGATGACCATGAACGGCGCTGTGCTGCCGGTGATGGCGCTCTACGTCGTCGCCGCGGAGGAGCAGGGCGTCAAGCCGGAACAGCTCGCCGGGACCATCCAGAACGACATCCTCAAGGAGTTCATGGTCCGCAACACCTACATCTACCCGCCGCAGCCGTCGATGCGGATCATCTCGGACATCTTCGCGTACACGTCGCAGCGGATGCCGAAGTTCAACTCGATCTCGATCTCCGGCTACCACATGCAGGAGGCCGGGGCGACCGCCGACCTCGAGCTGGCCTACACCCTGGCGGACGGCGTCGAGTACATCCGCGCCGGGCTGGACGCCGGGCTAGAGATCGACGCGTTCGCGCCGAGGTTGTCGTTCTTCTGGGCGATCGGGATGAACTTCTTCACCGAGGTCGCCAAGATGCGCGCCGCGCGGCTGCTGTGGGCGAAGCTGCTGAAGCAGTTCGAGCCGCGCAACGAGAAGTCGTTGTCGCTGCGTACCCACTGCCAGACGTCCGGCTGGTCGCTGACCGCGCAAGACGTCTACAACAACGTCGTGCGCACCTGCGTCGAGGCGATGGCTGCGACCCAGGGCCACACGCAGTCCCTGCACACCAACGCGCTCGACGAGGCGCTGGCGCTGCCGACCGACTTCTCCGCGCGCATCGCCCGCAACACCCAGCTGCTGTTGCAGCAGGAGTCCGGCACCACGAACGTGATCGACCCGTGGGGCGGCTCGGCGTTCGTGGAAAAACTGACGTACGACCTGGCGCGCAAGGCGTGGGCGCACATCAGCGAGGTCGAGTCGGCGGGCGGCATGGCCCGCGCGATCGACGCCGGTATCCCGAAGCTGCGCATCGAGGAAGCCGCCGCGCGCACGCAGGCGCGCATCGACTCCGGGCGGCAGCCGGTCGTCGGCGTCAACACCTACCGCGTCGCCGAGGACGAGCAGGTCGACGTGCGGCAGGTGGACAACGCCGAGGTGCGCGCCGAGCAGCTGGACAAGCTCGCCCGGCTGCGTGAGGAACGCGACAAGCACTCCGTTGAGTCGGCGCTGCGGGCGCTCACCGTTGGTGCTGAAGGTAACGGCAATCTGCTTGAGCTGGCGATCGACGCCGCCCGCGCGAAGGCGACCGTCGGGGAGATCTCGGACGCGCTGGAGAAGGTGTGGGGCCGCCACGCGGGCCAGATTCGTACCATCTCTGGTGTGTACCGCCATGAGGTCGGCCAGTCGCCCGCCGTGGAGACCGCGCGCGAGAAGGTCGACGCCTTCGCCGATGAGGAGGGGCGTCGTCCGCGCATCCTGGTGGCCAAGATGGGGCAGGACGGCCACGACCGAGGCCAGAAGGTGATCGCGACGGCGTTCGCCGACATCGGCTTCGACGTCGACGTCGGCCCGCTGTTCTCCACTCCCGCCGAGGTGGCGCGGCAGGCCGTCGAGGCGGACGTGCACGTCATCGGCGTGTCGTCGCTCGCGGCGGGGCATCTGACGCTGGTGCCTGCGCTGCGCGCCGAGCTGGCGGAGTTGGACCGTTCGGACATCATGGTCGTCGTCGGCGGGGTCATCCCGCCGCAGGACTTCGATGCGCTGCGCGAGGCCGGTGCCGCCGCGATCTTCCCGCCGGGCACGGTCATCGCGGAGGCGGCGGTCGACCTGCTCGACCAGCTCGTCGCCGTCCATTCGGGCCACTCCGACGGCTCCCACTCCGACGGCCCCGGTGCCTCTCCCGCCCACCGCCCCGGTGCCTCTCCCACCCACCACCCCCACGGCTCCTGATGCCGCCACGCACCATCGACGTCGCCGCCTACGCCAAGGGTGTGCTCGACGGTGACCGGGGAGCGCTGTCGCGGGCGATCACCCTGGTCGAGTCGGCGCGCGCGGACCACCGGGAGCAGGCGCAGCGGCTCTTGGTCGAGCTGCTGCCGCAGTCCGGTAGCGCGGCGCGGGTGGGCATCACCGGGGTGCCAGGTGTCGGCAAGTCGACGTTCATCGAGTCGCTGGGCACCACGCTGACCTCGCAGGGACATCGGGTCGCGGTGCTCGCCGTCGACCCGTCGTCCACCCGATCGGGTGGCAGCATCCTCGGCGACAAGACGCGGATGGCGAAGCTGGCCACTGACCCGAACGCGTTTATCCGCCCGTCACCCACATCGGGCACCTTGGGCGGCGTCGCGCGCGCCACCCGCGAGACCATCGTGCTGATGGAAGCCGCTGGCTACGACGTCGTGCTGGTGGAGACGGTCGGCGTCGGACAGTCCGAGGTCACCGTGGCGAACATGGTCGACTGCTTCCTGTTCCTGACGCTCGCCCGAACCGGTGACCAGCTCCAGGGCATCAAGAAAGGCGTGCTCGAGCTGGCCGACGTCATCGCGGTCAACAAGGCCGACGGCGAGCACGAGCGCGAGGCGCGCAAGGCCGCGCGGGAGCTGTCCGGCGCGCTGCGGCTGCTGTACGGGCCGGACGCGAGCTGGACCCCACCCGTGCTGACCTGCAGCGGAATGACCGGCGCGGGGCTCGACACGGTGTGGCAGCAGATCGGCAAGCACCGCGACGCCATGGCCGCGTCCGGCGAGCTGGCCGCGAAACGCAGCAGGCAGCAGGTCGACTGGATGTGGTCGATGGTGCGGGAGCAGTTGCTGTATCGGCTGGCACAGCATGCCGGTGTACGCGCCGTAGTCGGCGAGGTCGAGGGATTGGTGCGCGAGGGTGAGATCACTCCGACACTCGCGGCGCAACGCATACTTGACGCCTTCGGCGAGTAGCCTGGTCATCTTGCGTGCTGGGATGGTGAGTGAGGCGATGACGAAGTTGCGTGGTGTCGCGCTGACCTTGGTATTCGGCGGGATCACCGCCGCGCTGGTGCCCGCGTTCGGGCTCGCGGGCGCGCCCGAGGTGCCGGTCGTCGGGCAGCCGGTCGCCGCCGTCGCGACGACGACGGACACCACGGCCGCGTCCGACAAGGCGCAGGCAGAGAAGGCGAAGCAGGACGCCGAGCAGCAGGAGCCGGCCAAGACGGCCACCCCTACCACGCAGGGTAATCAGAAACCGAACATCAACGAGCGTAAGAAGCAGGCCAACGACGAGCTGCGGCAGAACAAGCTGGTCGTGGGCGGCTCGGCCTTCGTGCTGTTGCTGATCGTGATCGCGGGCCGCAGGGCGCGCTCGAAGCGGAAGCGCCCGGGCTCGTAACGCGCTCGCCCCCTATGGCACCTCCGGGGGACGCGGTTCGGTCGCTCAATGAGTTCAGTCAAGCCGAACTGTGGGTAACCGCTTGCCGACGGAAGTCGACCGGCCGTCTCTTAGCGACCTACTCCGCTACTCTGAATGGGGAGTGGAGTGCAAGAATGATCACAAATGGCTATGAGTTGTTTTCCTCTCGCGATACCGGCTGTCACTGAGCGAGCCGGGGGTGCCGCATGACGACGTCCCCGCACACGAGCTCCGGCGCGGAAACGCACGTGGTTCCGGCCAGCATCACGGGCAGCATCGCCGACAGTCGTCCGCTGCGGGCTGCGACGTCTGCTGTGACGGGCGACGGTGCCGCGCTGCACGCGATCTCGGATGCCGATCTCGACGGGCTGATCACCGCGGACGGCGTGACCATGTCGTCCGTGGCTGACATCGGCGCGGGACGCGGACCGGAGTGGCTGGACCACTGGCTCGCGGCGAACTCTGCCGACCTGGTGGCGTGGCGCAGGCACGTCCACACCAACCCCGAGCTGGCCCGTCGCGAGTACGGCACCACCGAGCTGGTGGTGCGGGTGCTGCGCCCGATCGGGCTCAAGCCGTGGGTGCTGCCGCACGGCACCGGCGTCGTCTGCGACATCGGCGATGGCGAGCGCTGCGTCGCGCTGCGCGCCGACATGGACGCGCTGCCGCTCACCGAGGCAACCGGGCTGCCGTTCGCCTCCGCTGTCGACGGCGTCGCGCACGCCTGCGGCCACGACGCGCACACCGCGATCTTGCTGGCCACGGCGTCCGCGCTGGTCGCGGCCCCTGCGCTGCCGGGCCGGGTGCGGCTGATCTTCCAGCCAGCCGAGGAAGTCATGCCCGGCGGCGCGCTCGATTCCATCGCGGCGAACGCGCTCGACGGCGTCGACCGGATTTTCGGCCTGCACTGCGACCCCCGGCTGCCCGTTGGCAAGATCGGCACCCGGATCGGGTCGATCACGTCGGCTGCTGACCTGGTCGAACTGAACCTGACATCGCCGGGCGGCCACACCTCTCGTCCGCACCTGACCGCCGACCTGGTGCACGCGCTCGGCAGCGTCATCACCGGGCTGCCCGCGCTGATCTCCCGCCGCGTCGATCCCCGGTCCGGCACGGTGCTGGTGTGGGGCGCGGTGCACGCGGGCGAGGCCGCGAACGCGGTGCCGGAGGACGGCACCCTGCTCGGCACGCTCCGCACGGCGGACATCAACGTCTGGCGTGAGCTGGAGCCGCTGGTCGGGGCGTCGATCGAGTCGCTGCTCGCGCCCACCGGCGTCGGGTACTCCCTGAACTACCGGCGTGGCGTGCCCCCGGTCGTCTGCGACGCCGAGAGCACCGGTTTCCTGCGCGACGCCGTCACGGCCGCGCTGGGGCAGGACGCCAACGCCGCCACGGAGCAGTCCTCTGGCGGCGAGGATTTCGGCTGGTATCTGGAGCACGTCGACGGCGCGTTCGCCCGGCTGGGCGTTTGGCCCGGCGAGGGTCCGCAGCGCGACCTGCACCAGGGCACCTTCGAGCTGGACGAGCGCGCCCTCCCGGTCGGCGTCCGGCTGCTGGTCCACACCGCCCTCGCCGCCCTCGGGTAGAGCCCGCCCCGCCGTGTCCGACACTCACGCACGCGTGTCCGACCTTCAGAACGTTGTGTCATGCACTCCAGACGTCGTGTTCGGCAGTCGGGACGCCGTGCTCGTCGTTCAGGCTGCGGCAACGACGTAACCACGTGATCGCATCGCCTCTATCACCGCGGTGATCAACCGGGACGGATCGCGTAGGTCATCGGCAGTGGCATGGATGACGATCCAGCCTCGGCGTCGTAGGTCGGCGTCCCGCGCCGCATCGCGGTCAGCGCGCTCGACGTGGGCCGAATAACCGTCGTACTCGACCGCGACGCGGAACTCTGGCCAGGCGAAGTCGAGCCGGTAGATCTCGTTGCCATCGATGTCGAGGACGCTGACCTGCTGTTCGGGGATCGGCAGTCCGCCGTCGACGAGGTCGAGCAACGTCCAGCTTTCAGCGGGCGACTCCGAGTCGCCGCGCGCCAGATCGAGCAGCCCGATCGCTCGCAGTGTGCCGCGACGATCGCGTCGTGCGTGAAGTCGCTCGGTGATGGCGGAACGCATCGCGTCGCGCTCACTTCGAGGAACGCTCGCCAGCACTTGGTCCGCGCAGGCGATCGACGTTCGGCGCGAACCGCGACACAGGACTTCGGCGAGCGCATGCGAGATGGTGACCGTGCGCAGCCGGGCAACATGCTCGGTCTCGAAGTCGACCAGGTGGCTGTAGTGGACAGCGACATCCTTGCGTGGGCGCAATGTGCGGGGATACGGCAGCAGGACGTGAATCGGGGCAGCGTCCGCAGCACTGATGCCCCGAAGTGCGAGCGCACTGTGGCTGCTCAACGAGGCGTTTGGCCCGGCCATGAGCAGCGCCGCAGCGGCACGGCAACGGAACTCGGTCGCGCGTCGCGGATCGACCAGCACGTCGCGGGAGTACACCTTCAACCGTCCGGCGCGGACGGCCGTGCGCATGGCTTTCGGTCCGATTTCTTGGGCGAGCCCGACACGGGTGTGGGCTCCGTGCAGGCCTTCGGGTATGACGTTCATTCCCGAAACTGTGGCCCTATGCGAGGGCCAGCGGAACCACGTCAGCAAGGCTGTGGACAAACCCGGAGCTGTGGACAGCTCGGCGAGTCCGCGAGTGTCGAATACAGCGTCGGGAATGCCTAATACGACGTCAGGAAGGGCAGACACGGCGTCGGGAGTGTCGGACACACGTGCATGAGTGTCGGACACAGCGTGCTGAACGTCGGACACGAATTCACCGGCGGGTGGTGCCGTTCGTACCCTGCGGGTGGACCAGACGTCAGGGGCCGATGCCGATGCAGGGGCGGGTGCGCAGGTCGTTGACGTAGTCACCAGGCGCACCGGCGGCCTCCGCCGCGTCCGCGAGCACACCGAGATAGCGCGCCGATGGCAGCCCGCCCTCATAGGCGTCCAGCACGTACAGCCACGCGAGGACGGGACCTTCCAGCGTCTGCACCCGCAACCTGATCTTGTTGTGCAGGAACAGCTCGTCGCCTTCCCAGCGGTCGAGGCCCTTCTCGTCGGCGGCGTTGACGTCGTAGAGCACGACGAACACCCGCGAGTCGGAGTCCTCGACGATCGTGGCCAGCGCGCCTTCCCAGCCGATGTCTTCCCCGCCGAAGGTCAGTCGCCAGCCTTCGAGCCAGCCGGTCCCCGCCATCGGCGAGTGCGGCGCACGCTCGGCCATCTGGGCAGGTTCCATGTTGGAGCCGTAGGCAGCATAGAGGGGCACGTCCGAGATAGTAACGTTGTCCGCGCCGTAACACAGTGAGGAGGCGACCGGGTGACGAGGATCGTGATCATGGGCGGCGGCCCAGCGGGCTACGAGGCGGCCTTGGTCGCGGCTCAGCACGGAGCCGATGTCACCGTCGTCGAACGCGACGGCCTCGGCGGGGCTTGCGTGCTGTATGACTGCGTGCCCTCGAAGACGTTCATCGCCTCGTCCGGCGCGCGGGCGAGCCTGCATGGCATGGCCGAGCTGGGCGTCGGTATCGACGACGACAAGGTGCGGGTCGAAAACCGCACCGTACACGGCAGAGTGAAGGGCCTTGCGCTCGCGCAGTCGGCCGACATTCGCGCGCGGGTGCAGCGCGAAGGCGTCCGGGTGATCCCGGGCACCGCGCGGTTCTGTGACCCCGAGCCCGGCCTCGCGGTGCACAAGGTCGCCGTCGCCAAAGAGGACGGCAGCGAGGAGGTGCTGACGGCGGACGTCGCCCTCATCGCGACCGGCGGGACGCCGAGGGTGCTGCCCGGCGCCGTCCCGGACGGCGAGCGCATCCTCGACTGGCGCCAGCTCTACGACCTGCCTGAGCTGCCCGAACACCTCGCCGTCATCGGTTCCGGCGTGACCGGCGCCGAGTTCGCCTCCGCCTACACCGAACTGGGCGTGAAGGTCACCGTTGTCTCCAGCCGCGACCGCATTCTGCCGCACGAGGACGCCGACGCCGCCGCCGTGCTGGAGGAGGTCTTCAGTCACCACGGCGCGACGCTGGCGAAGCGCGCCCGCGCGGACCGCGTCGAGCGCACCGACAAGGGCGTCCTGGTTCACCTGACCGACGGACGCACGATCGAGGCGAGCCACGCGCTGATGACCGTCGGGTCGGTGCCGAACACCGAGGACATCGGCCTCGACACGGTCGGCGTTGAGACGACGGACAGCGGCCACATCCCCGTCGACCGGGTGTCGCGCACCAAGGTCTCCGGCATCTACGCCGCGGGTGACTGCACCGGCGTGCTGCCGCTGGCGTCCGTGGCGAGTATGCAGGGCCGCACCGCGATGTGGCACGCGCTCGGCGAGGGCGTCAGCCCGATCAAGCTCAAGACCGTCGCCGCCAACGTGTTCACCCATCCGGAGATCGCTGCGGTCGGCATCAATCAGTCCGCGATCGACGCCGGTGAGGTGCCCGCGCGCACGATCATGCTGCCGCTGTCCACCAACGCGCGCGCGAAGATGGAAGGCGTGCGGCACGGTTTCGTGAAGCTGTTCTGCCGCCCGGCCACCGGCGTCGTCATCGGCGGTGTCGTCGTCGCGCCGACCGCGAGTGAGCTGATCCTGCCGATCGCGCTCGCGGTGCAGCACCAGCTCACCGTGGACCAACTGGCGCTGACGTTCTCGGTGTACCCGTCGCTGTCCGGCTCGATCACCGAGGCGGGCCGGCAGCTCATGCGTCACGACGACCTCGACTGAGCCGGCGAGTGGTACCAATGGTGGGCTGATTTATCCACATTGGCTCGTGATCTCCGCTGCGGGGCGGGTAGCCGGATACCGTGACACCATCGGCTGCGGCCCACGGCGAGAGGAGTGGTGTGGTGCCTGGTGACGGCCCGACGATCGGCCGCCTTGGTGTGGCGGAACGTGCGCACGCGTGGCAGCGCCTCAGCACGGAGGACTTCGACCTCGTCGTGATCGGTGGTGGTGTGGTGGGCGCTGGCACCGCGCTCGACGCCGCGACCCGCGGGCTGCGCGTGGCTCTGGTGGAGGCGCGTGATCTCGCCGCGGGCACGTCGAGCCGATCGAGCAAGCTGTTCCACGGCGGGCTGCGCTATCTCGAACAACTGGAGTTCTCGCTGGTGCGGGAGGCGCTGGCGGAACGCGAGCTGATGCTGACCCGGCTCGCGCCGCACCTGGTGAAGCCGGTCAGCTTCCTGTATCCGTTGCGCCACCGGATCTGGGAGCGGCCGTACACGGCGGCCGGGCTGTTCCTCTACGACAGCATGGGCGGCGCGCGCTCGGTGCCGGGCCAGAAACATCTCACCAAAGCGGGCGCGCTGCGGATGGTGCCCGCGCTGAAACACGACGCGCTGATCGGCGGTATCCGCTACTACGACGCCCAGGCCGACGACGCGCGCCACACCATGATGCTCGCCCGCACCGCGGCGCACTACGGCGCGGTGGTGCGGACGTCGACGCAGGTCGTGGACTTCCTGCACGAGGCGGACCGGGTGTCCGGCGTGCGGGTGCGTGACGTCGAGGACGGCCAGGAGGCCGACGTCTCCGCCGGTGCGGTGATCAACTGCACCGGCGTGTGGACCGACGAGTTACAGGGACTGTCCGGTAGCAGGGGCCGGTTCCGGGTACGGGCAAGCAAAGGCGTCCACGTCGTCGTGCCGCGCGATCGGATCGCGTCCGACTCCGGACTGATCCTGCGCACCGCGACGTCGGTGCTCTTCGTGATCCCGTGGGGCGCGCACTGGATCATCGGCACCACCGACACCGACTGGAATCTCGACCTCGCCCATCCCGCCGCGACCAAGGCAGACATCGACTACTTGCTCGACCAGGTGAACTCGGTGCTGATCACACCACTGACCCAGGACGACATCGAGGGCGTCTACGCGGGACTGCGGCCGCTGCTCGCCGGGGAGAGTGAGGAGACGTCGAAGCTGTCGCGGGAACACGCCGTCGCGCGGCCCGCGCCGGGGCTGGTCGCGATCGCGGGCGGCAAGTACACCACCTACCGGGTGATGGCCGCCGACGCCGTTGACGCCGCGGCGGTCGACCTGCCGGGCAGGGCGCAGCCGTCGATCACCGACAAGGTGCCGCTGCTCGGCGCGGACGGCTACCACGCGCTGGTCAACCAGGTGGATCACCTCGCCAGCAGACACGGGCTGCATCCGTACCGGCTGCGACATCTGCTCGACCGGTACGGCTCGCTGGTGCACGAAGTCCTCGCGCTCGCCGACGACCGGCCCGACCTGCTACGGCCGATCGGTGGCGCGCCGGACTACCTGCGTGTCGAGGCCATATACGCGGCGAGCCACGAGGGCGCGCTGCATCTGGACGACGTCCTCGCGCGGCGGATGCGGGTGTCGATCGAGTACCCGCACCGGGGCGTTGACTGCGTTCGCGAGGTGGCGGAGTTGGTCGGCGGGGTGCTCGACTGGTCCGAGGAGACCATCGCGCGGGAGGTGGACGTCTTTCAGGCGCGAGTCGCCGCCGAGCGGGACGCGCAGGAGCAGCCGAGCGACGAAGGCGCGGACAAGCGGCGGCGTGCCGCCCCGAACGCCAGGGCAGGCATCGTCACGCCCGAGGAATGAGGGTGCGCGGTCAGCCGTGCGTTGTCCAGCGCACGAGTGCGTGGTCGTCCGTCGAGCTGTCGCGGCCGAAGCCGCAACGGCGCGCCAGTGCCATCGCCGCCGCGTTGTCCTCGGCGCAGGCGGCCTCGACCCGCGCCAGGTCGATAGCGCCGAAGCCGAACCGGAGCACGGTGCCGACCGCCGTGCTCGCGACACCCTGACCGCGCGCGTCCGGGTGGGTCCACGCCGTCAGCCGAGCCGTGGTCTGGCTGTCGCCGTCACCGCCCGCTGCGTGTGTCGGAGCGGCCAGATCCAGCCGGACTTCCCCGATCAGCGTGCCGGTGGTCAGCGCCGCGACGGCCCAGGTGTAGTGGTCGTCGTCGCGCCAGCCTGCCGCGCGCGCGTCGATGTAGGCGGTGGCGTCGCTGGGCGTCGTCACGGTGGTCGTGGGAAAGGCGGCGCGCACGGCTGGGTCGGCGAAGGCGCTCAGCAGTGCGGACCGGTCATCAAGGCGGTCGTCAGCACGGAACTGCCGCAGGTAGTGCGTACCTGCGTTGATCTCGATCGGCTCCACTCAGCTCCTGCCCGACCAGCATCGTCCGCTGAACACGCCCCCGATCAGCAGCACGATCGGGATCACCACCAGCGGGACCGGAACGCGCAGCAGTATCAACGCGATGCCGACGGCGATCGCGATCGGTACGACTCCCGCCGGGAGGCCACCGGATCGACGTCGTGGCTCGCGACGTCGCCGACGCTCCGGCCACGCCTGCCTCGGCGGGGTCGGCAGGTGGTCGCGCAGCATCGCGGGACGGGGCTCCGGCAAATCGCTGAACAACGCGAGCAGCTCGCCGCGAGTCTTCGCTGCCGTGAGGCGCGCGGTGCGGTCGCCGTACTCATCGATGTCCAGCCTGCCGTCCCGCATGTGTGTGCCGAGAGCGTCAATCGCTTCTTCGCGCTCGGCGTCGCCAATTCGGAACTCGGGACGATCTACGGTCACACCTCGATGGTACGGCCTTTGGCGCGCGGTCAGTCCTTGATCTCGAACAGCACCGCGCCCTGGCTGACCGACGAGCCGATCTCGCACGACAAACCGGTGATCGTGCCGGACTTGTGGGCGTTGACGGGGTTCTCCATCTTCATCGCCTCGAGGACGACGACGAGCTCGCCTTCCTCCACCTGCTGGCCGTCCTCGATCGGCAGCTTGACGATGGTGCCCTGCATCGGTGCGGTGACGGCGTCGCCGGACACGGTCGCCTTCTTGCCGCCAGCACGCTTGCGAGGCTTCGCCTTCGCGGCGGCGTTGTTGCCGTTGCCGCCGCTGATCGCGAAGTCACCGGGCAGCGACACTTCGAGCCGCCTGCCGCCGACCTCGACGACGACGGTCTGCCGCTCGCCCTGGTCCTCGTCGGCGGGCTCGCCGCCGGTGAACGGCTCGACGGTGTTGTCCCACTCGGTCTCGATCCAGCGCGTGTGCACCGTGAAGGCGTCCTCTGCGGTGAACGCCGGGTCGCGCACGATCAGCCGGTGGAACGGCAACACCGTGGCCAGGCCGTCGGCGACCATCTCGTCCAGCGCGCGGCGGCTGCGCTCCAGCGCGTTCTGCCGGTCGGAGCCGGTGACGATGAGCTTCGCCAGCATCGAGTCGAACTGCCCGCCGATCACGGAGCCGTCCTCGACACCGGCGTCCACGCGCACGCCGGGGCCGCTCGGCGCGACGAACCGCGTCACGGTGCCGGGGGCGGGCAGGAAGTTGCGACCGGCGTCCTCGCCGTTGATGCGGAACTCGATCGAGTGGCCGCGCGGCTCGGGGTCGGAGGTGAACCGCAGCTTCTCACCCTTCGCGATGTGGAACTGCTCGCGGACCAGGTCGATGCCGGTGGTCTCCTCGGACACCGGGTGCTCCACCTGCAGCCGGGTGTTGACCTCGAGGAAGGAGATCGTGCCGTCCTGGCCGACCAGGTACTCGACGGTGCCAGCGCCGGAGTAGCCGGCCTCCTTGCAGATGGCCTTGGCCGACTCGTGGATGCGGCCGCGCTGGTCGTCAGTGAGGAACGGCGCGGGTGCCTCCTCGACCAGCTTCTGGTGCCGACGTTGCAGCGAGCAGTCGCGGGTGCCGACGACGACGACGTTGCCGTGCTTGTCGGCGAGCACCTGCGCCTCGACGTGGCGTGGCCGGTCGAGGTAGCGCTCAACGAAGCACTCGCCGCGGCCGAACGCCGAGACCGCCTCGCGGGTGGCCGACTCGAACAGTTCCGGGATCTCCTCGATGGTGCGCGCGACCTTCAGCCCACGTCCGCCGCCACCGAACGCGGCCTTGATGGCGACCGGGACACCGTGCTCCTTGGCGAACTCGACGATCTCGTCGGCCGACTTGGCGGGGTCCTTGGTGCCGGGCACCAGCGGGGCGTTCGCACGCTCGGCGATGTGGCGGGCGGTGACCTTGTCACCGAGGTCGCGGATGGCCTGCGGTGACGGCCCGATCCAGTTCAGCCCGGCGTCGATGACGGCCTGGGCGAAGTCGGCGTTCTCGGAGAGGAAGCCGTAGCCGGGGTGCACCGCGTCGGCGCCGGAACGCTTGGCGGCGTCGAGCAGCTTGTCGAAGACCAGGTACGACTCGGCGGCCGTCTCACCGCCGAGCGCGAACGCCTCGTCGGCGAGCCGGACGAAGGGTGCGTCCCGGTCAGGGTCGGCGTAGACCGCGACAGTGGTGATTCCAGCGTCCTTGGCAGCGCGAATGACGCGGACGGCGATCTCGCCCCGGTTCGCGATCAGGATCTTGGTCAGGGACTCGGAACCGGTCGCCGATGCTGTCTCGGGCACACCTACCTCCTTCTCGACAGGCCGCCACGGCCTACCGGCGTCGTTGCGGGTAAACAATGGCCTTGGGGCAGTTTACGGATTCCGCGCGGCACTGCGAGGAGAGCCGCCTCACGTTTGCCGCGGGCAATTGTCATCCGTCGGCCGTGTCTCCGGCATATTTCGGACGCCGAGACTACAGTCTGTGGTCGATCGATACTGCGAGCACAGGAGGCAGGTGTGGCCGTGGGGGCATCGCGGCCGGTCGTCATGACGGCCGTCGTCGCGTTCGTCGTGACCGTGGTCGCGCTCGCGTCGGCGGTTGTGCTGCGGGTACAGCGGGATGCCGTGACCGCCACCGGGCAGCTCGGACCGCCGGTCGCCGCGGCCGGTTCTGGTGACTTGACCTGCGGTGATGCGCCATGCGGGGTGCTGACCAGCCTGCCGGTCGGCGACGCGACGGTGGAGTTGCTCACGGGCGACGGCGGGGAGCACGCCACACTGCGGGTACTCACGCCGGAGTCGGACATCGTGCTCGATACGGCGTTAGCCGAGCTCGGGGTCAAACTGACGCAACGGTCGCTGGTGTGTACGGAAGGTGACGACAGCGCATGTTTGGTGCGCGGCGACCGGGACGGCGCGGTCGTGGGGGAGGTCTTCCTCGCGCGCGATGACAAATGGGAAGCCGTGGAACGCCCTTACGTGTCGAGTGCCGGATACGTCGATCTGGTCCCCGCTGCGGGCGCCGGTTCGCCGGAGATCGTGCTGGCGACGTACCCCACCTGCACGGGTGACGCCGAGGACTGCGCGGGCGCCGCCGTCGCGCTGCGGGTGTTCGCGCTCGACGGCACGTCGCGCGGCTGCACCCGCAGCTACCGGAGCCTCGACCGGCTGCCCGATTGGCCCGACGTCGATCTGGCCGACGACGCGCTGCGCTCGTGTGGGTGAGGCGGGTGCTATGAAGGGCTTCTTCCTTGCGTCAGGCGCAAGGAAGAAGCCCTTCGTACCACCCGGCCGCTGCGGAGTTACGCGAGTTGGGACTTCGCCGGGTTTCTTGCTCCCAAAATCGGACATCGGGTGCGGTAGCCGGCGTGAATCTGGCAATTTCCCTGGCGAAGCGGTCATCGGGCCGCGTCACGTCGGCCTATGGTGCGTTGCCGGGTCAGGAGCCGTAGCCCTCGCGGAGTAGGACATCGCCGTTGGGTGTGCGGAAGTAGACCTGCCACCGGTGGTAGACGTCGAGGTAGTGCGGGTAGCGCCGCATCGCGTCGGCGTAGGCGAGGATGGCGTCGACGTAGTGGTCGCTGTGGTTGTAGGCGTAGAGCGCGGCGCGCATGTCGTCCGGCGCGCCGCTGGCGGTGAGGTAACGCGCCGCCGCGAAGATAGCGTCGCGCGGGTTGCGGATGTCGCCCCTGCCGTAGACGTCCCAGGTCGGGGGCATGAACTGCATTGGGCCCTGCGCGCCCGCGTGGCTGTCGCCGTGGATGCGGCCGAAGCGGGTCTCCACGAAGTTGATCGCCGCGAGGACCTGCCACGGCACGCCGAACTGGGCCTGTGCCGCGCGGTAGTGGCTTCGCAGTTTGGCGACGGGGAGTGGGCGAAGGATGCGCCAGTCGTCCGGTGGTCCCGCGCGTGGCGTGTTGAGCTGTCCCAACGCGGCGGCGGCGCGCAACGTGAGGTCGTACGCTGCGCGGAACCGGTGGGGAAGGTGGGTGCGGGCGGCGGTGCGCCAGCGGGGGCGGTCAGCGAGTTCGCGGTAGGCCTGCTGCTGGATACGCGCCCATCCGGTGCGGTGCTTGTTCGACGTCGTCTCGTCCGCGAGGGCGCGTTCGGCTCGGGCGAGCGTGGTGGCCAGCGTTCGCGGGGTGAGGGTGTCCGGCAGTGCTGCGGGCGGTGCGTCCGGCTGCTCGGCGGTAGATGCTGGCGACGTCGTGGTGGGCGTCGGCGCGGGGGGCTCCGCCTCGCATCCCGCGAGCGCGAGCCCGGCTATCAGCGCTGCGGCGACTGGTCGGCCCACGCTTCCCCAGCGTAGGTTGGCTTCGGCGCTAGGGACAGTGGTCTGGCGGAAGGGGCGGGACTGTGCGACGGCGGATGTTGCGAAGCGTTGTGGCGCGGTATAGCTGGGGAACCGGTGCGCTGGCGGTTGCCGGTGGTTACGCGGTGATCGTGACCGGCGTAGCCGTCTTCGTCGTTGTCGCGAGTTCGCTGAAGCCGGGAAGCATCGCCGGTGTGTGGCTGATGCTGGCCACCTTGCCCAGCTCGGCGCTGCTTCAGTTCATACCGGCGCAGGGGATCGCGTTTGCCCTGCTCCTCACGCTCGGCGGCTTCGCTCAGGCCTGGCTGCTCTGGATGCTCCTGCGTGGCAAGCGAGTGCTCCAGCCGCAATGAGCGCCCTCAACGCCAGAGGTCGACCACGCTGACGTCGATGTCGCTGAGCAGGGTGCGGGTCAGCGGCAGGCTGATGCCGATGACGCTGGACGGGTCGCCGTCGATGCCGCGAACGAACCAGCCGCCGAGGCCGTCGAGCGTGAAGCCGCCAGCGACGTTGAGCGGTTCACCGGTGGCGAGGTAAGCGTCGATCTCCTGCTCACTGGGTGAGGCGAACCGAACCACCGTGGTCTCGGTCGCGCCGGAGTCCTTCGTGCGCGTGCCGCCGTCGAGCCGGACGACGACGTGCCCGGTCAGCAGCTCGCCGGCGCCGCCGCGCATCCGCAGCCAGCGCTCCCGCGCGATTTCCGGCGTGCCGGGCTTGCCGACGACCTCGTCGTCGAACGACAACATCGAGTCGCAGCCGACGACCACGGCGTCCTGGTGTGATTCCGCGACAACCTCGGCGACCGCGTCGGCCTTGGCGCGGGCCAACGCGAGCACCAGCTGCTCCGGTGTGGGATCGGTCAGGGTCGCGTCGACGGCGTCCTCGTCAACGCCGGAGACGTGCACGACCGGATCGATGCCAGCGGCACGCAGCACCGCCAACCGGGCAGGGGACGCCGAAGCCAGTACGAAATCCACGGTGACGAGTGTATGGGGACGGCTCGCAGCGCCAATGCTGCGGACCTGCAAGCAGTCCTCAGTCGCCCGTGGTGCCGTCGAGCTGTTCCCGCAAGATGTCGGCGTGACCCGCGTGCCGAGCTGTCTCCTCGATCATGTGCAGGTAGATCCAGCGCAGCGTCATTTCCTGGCCGTACCGGACGCCGTGGTCGTCCAGCGAGTACCGCGCCGCCACCGCGCGCGACCGCGCGCATTGCGCCTGGTACGCCTCGATCAGCTCCTCGACCGTCTCGTCGTCGGTCATGCCGAACTCGGCCAGCCGCTCCTCGTCGCTCTTCGGCTCGAACGGCACGCGCGGCAGCGCCAACTCGAACCAGCGCTGCTCCGCGCACGCCACGTGTTTGAGCAGTCCGCCGAGCGTGGTCGCCGATGGCACCAACCGCCGCCGGGCATCAGCGTCGGACGCCCCGCGCACCTTGTTCACCAGCACCGCGCGGTAGTGATCCAGGAAGCCCTCCAACGACGCCCGCTCGCCGCTGAGCATGACGCCCTCACCGGGTAGCCGGCTGGTAGAGGTCGCCGGATTCGTCATCGCGGCAGGCTCGACGCGCGCCACGCGCCCGGCCCCGGCTGGATCGGCGTCCGCAACTGCGCTGCGGGGTCACTCCACAGCGACCGGCGGCTCGACGTCCCATCGCCGCCACCGCCCGACGCGGCAGCGGCGGCGATCACGCTCGCCAACGCCGCCAGCTCGACGTCGTCCGGCGCGCCCCGGACGACTCGCAGCAACGGACGCGGTGTGTCCTCTTCGCTCATCGCGACCTCCTACACCCGTTATAGCGGGATGTTGCCGTGTTTCTTGGGCGGCTGGTTTTCCCGCTTGTCGCCCAGGATGCGGAGGGCGCGGGCGACGTAGCCGCGGGTGTGTGAGGGTGGGATGACGGAGTCGACGTAACCGCGTTCGGCGGCGACGTAGGGGTTGCAGAGGGTGTCCTCGTAGTCCTGGATGAGCTCCGAGCGCAGGTTCTCGACGGCGGTGTCGTCCGAGCCTTCGGCTCGTGCATTGGCCAAGGTTTTGCGGTAGACGATGTTCGCCGCGCCCTGGGCACCCATGACGGCGATCTGGGCGGTGGGCCAGGCGAGGTTGATGTCGGCGCCGAGGTGTTTGGAGCCCATGACGTCGTAGGCGCCGCCGTACGCCTTGCGGGTGATCACGGTGACCAGCGGGACGGTGGCTTCGGCGTAGGCGTAGATGAGTTTCGCGCCGCGGCGGATGATGCCGTTCCACTCCTGGTCGGTACCGGGCAGGAAGCCGGGCACGTCGACGAACGTCAACACGGGGACGTTGAACGCGTCGCAGGTGCGCACGAACCGGGCGGCCTTCTCGGAGGCGTCGATGTCGAGGCAGCCGGCGAACTGGGTGGGTTGGTTCGCCACGATCCCCACGCTCTGGCCGTCGACGCGGCCGAAGCCGACGATGACGTTGGGGGCGAACAGTTCGTGCACTTCGAGGAACTCACCCTCGTCGACCACCCGCTTGACGACTTCGTGCATGTCGTAGGGCACGTTGGGCGAGTCGGGGATGAGGGTGTCGAGTTCGCGGTCGTCGTCGGTGATGTCGTCGGCGACCGAGTTCCCGGTGTGCGGTGGCGCCTCGAACACTGGGGGTTCGGCGAGGTTGTTGGGCGGCAGGAACGACAGCAGTTCCTTGACGTAGGAGATGGCGTCGTCTTCGTCGGCGCCGAGGTAGTGGGCATTGCCGGACTTGGTGTTGTGCGAACGCCCACCGCCGAGTTCCTCGAAGGTGACTTCTTCGCCGGTGACGGTCTTGATCACGTCCGGGCCGGTGATGAACATGTGCGACGTCTGGTCCACCATCACCACGAAGTCGGTCAGCGCGGGGGAGTAGACGTGGCCACCGGCGTTCGCGCCCATGATCAGCGAGATCTGCGGGACGACGCCGGACGCCTTCACGTTCCGGGTGAAGATCTCGCCGTACAGGCCCAGCGAGACGACGCCTTCCTGGATGCGCGCACCGCCGCCCTCGTTGATGCCGATGATGGGACGGCCGGTCTTGATCGCCAGGTCCATCACCTTGACGATCTTCTCGCCGTACACCTCTCCGAGTGAGCCACCGAAAATGGTGACGTCCTGCGAGAACACGCAGACGGGGCGGCCGTCGATGGTGCCGTAACCGGTGACGACGCCGTCGCCGTACGGGCGGTTGGCGTCCTGGCCGAAGTTGGTGGAACGGTGCCGCGCGAGCTCGTCCAGCTCAACGAACGAACCCGGGTCGAGCAGCATGTCGATCCGCTCCCTGGCGGTCTTCTTGCCCTTCGCGTGCTGCTTCTCCACCGCGCGCGCCGAACCCGCGTGGACCGCTTCGTCGTTGCGGCGATACAGGTCAGCGAGCTTGCCCGCGGTGGTGTGGATGTCGACCGACTCGTCCGCCGAACCGTGCTTGCCCCCCAACGGCTCCGTTGCGCTACTCATAAACCCGCAGCCTAATCCCCTCGCGCGCGGGCGAGGCTGTGACGTCAGCAATATCACCGGTGGACTTCTACAGTTGCACTATGACCGCACTTGATGCCGACCGATTGCGCGCGGAGCTGGTCACGCCACCGGCCTACGCCGCGCTCGACGTCGTAGCCAGCACCGGTTCCACCAACGCCGATCTGATCGAGGCCGCCCGCGACGGAGCGCCCGACTACACGGTGCGCATCGCGGAGGAGCAGACCGCGGGCGTCGGCAGGCTCGCCCGCACGTGGGTGTCGCCAGCGGGCGCCGGGCTGTACCTGAGCGTGCTGCTGCGCCCGGCCGCGGTGCCGCCGGAGGCGACCGGCTCGCTGGCGATCGTCGCGGGGCTGGCGCTCACCGACCTGTGTGACGACGTGTGCGTCGCCGTCACCCTGAAGTGGCCCAACGACGTCCTCGTGGGCAACGCCAAGCTCGCGGGCGTGCTGGCCGAGCTGGTGCCGGACGGGGCCGTCGTGCTGGGCATCGGCCTCAACGTCGAGCCGGTGGGCGACGTCGAGCCGGGGCCGGGCGGGCTCGAGGCGACGTCGTTGGCCGAGCACGGCGCGCGCACCACGGACCGTACGGAGATCGCCGTGACGCTGCTGCGCAAGCTCGCCGAACGGGAGCGCGCGTGGCGCACGGCGCACGGCGACCTGGAGCGGGCGGGACTGCTGGCGGACTACCGCAGGGTGCGCGGCACGCTCGGGCGCACCGTTACGGTGTCCCTCCCACAGGGCGAGACGCAGACCGGCACCGCCGTTGACGTCGACGCCGTTGGCAGACTCACGATCGAGGACGACAATGGGCAGCGCAGCACCGTCCTGGCGGGTGACGTCATCCATCTCCGCTGACGCCGATAGAGGCACCGCGGGACACGGCGGCGCGTTCACACTCCGGTGACGTCGGGAGTCGGTACGGTTGGCTGCGCCGACATCGAGGACACGGGAGCGTGCGAGGTGGCTTACCCCAAAGACCTGCTCAGCAGCGGCGAACAGGTGATTCTGCACAGGCATCCGCATTTCAAGATGCTGCTCATGCCGATCTTCGCGTTCATGATCGCGGTCGCGGCTGGGATCTGGGGCGTCGTGGTCGCGGCCGAGTTTCCGCCGCCGTGGGACCTGGTCGCGGGGATTGCGATCGGCGTCATCGTGCTGCTGGTGCTCGTGCTGCGGGTGCTGGTGCCCTTCATGCGGTGGCGCACCACCCATTTCGTCGTCACGACCGATCGGGTGATTGCCCGGGAAGGCGTCATCACCCGGACGGGCATCGACATCCCGATGCGTCGCATCCACAGCGTGCGGTTCGAGCATGGCCTGCTGGACCGCATCTTCGGCTGCGGCACGTTGTACATCGAGTCGGCGTCCGAGGAACCGCTCCGGTTCGACGACATCCCCCGCGTCGAACAGGTGCACACCGACATCTACCGGTTCCTCAACGACAACCGGTACGACGACTACGACGACGAGACCGAGCTGATGGAACGGCCGCGCGAGCGGCGGGGGTGGTGACACGTGTCGGTGCGAGAGCTGGGTCTGCCAGCCACGGCTACCGCGAGCGGGATGCCGGAGAGCGTGATGATCTGGGAGGTCGGCGCGCGCGACGGGCTGCAGAACGAGTCGGACATCGTGGACGTCGACGTCAAGATCGAGTTCATCGAACGGCTCGCCGACGCCGGGCTGACCACGATCGAGGCGACCAGCTTCGTTCACCCGAAGTGGGTACCGCAGCTCGCGGACGCCGCCGAGGTGCTGGCCGGGCTGAAGCCACGTGACGACGTCCGATACCCGGTGCTCGTGCCGAACCAGCGCGGCCTCGACCGGGCGCTGGAGTCCGGGGTGCGCCACATCGCGGTGTTCGCGAGCGCCACGGAGACGTTCGCCAACCGCAACCTCAACAGCACGCTGGACGAGCAGTTCGCCATGTTCGAGCTGGTCGTCGCTGACGCGCGGGCCGAGGGGCTGGACGTGCGCGGGTACCTGTCGATGTGCTTCGGCGACCCGTGGGAGGGCGCGGTCGACCCCGCACAGGTGGCGCGGGTCGGCGCGCGGTTGATCGACATGGGCTGCTCGCAGCTCTCGCTCGGCGACACCATCGGCGTCGCCACGCCCGGGCAGGTGGAGGAGCTGCTGCGGGAGCTGGCCGCTGTCGGCGTCGACGTTGACGCGCTCGCGGTGCACTTCCACGACACCTACGGCCAGGCGTTGTCCAACACCTACGCCGCGCTGCGGCAGGGCGTGCGGTGCGTGGACGCGTCGGCGGGCGGGCTCGGCGGCTGCCCGTACGCGAAGTCCGCGACCGGCAACCTCGCCACGGAGGACCTGGTGTGGCTGCTCGACGGCCTCGGCATCGCGCACGGCGCCGACCTGGACAAGCTGGTCGACACGAGCGTGTGGATGTCGCGGCAGCTCGGCCGTCCAGCGCCGTCGCGGGTGGTGCGGGCACTGTCCGGCGGCTGAAGCGTCTTTTCCCGCAACGGGAACCGGGGCGGCTGCGTTAACGTCCCAGTACACCGCCGACCCGACACCCACAAGGGCCCGGAGGACGCCGTGACCGACCATCGCGCGCAGGTCGACGAACTGCTCGCGGACTACGCCAGGAGCAGGGAACTGCTCGCGATGGCGCAGCAGCGGCTCGCCGCGATCACGGCGACCGAGCGCAGCGCGGACGGCGGCATCACCGTCACAGTGGGGTCGCGCGGCACGCTGACCGGCCTGACGCTTGCGGACGACGTCTATCGCACGCACCGGCCGTCCGCCCTGGCGTCCGAGATCGTGCGGTTGGTGACATCGGCATCGCAGCGTGCGCTCGCGGAAGCGACCGACGTCCTCGCGCCGACGTTGCCCGCGGGCATCGACCCGAAGGCAACGCTGCTCGGCACTGCCGATCTCACGCCTGCCGAGGTCGCGCCCGCGCCGACGCGCGATGGTGCCGAGGATGACGGCGACACTGAGGACGAGGACTTCGCGGCCACCAACTGGGTCGCCGAGGGGCGGCGGGCCGGCTCATGACCGACGGTTGGTCCGCCGACGTCGAGCGCGTCGCCAAGCACGCGCGCGACTTCGACACGCATGCGGAACGCGCCACGCGGATCGCGAACGCACTGGGGGATGCGCTTGGCGCCACCGGCACGCCGTGGGGGTCCGACGAGGTCGGCAGCCGCTTCGACGCCACGCACCGCGCGTCGGCGGATGCCACGCTGGCACTCATCACCGGTTTGAGCGACACACTCGGTCGGACGGGCGCCCGGTTGGCCGATGCTGCGACGTCCTACCAGGCGATCGACGACGCGGGCGCGGACGAACTCGGCCGCATCGCGCGCAAGCTCGGTGAGGCATAGGGATCGTCGTGGGTATCGAACTACCGCGCGAGCTGGCGGACATCGCCGCCCGGACCGGCGTGCGCTGGCCGGAAGCGGACGAAGACGCCATGCGGGAGCAAGCCCGCGCCTGGCGAGACGCGGCCAGCCAGCTCACCACACTCGCGGGTGACGCCGACGCAGCTGCCACCGCCGCGTTCGACGGCATGTCCGGGGAGGGCGCCACGGCCGCGCGGACGTCGTGGTCGCGCGTCATCGACGCCGGCGACGGCGAGTTGGGTCGGGCGTCGCGTGGCGCGACCGAGGCGGCCGACCGGCTGGAGCACGCGGCCGGCCGGATCGCGGCGACCAAAGTGGAGATGGTGCGGCAGTTGACCGAAACGGCCCGCCAGGTCGACGCCGCGAACGCTGCTGCCGGCGGCGGCCATCCCGACGCGCTGGCCGGGGTGTCGACGTTGCTCGGCAAGACGTCGGCTGACCTCGACGCCACCGCGAACACGCTGGTGAGCGACGTGGCCGATCCGGTGCGCTGCGGCGCGGGCCTTGGCGGCGGCGAGTCCGTCGTGGACGTTCCTGATGAGGCGATCCGGGATGTCGGGGACACGGTGAGCGCGCTCACGGATGCGGAGCCGCCCGGTGCCGCGGATGACGACGTTGCGAACGATGCGCGCGGTGGCGCGGCTGACGTCGTAGAAGATGCGACTGGTGCACCTGGCAACGCGCCGGACGACGTCTCACCCACCGCGCCGACACCGCCGTCCGGTGTGCCGGGCGCGGGCCATCCGTACGCCGACGTGCCGACGCCACCTTCGGGATTCCCGGCCGGTGCCGGTGCACCAGGCGTGCTACCGCGCGGCGCGTACCCGGGTGGTCAACCGATGCCGCCGATCGACGGCAGCACCGGCCTCGCGGGGTACGCCGATGCGCCCGCCATGCCACCGCCTGCTCCGTCCGCGCCATCCGCAGGCCCCGGGCCAGTCGGCGGTCCACCTGCTGGCTACAACGCACCGGGTGCGGGCATGGGTGCGGCTCCGCTCGGCGGGGCGGCACCACCCGCTCACGGGCACGTGGCCGGACAGGCACCCCCAGCTCAGCCGGGGCACGGAGCGCACCAACCCGCGCAGCCAGCGCCGCAACCGACGCAGCAGCCGTCGCAACGACCCGCACCGCCACCGCAGGCCGACCCGCAGGCCAGCACGGGTACGCCACGGAAGGATCGGGACAGCGTCGTCGCGTTGTTCCTCGTGCACATGTTCCCGATCGGCCACCTGCCGGTCCCGGCGAGCGCACCGGCGTACCAGCTCCCGCCACAGGACGACGAAGCCGACTTCGCCACCGGCTTGCGTTTTCCGCCGCACGACCACCCTCAGTCGCACCTGATCGACCCCGGCGACCCACCGGAGCCCGGCGGAGGTGCGGATCAGGCGGTGCGCGGACTGCCAGCCGAGCACCCCGCCGTCGCGGACCTGTGCGACGACGTGCCGCTCGTGGCGGCCAACGGCGAGGACTGGCACCGGCGCTTCGTCGTCGCTCGCGATAGCACCCGAGCGGAGTACGTGTGGCCACCCGGTGAGCTGTATCCGGAGGGCTGTTGTGAGCACGGTGAGCCGATCGTGTTGCCGGTGGGCACGGTGATCGACCGATTCGGGGATGAACACGGACGGGTGTTCGCCGCCGACCGCACGTCGTACGCCGCGCGGTCGCTGCCACCTGCCCGCCTGGACAGCGGCTACCACCGGTACCGCGTGCTGCGAGAGCTGCCAGTGTGGGCCGCAGAGAGCGCGACATGGTTCGGCCAGCCTGGCGGGGGCCTGCGCTACCGCGCCGTCTACCCGGTCACGGACCTCATCGCGTTGGGGTATCTCGCGGGGGCCACGCCGAGCGCCGAAGCCGCAGCGAACACCGGCACCACTGAACCATCGGAGACGGGGGAAGGCACATGAACGTCGAGTCGATCGCGAAGTGGCTGACCGCCATCGGCGTCCCACCCGAGGTGATCTCCATCGGCGCGGAGGCCGACAACGCCTGGTGCGTGCTGCGCATCGAACGGCAGGTTCCGGTGGGCGATGACCAGCTCCGGCAGGAGACCACGTGGGAAGTCTTCTGGCGCGAGCAGGGCAACCGCTACGACTGGGCGTGCTTCAGCAACGAGCAGGTCGCCTGCAACTACCTGTTCGGACGCCTCGCCTGGACCCAGGTCGCCAGGGGAGCAGTCGGGTTGCTGCCGCAGAATTAGAACCAGCCGCGGAGCCGGCCAGAAAGATGGGTCGGCGGGCACCCTCTCTCGAGGAATCCGATACAGCCGTATCGGCGACGATGCAGTCGTATCGGATTCTTTGCAAGACACCCGAGCCCGTGCTCGGCTAGCCAAATGAGACGCCCGCTGTGACGACCTTGATCGCCCGAGCTGCATAGCATCAACAGCCAGCTGCCCGCAGCAGCCGCCGCTGTCGCCAATCGAACGGCATAGGCATCGACCCACCCTTATGAACGTAATTTATGAACGTCAAGATGTATGCTGCGACCTGTGTTCATAAATTATGAACGTTCGTCCATAAACGTAAGGAAGGGCTATGGGTGAGGTCGCGCCGGACGCGCTCAGTGAACACGTCCGGTTGTGGGCGGGGGCTGGTGAGCAGTACGACGTTGAGTTCAAGAGCGAACGACGCAAACCGCTGAACGATCATGATCTTGTCGAAGTTGCGGTGTGCCTCGCGAATGGCTCGGGCGGCGTCCTTCTTGTGGGAGTGGAGGACGATGGAGCAGTGACCGGTGCTCGTCACCGGCATGGAGCGAAGACCGACCCGCTGCGCGTGCAGGCAGTGATCGCAAATAACACGCAGCCGCCGCTGGCCACGGTCGTCAACCTCGTATCCGTCGACGGTGTCAGTGTCCTCGTGGTCGAAGTGCCGGATAGCGCGCAAGTTGTCGGCACCACGAAGGGGACCTATCTACGCCGAACGATCGGAGCAGATGGCATGCCTCGCTGCATGCCGTTCTACGCACACGAGATGCTGGCGCGGCAGATTGATTACGGTGCTGTGGACTTCGCGTCCTTGCCGGCGCGAGGTGCTACTTGGGAAGACCTCGATCCGCTCGAGTTCGAACGAGTTCGGCGGCTGGTTCGCGAGGCAGGCAGTCGGGCGGATGCTGTGTTGGCCGACTTGCCTGATCTCGAGATCGCTCGCGCGCTCGGCGTCGCACGTAATGACGACGACGTCACCAATGGTGCGTTGCTGCTGTTTGGCCGTGCTGAATCCCTCCGTAAGTTCATACCGACTCATGAAGCCGCGTTTCAGGTCTTGCGCGGCCTAGAGGTGCAAACCAACGAGTTCTTCACGTCGCCCCTGTTCCGGCTCGCGGAGGACATGTTCAGCCGCTTCGCTGCCCGGAACCACGAAGAAGAACTTGAGATCGGGATGTTTCGCGTGCCTGTACCCGCATTCTCGGCGACTGCCTTCCGGGAAGCTCTCGCGAATGCACTCACACATCGGGACTACACCCGTCGAGGTGCTGTGCATGTGCAGTGGACCGAGGACCAGTTGGAGATCACCAGCTCCGGCGGTTTCCCGGAGGGTGTCGACGTCGACAACTTCCTGGTCGCCGCGCCGCATCCGCGTAGTCCGCTGCTTGCGGACGCATTCAAACGCACGGGTCTCGTTGAGCGCACCGGTCGCGGCATCAGCCGGATGTTCGCTGAGCAGCTTCGTGTGGGACGCCAAGCACCGGACTATGGGCGTACTACACCGTTTCAGGTCACTGCGCTCCTTCCAGGGGGGCCAGCGAACCTCGCGATGACTCGGTGGGTGCTTGAGCAGGAACAGCAAGGTGACCGCACGCTGAGCGTGCCGGAGCTGCAAATCCTCTCCGAGTTGCTTCGTGAGCGGCGGGCAACGACGACCGAACTCGCACACTTGCTGCAACGTACTGAAGGAGAAACCCGTAGCCAGCTAGCTCGCATGGTTGAGCGGGGCTGGGTGGAAGCTCGCGGCGACGGCAAGGGGCGGACGTGGCATTTGTCGGCGGCGGTGTACCGAGCACTCGAATCATCAGCAGGTTATGTCCGTGCTCGCGGATTCGACCCGCTCCAGCAGGAACAGATGGTGCTGGCGTACGTCGATGCGTATGGCCGCGTAACCCGCTCCCAGGTTGCGGAGCTGTGTGCCATGGCCCCTCGGCAGGCTACCTATCTTCTCGGGCGACTCGTCAATGAAGGGAAGCTCCAGCGAGAGGGCGAGCGCAAGTCCGCTTACTACACCAGGTCATCCTGACCCAGCACCCGCAACGCCGCGTCGTGCAGCGCGCCGTTCGTCGACAGCGCGTTGCCGCCGTCGAACCGCTCCGCGCCGGACAGGTCCGAGAACCGCCCGCCTGCCTCGCTCAGCAGGACCTGCATCGGCGCGACGTCCCATGGGTTCACGATCGGCTCGGCCGCGATGTCGATCACACCCTCCGCGACGAGGCAGTGCGACCAGAAGTCGCCGAACGCCCGGTTCTCCCAGCACGCCTCGACGAGCCGGAGGTACGCGGGCAGGCTGTGGTACTCCGACCAGGTGCTCAGGTTCGTCGTGGACAGATAGGCGTCCGCCAATGCGGACACCCCGGAGACGCCGATCCGCCGAGCGCCAGAGCCAGCGCCAGAACCGACACCGTCCGACGTGAACGCCCCGCCGCCGCGATGCGCCCACCACCGCTTGCCGAGCGCGGGCGCACTCACCATGCCCACCACCGGCACACCGTCCTCGACCAGCGCGATCAGCGTCGCCCACGCCGGGATGCCGCGCAGGAAGTTCTTCGTGCCGTCGATCGGGTCGAGGATCCACGTCCTGCCGCCGAGGTCGTCGGCGTTGAACCCGCCCCGTTCCTCACCGGCGATCGCGTCGTCGGGACGCTCGCTCGCCAGCACCTCGCGGATGGCGTCCTCAACGGCCACATCGGCGTCGGTGACCGGGGTGCGATCGGGCTTGCTCGTGACTTTGAGGTCGCCCGACGTGAACCGTTCAGTCGTGATGGCGTCAGCGATATCTGCGAGTTGTGCACTGATTGCGTAGTCTGCGAGATAATTGCGGGTCACAGATGACCATATTTTCACGTACTGGAGTCGTAGAGTGAGCCAGGTGAACATGGTTCTACTCGCCGAGGACGACCCGGCGATCGCTGACCCGCTCTCTCGTGCGCTTCATCGTGAGGGCTACGAGGTTGAGGTCGTCGCGGACGGGCCGAGCGTTCTCGAAGCGACGCAGCGACTGCAAGTGAACCTGCTCGTGCTCGATCTCGGGCTCCCGAGCATGGACGGTCTCGAAGTCTGCCGACGCCTGCGCTCGCGCGGTGCGGACCTACCGGTGCTGATGCTCACCGCGCGCACCGACGAGGTCGACTTCGTCGTCGGGCTCGACGCGGGCGCGGACGACTACGTGGCCAAACCCTTCCGGCTCGCGGAGCTGCTGGCCAGAATCAGAGCCCTGCTGCGGAGACAGGCGCCCGACATCCTGGAAGCCGGCGGCGTGCGGATGGACGTCGGCGGCAGGCTCGTCACCGTCGAAGGCGCCGAGGTGCAGCTCGCCAACAAGGAGTTCGAGCTGCTCCGGGTGCTGCTCACCCGCGCGGGACAAGTGGTCAGCAGAGAGGAGATCCTCGCCGAGGTGTGGAACGACCTCGACGCCAAAACCACCAAGACGCTGGACATGCACATGTCCTGGCTGAGACGCAAGCTCGCGATCGCGGCGGGTGACATCGATGGCACCGGCACCAAGCCGTCGAGCACCCCGCAGGCGGACGCGGAGCGGCGGATCGCCACGGTGCGTGGCGTCGGATTCCGCTTCAACGTCGACTAGCAGGCGGGAGCCGCATCCGTGCATCGCCGTATCCTCCTCGCGATCCTGCTCGCGGTGGCCGTGACCGGCGCCGCGTTGGGCATCCCGCTGGGGATCACGGCGTCGTTGCTGGTCAGCAGCCTGGCGACCGAGGACCTCAAGAACCGCGCGCAGCGCATCGTCAGACAGCTCGACCGGGACATCGCGGCAGGTGAGGGCATCGACACCGACCGCCTCAACCTGGCGATTCCCGCCGACGGTTACCTTGTGGTGCGCGGGCCGAGGGGACAGGTGCATCGGGAAGGCGTCAAGCCGACCGGCGGCAGGCTCCTTGAGGAGGCCAACCTCGAAGGCACCGGCAAGGTGCAGCTCTCGGTGCCCGCGGAACCCGTGCGAGAGCGGCAGACGCAGGTCACCGTCGCGGTGCTGCTGCTCGCGGTGTTGTCGGTGGGCACCGGCATGGTCGTGGCGACGGTGACGGCACGACGGCTGGCGCGGCCGCTGCGGGACATCTCGACCCGTGCCGTGCGCCTCGGCGCGGGTGACTTCCGGCCGGACATCAGCCGCTACAACATGCGTGAGCTGGACATGGTCGCCGACGCGCTGGACACCTCCGCCGAGGCGCTGTCCGCGCTGATCCGCCGCGAGCGGCAGTTCGTCGGTGACGTCTCCCACCAGCTCCGCAGCAGGCTGACGGCGATCCAACTGCGGCTCGACCCGCTCACGACGCACTCCGACCCAGAGGTCGCGGAGGACTCGACCGCGGCGCAGGAGCAGGCGGACCAGCTCGCCGCCGTGCTGGACGAACTGCTCGCCGCCGCCAGGGCCGCGCGGGAGGCTGGCGCGGAGCCGGTCGACCTGTCCGCCGTGCTCAAGACCATCGCGATCGAGTGGCGGCAGATCTTCAACGCCGAAGGCCGCACGCTGCGGCTGCGTATCGGCAAGGGCCTCATCGCGCGCGTCACCCCCGCGCGGCTGCGCGAGGTCGTCGGGGTGCTGCTCGACAACGCACGCATCCATGGCGCGGGCACGGTGACCATGGTCGCCCGCGGCGGCGACACGGACGGCACCGTCGTCGTCACGGTGTCCGACCACGGCCAAGGCGTCCCCGACGCCCTCGCGCCGCACATCTTCGACCGGGGTGTCTCCGGCGCGGGCTCGACCGGCGTTGGCCTCGCGCTGGCCCGTGCGCTGGTGGAGGCCGACGGCGGCAGGTTGGAGCTGTCCGTGCAGCGCCCAGCGACGTTCAGCGTGTTCCTGCTGGTGCCGCGCTCGACGGACCTGTCATCGGTGAAGCTCTCGACGGCGGGCTCCCCGCGCTAGCGCAGCTCGTCAGGGAACACCCATTTCCGATAGCCCCAGAAGCGGAACAACATCGCCAGTAGCATGCCGATGATCGAGCCGCTGGTGAAGTCCGCGACCTCCTGCACCCACCGCGAGACGTGCGGCACTTCCAGGTCGAGGATGTAGCGCGAGGTGTAGAGCGGGATCAGGTTGATCACGATCGCACCGCCGCTGATCAGGAAGAACAGCGCCGCCTCGTGGTGACGTTCCCGGCCGCCGCGCGTGCGGAAGGACCACTCGCGGTTGAGGATGTAGGACACGATCGTGGCGACCAGGATCGCGATCGCCTTGGCCGTCGTCGGCTTCGACTCAAGCACCGACAGCTTGAGCACGTACCAGACGCCGTTGTCCACGACGAACGCCGTGCCGCCGACGATGCCGAACTTCAACAGCTCCCGATGCTTGATCATGATCGAGCGGAGCGGCGCTGGCACGACGGCCAGCAGGTTCTCGACTACAGCCACGGGCGCAGTGTACTTGCGCACGGCATCGTCGGTGGCCGGAACCGCCGATGTGGCCTGGTGCGGTCAGGTGTAGTTGAGCAGCGACTTCAGCAGACTCCGCAGCCCGTCCGGCGCGGAACCCCGCTCGGAGCGGGGGCCGTGGCCAGGCGCGTGCTTGTCGTCGCCGGGGTCGGCGGATCCCGGCGTGGCCGAGCCGGACGGGCTCGGCGGCCCAGACGTCCCCGATGGCGGCCCAGGCTTCTCCGATGGTGGACCGGACGGCGGCGTGCTCGGCGGACCGGGCTTGTCCTGCTCCGCGGGCAGCGGCGGTTCGTCGTCGTCCAGCGCGCACACCTTGCCGCCGATGCACCGGACCGACACCTCCTCGGTGTCCGATCCCTCGCCGAGACGCGCGGTCACCACGACCGTCTCGTTCTCCGGGTAGCCGTCCAGCACGGTGTGGAAGTGCACGTCCTCGCCCGGTTCGAGCGGCTCCCGGGTGCGGCACGTTGTGCTGTCGGCGTCGTCGTCGCACTCCGCGTCGCCGCGCCCGCCGTACGCCAGCATCGGCTGATCGATGACGACGGTGGCGTGCTTGGTCGTCTCGCCCGTGTTCGTGACGGTGACCTTCAGCACGCGCCCGACGTTGTGGACGTCAAGCTCGACGCCGTCGGCGGGCGCGGGCGGCGGGGGCACCTCGTACGGCACGGTGATCACCAGCGGCCGTGCGTTGCCGCTGGACACCGTTCCCCGGATCTTGCCGGGATCGGCGCGCTTGTCCGCGACTAGCCGGAACAGCAGCGTGACCGACTCGCCCGGTTCAAGGCCCCGGCCCGAGCTGCAGCTCACCTTGCCCTTGCCGCCGGGACAACGCACGGTGCGCTCGGACGGCGCTGCGGCGGGCCGTGGCGCGGCCGCACGCCGGGACGTCGTCGCCGACATCGGCGCGCTGCCACCGCCGGACGGCGGGATGGCCCGCACGCCCCGGGGGAGGTCGAGCGTCACCACGACCGGATCTGACTTCGTCTCGCCCTCGTTGCGGACCGTGATCGGCAGGTCAACCGGCCCGCCGCCCGGTTCGAGCTGAACGCCGTCGTCCGGGGTGGTCACCACGAGTTCCGGCGGTGCGGGCAATGTCGGCGGCGCGGGCTCCCGCTCCGGCACGGTCTGCGGCGCAACGGGCGGTGCGGTGGGGGGAGCGGCTGGCTCCGGCGCGGGCGACTCGGGCGCGGGCTTCGGCGCCGTCGGGGCGGGCTCGGACGTCGCGGGCGGTGCGGACTGCGGCTGGATCGCCTGCGGGATCTGGTGCCCGCCGCCCGCCGTGAGGCCGACGGCGACGGCGGCGGCGATCGCGACACCGGACGCCGCGACGCCAAGGAACTGCCTCGGTGCGCCAGCAGCGGCACCGGCCGCACCACCAGCGGCCCCGGACGACGACGCGGCAGCGCCTGCCGTTGCCGCACCAGCAGTCGCAGCCCCCGCCGTCGCGGCAGCGGCCTTGCCAGCCCCCGCTGTCGCGAGGTACGCCAGCGCCGCTCCGCCGAGCACCAGCGGCGCGATGACCGCGCGCAGGGAGCCGTTGATGTCGGCAAGCTCCGCCGCGAGCGCCCGGCACCGGTCGCACTCGTCGAGGTGCGCCTCGACCTGCGCGCGCTCGCGTTTGGACAGCCCGTCGCGGGTCCACGCGCCGAGCCGGTCGGCCGTCGCGCGGCACCGCTTTTCCGTCGTCTCGGCCAGGTGCACCTGGAGATACGCCTGCCGCAGCCCTTCCCGTGCGCGGTAGGCGAGTGCGGACACGCTGTTCGGCGTCAGGCCAAGGATCGGCGCGACCTCGGCGGGTGGCTGCTGCTCGATCTCGGTGTGCCAGAGCACGGCCTGCCAGCGCTCCGGCAGCTTGGCGAAGGCCTTCGCCGCCATGGACCGTTCCAGCCCGGCGACGGCGGTGTCGGAGAACGGCACCGTCAGCGCCCCGCCGAGCGCGCCGGTGACCTCGCTCATGTCCTCGTTGAGGTCGACGCGCTTGTCCTTGCGGGTCTTGTCGTACGCGGTGTGGCGGAGCGCGGTGAGCAGGTACGCGCGGAACGCGCTGTCCGGTCCCTTCCCGGCGCGCAGCGTGTCGAGGACCTTGGCGAAGGATTCGCTGACCAGGTCGTCCGCCTCCGCGCCTGACCGCGCGAGCTGGCGGGCGAGGTTGTACGCGGCGGAGACGTGGCGTTCGTAGAGGGTGCCGTACGCGGCGAGGTCGCCGTCGCGGACAGCGGCGATCAGCTCGGCGTCGCTGTTGCCATCAGGCGTGGCTGGGACGGTCGACACTGGGCTCCTCCTGGCTTGCGCTGGCTCGCGGTGCCAGCCTGACGCTGCCGCCCTGCAGCGCGGCAGCGCCAAGTTCACAGTGTGACTGAGAACGCTGGTTCAGTCACGATGTGGGTCGGTTGAAGCTCGGCAACGATTGGTCCAACGGCATCGGAGAATACCTGGCTACGCCCGCGAGGCGCGGTGCGAAACACCCCATCAGTGTTACCCGCAGTAATGGCTACCGTGCGTGTCAGGTCAGGAACTTTCGCGATTCCCGCCGTCACGTGGGCCGATGCCTCGCGTCTCCAGAAGCGAGCTCGCCATGAGCCACCGCCTTCGCTTTCACGCTGCGTGCAGGCGCGGGCGGCGCCGAAGTCAACACGAAGGGTCGCACTGTGGTGGATGGGCCTGCCGCCGGTGCTCACTCGGACGACGAGGAGCAGTCGTTCGACGGCATGACCGCCGTACCGGACGTCGATGGCACCGAGCGTAGCGACGGCTGGTCTCTCGACAGCGCCGCGCGGACACTGCGTGCGAAATGGCGCGCGGCCAGCCTCGCGGCGGGATGGCGCTTCCCGAGCGACTGGGGACTGCCCGAAGTGGACACCGTGTGCGCCGCGCTGAGCGCGGACGGCGCGGGCGAGTCCGTCATCTCCGGGCTCGGCAGGGCCCGCGCGGCGTCGGGCGCAGGACTGGACGAGACGTTGACCGACCTCGCCGCGCTGCACGCCGTCGTCGCGGACGGCGGCCGTCACGGCGGGTTCGTCGTCCCGAACATCGACGCCACGCCGTCTCGGTTGGTGCGGGCCACCGCGCTCGCGTGGGCCGACGTCGCGCTGGACAACTACGCCCACACCGAGGTCACCGAGCCACTCACCGGGCTGCCGAGCGCCGCCTACCTGCGCACCAGACTCGGCGAGGTGTACCGGGGCGCGGCGCGAGCCGGGCGCAGCGCCAGCGAGGCGGCGCTGCTGCTGACGGTGTCGTTCGACCTCGCTCGCATGGCGAGCTGGTCCCGGCTGGCCGCGATGATCTTGGCTGCCGATGCGCTGCGGTCGGTGTTCGACGGGCCGGAGACGACGGCGGCGCTCGGACCGTCGGTGCTCGCGGTGCTCGCCGAGCGTGACAGGGACATCGCGGGGCAAGCCGTCGCGCTGCGCCGTGAGATCACCGAGCGGATGCACGGCGACCCGCAACTCGACGACGTCGCCAGCCCCGCCATCTCCCTCGTCCGCCTCCGTCCGACGTATGAGGAGTCGTGTCGACTGCTGCACCGGATCGGGCGACGGTAGGGGTGCGATGAAGGGATTCTTACTTGCGTCAGACGCAAGTAAGAATCCCTTCATCGCACCACCGCCTCCACCTGTCGGGGGTACGCCCGCCCAGGTCGCCTGCGACACTGGGCGCGTGCATCGTCTGAGCTCCCGCCGGGGTGTCGTCGCGCTACTCGGGGCGTTGGCCGCCGTGCCGCTCGTCGTCGGCATCCTCGGCTGGCTGGCCGACTGGCCGCTCGGCATGGACAGCGCGGTCTACCGCGCCGGGGCGCTGACGCTGCTGCATGGCGACCCGCTCTACGACGCCGACACGCTCGCGTTCGAGCCGGAGTGGGCGCAGCTGCCGTTCACGTACCCGCCAGCCGCCGCGTTGTTGTTCGTTCCGCTCGCGGTGTTCCCGGCGCCGGTCGCGTGGGGTGTGCTCGGCGCGATCTCCATCGCCTGCGCCGGGCTCGTCGTGGTGCTGTCGCTGCGTGCGTCGGCATCGCGCGCGAGGACGCCGCTGGTCGTCGCCGGACTGACCGCAGCCGTCCTGCTGCTGGAACCCGTCTGGCGCACGGTCTCGCTCGGTCAGGTGAACCTGATCCTGCTCGCGCTGATCCTGGTCGACGTCCTCGTGCTCTCGGCACGCGGTAGCCGCGCGGGTGGCGTCCTGATCGGCGTCGCCGCCGCTGTGAAACTCACGCCGTTGATCTTCGTTCCGCACCTGCTGTTCACCGGCCGATGGCGGGACGCCCTCCGCGCGCTCGCCACGTTCGTCGCGCTGCAAGCCGCGATGCTGGCGCTCATCCCGCACGACGTCGTCCGCTACTGGACGCGGGCCGTGTCCGACCCGACCCGCATCGGCACCATCCACTGGTCGGACAACCAGGCCATCAACGGCCTCGTGCTGCGGCTCACCGACCAGGCGTCGTGGTCGACGGCGGTCGCGCTCGGCGTCGGCGTGCTACTAGCCCCGCCCGCAGTGTGGCTGATGCTGCGCTACCACCGCAGGGGCGACGAACTGCGCGCCGTGCTGGTCACCGCGGGCTATGGGCTGCTGCTCTCCCCGGTGTCCTGGACGCACCACTGGGTGTGGGTGATCCCGCTGCTGATCACGATGCTCGCGGGACTGCCGCGCGCCATCACCGCCGCGCCGAAGCGGCTCGCCACGCTCGCCGCCACGCTCGCCGCCGTGGTCGTCGTCTTCGGCAGCTACGTCCTGCTGATCCTGCCCGGCGGCAGGGACCCGGGCGGGTGGTCCCTGCTGGACCACGTGCTCGGCAACGCCTATCTGTACGTGCCGCTGGTCCTGGGTGCCCTCGCGTGCGCGAAGGAGTGGCGCACGCCCCAACCGCAGCAGCCGCCGACGGGCGTGCGCGAGGCCAGCGGCTAGGCTGTTGAGCCGTACGCACCCGCCACAACCAGGGGATTCGCCCGCAAACATGGACGCACATACCGGTCTTCCGATCGTTGGCATGGTCGGCGGCGGTCAGCTCGCCAGGATGACGCACCAGGCGGCGATCGCGCTCGGCCAGTCCCTGAACGTGCTCGCCGCCGGCGAGCTGGACTCGGCAGGGCTCGTCGCGGGCAAGGTCGTCACCGGCCACCACACCGACCTCGCCGCGCTGCGGTCGTTCGCGGCCGACGTCGACGTCCTCACCTTCGACCACGAGCACGTGCCGTCCGATCACCTGCACGCGCTGGCGGCGTCCGGCGTCGTGGTGCGGCCCGGCCCTGACGCGCTGCTGCACGCGCAGGACAAGCTGGTGATGCGCAGGCGGCTGTCCGACATCGGCTGCCCCGCGCCTGCCTACGCGCCGATCGAGAAGCCCGAGGACCTGATCGCGTTCGGTGACACCCACGGCTGGCCGGTGGTGCTCAAGGCAGCGCGCGGCGGCTACGACGGCAAGGGCGTGTGGATCGTCGACGCGCCGGACGAGGCGACGTCGCTGGTCACCGAGCTGCTGGACGCTGGGACGCCGTTGCTGGCCGAGCAGAAGGTCACCATGCTGCGGGAGCTGTCCGCGCTGGTGGCGCGCTCGCCGTTCGGGCAGGGCGCGGCGTGGCCGATCGTGGAGACGGTGCAGCGCGACGGCATCAACACCGAGGTGCTGGCGCCCGCGCCGAAGCTCTCCGAGGACGCCGCGCACGACGCGCAGGAGCTGGCACTGCGCATCGCGGACACGCTGGACGTCGTCGGCGTGCTTGCCGTGGAGCTGTTCGAGACGTCGGACGGCGTGCTGGTCAACGAGCTGGCGATGCGCCCGCACAACTCGGGGCACTGGACGATGGACGGCGCGCGGACGTCGCAGTTCGAGCAACACCTGCGCGCGGTGCTGGACTACCCGCTCGGCGCGACGGATCAGCTCGCGCCCGCGTGCGTGATGGCCAACGTCCTCGGCGCGCCGGAGCGGCCGAAGATGGGGCCGGACGAGCGGCTGCATCACCTGTTCGCGCGATACCCGGACGCCCGTGTGCACCTCTACGGCAAGGAGGAGCGGCCGGGTCGCAAGCTGGGCCACGTGAACTTCCTTGCCGAGAGCTTCCACGGGCTTGCCGAGCGCGGACGGCTCGCGGCGCACTGGCTGTCGCACGCGGAATGGCTCGACGGTTACGAGATCCACTAGGAGTGAGCATGACGACGGACGCCCGTGTCGGCGTGATCATGGGCAGCGACTCGGACTGGCCGGTGCTTGAGGCCGCCGGGCAGGCGCTTGACGAGTTCGACGTGCCCTACGAGGTGGGCGTGTACTCGGCGCACCGCACGCCGCAGCGGATGCTCGACTACGCCCGCACCGCCGCCGACCGGGGCATTCGGGTGGTCATCGCGGGCGCTGGGGGAGCGGCGCACCTGCCTGGCATGGTCGCGTCCGCAACGGTGCTGCCGGTGATCGGTGTGCCGGTGCCGCTGCAGTACCTCGACGGTCTCGACTCGCTGCTGTCCATCGTGCAGATGCCCGCCGGGGTGCCGGTCGCGACGGTGTCCGTCGGCGGCGCGCGCAACGCAGGGCTGCTCGCGGTGCGGATACTCGCGGCGAGCGACGTCGGGCTGCGTGACCGCATGGCGGGATTCCAGGCCGAGCTGGCGGAGCTGGTGCTGGCCAAGGACGAAGCGCTGCGTGAGCGTGCCGGAAAGCGGTGACCTGCGTCGCAACCAGATGAGTGGTGTGACGAATCGCAACCCCGAAACCATGTGAACGAGCGATAACATGGGCGGGATCGCAGCCCGAACTCAAATGAGGTGACACTGGTGTCCGACGGCTTGTACCAGCTTGCAGAGGAACACGAGGAACTCCGTGCGGCGATCCGCGCACTGGCGGAGAAGGAAATCGCCCCGCACGCGGAGGACGTCGACGAGTCCGAGCGCTACCCCGTCGAGGCACTGGAAGCGCTGAACAAGGCCGGTTTCGCCGCGGTGCACATCCCCGAGGAGTACGGCGGGCAGGGCGCGGACGCCATCGCAACCGACATCGTGATCGAAGAGGTCGCGCGGGTGTGCGCGTCGTCGTCGCTGATCCCGGCGGTGAACAAGCTGGGCACGATGAACATCATCCTCGGCGGCAGCGAGGAACTGAAGCACAAGGTGCTCGGCGAGGTCGCTGAGGGCGCGACCGCGTCGTACGCACTGTCCGAGCGCGAGGCGGGCTCCGACCCGGCGTCGATGCGCACCAAGGCCATCCGCGACGGCGACAACTGGGTGCTCAACGGCACGAAGTGCTGGATCACCAACGCGGGTGAGTCGAGCTGGTACACCGTGATGGCGGTGTCCGACCCCGACGCTTCGAACCCTGCGGCTGGCATCTCGGCGTTCGCGGTGCACGCCGAGGACCCCGGCTTCGTCGTCGGCCCGAAGGAGCGCAAGCTCGGCATCAAGGGCTCGCCCACCCGCGAGATCTACTTCGAGAACTGCACCATCCCCGGCGACCGGGTCATCGGTGAGCCGGGCCAGGGTCTCAAGCTCGCGTTCACCACGCTGGATCACACCCGGCACTCGATCGGCGCGCAGGCGCTCGGCATCGCGCAGGGCGCGCTCGACGCGACGATCGACTACGTCAAGGAGCGCCAGCAGTTCGGCAAGGCCATCTCGGAGTTCCAGGGCGTGCAGTTCATGATCGCCGACATGGCGATGAAGATCGAGGCCGCGCGGCACCTGGTGTACGCCGCCGCTGCCAAGGTCGAGCGCGGCGACGCCGACAAGTCGTTCGCCTCCAGTGCCGCGAAGACGTTCGCCTCCGACGTCGCCATGGAGGTCACCACCGACGCCGTGCAGCTCTTCGGCGGCGCGGGCTACACCCGCGACTTCCCGGTCGAGCGCATGATGCGCGACGCGAAGATCACCCAGATCTACGAGGGCACCAACCAGATCCAGCGCATGGTGATGGCACGCCAGCTGTTGAAGTAAGCCATGCCGCGAAGGGCTTCGGCGGGACATCCAGCGTTCCGACGAAGCCCTTCCCGATCGGGTCAGTCAACGCCAGTAACGCGGTGGATTTCGCGTCGGGTCCACGTTATCGAACCGTCCGTTTGGATCGATGCCGCTCACCTTCACGAGCTGCTGTCTTCCTGCTGTCTCCAGGAACTCGATGATGTACGGCATCGCCGCTACGACGGCACCTATCGAGAGCGCGAGGCCTTTCAATCCTTCACGGCGTTGCTTGTAGCGCACGTGATGCAATCGCGATTTCTTGATGGCGTCAGTCTCGTTAGGATCGTCGAGTTGATTCCAGTCATTTGTGACGAACACATGGTAGCCAGCAGTCCTGGCATCTCTCATCAAAGAGATATCTTTCTTTCTCGACCATCCCTTGTCGTGTACATGGTCGACCTGGTGTTTTGGAAGAATGTGTCGAAGTAACGACAACATCTGAATGGGAGTGTCAGCGTCCAGCAGTATGTCCATCAGGCGGCGCCTTGCTGCCGCCTTTGGTCTCGCCAGATATCTACGTACTGCGCAAATTCATAGGCATCTTGGGCTGCCGCTGCGTCTACCGCTGGGTAGTAGTCGTGAACCGACTCCATCGGTACGCCGTCCTGGAGAAGTTCCGCGACTTTTTCGTAAGGAACTCTCGTGCCCGCGATGACCGGATGGCCGGATCTAATCTCTGGACTTACGGCGATGCGATCACGGGGTCGGAACAGGGCGGGAATCTCGATGTTGCTCTTGTTAACGAACGGTCGCAGTACCTCGCTCATTTCAGCCATGACGTATTGGCCAGATCGCTTAACCAGGTCAACCGCTGACTCATCCTTCACCAGAACGATGCTGTCATTGTCGGAAACCAGCTTGTATTCGGACAGATGGTCAAGTTCCCCGAGACTTCTGAGATTTGCTATCGCCCTGCGGATTCGCTGTAGAGAAGAGTCTTTGCGAAGGAAGACACAGGTGCGTAGAGCCACCACGTCGCGGAAGGAGTACAGGATCGGGCGAAAGGCCGACACTTCAGGAACAAGCACAGCGCCGGATGAGCCGTCGGTCCGCCTCCAGTGGCTTAGTTGGCGACGTGTGGCACCAGACAGCGCAGCCGTCATGTATGGCGCGAAGGCCACATGCCCTCCTTGGTCGCTTCTTCAAATCTGTCCATATATCTTCGCATAGTCGGTCGCCGTTACAGAGGATTTTCGCTGGTATCACGAGGTCTTGCGCGGCCGTGGCCGAGTTCGTCTCGTGCGATGGCTTTGGCTCGTCGGCCCAGGTCCGGCTCGCCGTCAAAGACGCCGACCGTGCGAAAACGTCGCTGAGTCGGTTGCTCCGACGCTTCCCTTCCCTTTCGTGGATCAGCCACGTGCCTTGTCGCCTCCCCGTGTAGAGCATCTGCGGTGAGTTTAGAGCCCGTCGCGGCACTCGCGCCGCCCAAAATGCCTGCGAGTGGTACCAACGGTGGGGGAATTTGGCGTTGGCGTTGTCTCATGCCTGCGCCGTTTGGCAAGTTGATCAACTTGCTGCGCGCTGAGACCAGTAGAACCGGACGAATCGGATATTCAGTGGTCGCAGCGCGCGGGTAGTTGATCAACAACGGGGCTGGCGTGCAAAGCGGCTGGCCCGGCGGCAAAGCGGCTGCCGTGTGCCACTCCGGGGACGGTGCCGAGTGCTATCCCAGCAGGTCCACCGTTGTCCGCTCCGCCGTGCGGCGGTTGGGGAGCTTCGCCGAGTCGGCGTTGGAGACCTGCACGAGCGAAGCGCCTGCGGACAGCGGCGCGAGGAGCGCGTCGATCACGCCGTCCGGCAACGTCCACTCCCGCGTGGACAGCACCCGGTCGCCCGCGCCGATGCCGAGTTCGTCCGTGCGCGTACGCGCCGTCGCCAGCACCTCGTCGACCGTGGCGGACGCCAGCGCGGGGGTGTCGCCGTCGATCGGGAACAACGGCGAGAAGTCGTCCCCGGCGAGCTTAGCGTCCGAGAGGTAGTCGAACGCGCCGTCCGGCGGGGTCGTGCGGAGGCCCTGTCCGAGCGGGTCGAACGCGACGATGGCGGTCTCGGTCGCATCGGATGTCGCGTTCGGCGGCACGAACGCGACTGTCGCGCCCTTGTCGTCGCCTACCACGTGCGCGCCGCACCAGAACGCGCCGAGCAGCACGCCCGCCGTCTGCCAGTGCGCGGGCAGTCGCACGCACACCGGGTCGCCCGGTTCGACGTCGAACTCCTCGACCAGCCAGTTCGCCGTCTTGGCCGCCCAGTTCGCCAACGTCGTCGCGGACAGCTCGATGCGGGCGCCGGTCGCATCGTCGTAGTGCGTGATCGCGGGCTTCGCGGCGGCCGTGGCCAGCAGCGGGCGCAGCAGCGTCTCGGTGATGCTCACGCCTGGACCCTATCTGTGCATCAGGCGCTAGTTGACGCACGGGACGTCGCCCGCGGTGATCGGCTCCGCTGGTCGTGTGGTCTGACCAGCGGACGAGCTGCCACTGTCGGCGTCGGATGTGGCGGGCGTAGCAGAGCCGCCGGACATCGACTCCGGCGGCCCGTCCACCAGTCGGTGCACGAACTCCCGCACCTGCTCGACGTCGACCTCCACGATGCTCTGCCCGTCCGGGCTGCGGCCGTTGATCGTCAGCACGGGGATCGTCACGAACTCGACCTCGCCCGCGGCGAGCCCGCGCATCCGCTGGGCGAACTCCAGGACGTCGAGGTCGTCGTCGAGCACGACGGACCTGCGGACGGCCGCTAGCAACTGGCTCAGCGTCGCGGGGTTGCTCAACGTGCCCGCGGAGAGCACCTTGTTCAGCGCGGACCCGAGGAACACCTGCTGGCGAACGATCCGGTCCAGGTCACCACGGGCCAGGTTATGGCGCTGCCGGACGAACGCGAGGGCGTCGCTGCCGCTGACCGTCTGGTGTCCTGCCGGGAAGTCCGCGCCCGACTTGGGATCGTGCACGGCGTTCTTCAGGCAGACGTCGACCCCGCCGATGGCCTCGGTGAGCAGGTAGAACCCGAGCAGGCTGACCTCGGCGTAGTGGTCGATGCGGACGTCGACGAAGTCCTGCACCGTCCTTACCAGCGCCTCGCGCCCCGCCTCGTCGGACTGGCGCTCCAGAAACGCCTGGTCCTCGATGCTCTCGTCGCGCAGCCGCTGGATCTCGGCTTGCTTGGCGAGGTTGAAGGCGGCGGTGATTTTCGCCTTGCCGCCGGTCGGCACGTCGACCCAGCTGTCGCGCGGGATGGATACCGCGTGCGCCGGATCGTCGTTGACGGGCAGCCGCAGAACGATGATGGTGTCGGTTCGGACGCCGGTTTCGTTCCCCGCGCGCAGTTTTCGCAACGTCTCGGGCGGCAGCGGGTCCCCCTGGGCGTCGGTGCGGGAGTCGGTGCCGATCAGCAGGATGTCCAGGGCGCCGTCGGTCGGCGCGTTGGGCACGCGGTCGAGCGCCGGGGTGGTGGTGACGCTCCCGCGGAGGGAATCCAGCATGACGTCGGCATAACCGGCCACCGCGAGCACCGTGAGCGACAACAACGCGACGAAGGCGCGGCGGGCACGTGCCGCTAGCCTTTTCGTTCGTGATCGTGGCTTCCCCGCGTGCACCTGGATTCCCTCCCGCAGAACCGTGGTAACAGGCTAAGCCACCTTCTGTCCGTATCGTCCGGATGTCACGGTGAATTACCACGACTGACGACGGCCAGGCGGCAATCCCTAGACTTGCCTGTGGCGAACTGGGGCTAATGGAGGTGCGCCATGCGGGTGCTTGTGACGGGCGGGGCCGGATTCATCGGTTCGCACTACGTGCGCGAAGCGGTGGCGGGCTCGTACCCGGCGCTGGCCGACGCCGAGATCGTCGTCCTCGACAACCTGACTTACGCGGGCAACGAGGCCAACCTGGCCCTGGTCGCTGGCGCGGAGCGCTACCGCTTCGTCAAGGGCGACATCCGCGACGGCGCGCTGGTCGCCGACCTGATGCGCGGTACCGACCTCGTGGTGCACTTCGCGGCCGAGTCGCACGTCGACCGCTCCATCCTCGGCTCGTCGGAGTTCGTGCTGACCAACGTCTTGGGCACGCAGACGCTGTTGCAGGCCGCGCTCGACGCCGAGGTCGGCAAGTTCGTGCACGTGTCCACCGACGAGGTGTATGGCTCGATCGTGGACGGCTCGTGGCCGGAGGACCATCCGCTCGAGCCGAACTCGCCGTACTCGGCGTCGAAGGCATCCTCGGACCTGATCGCGCGCTCGTTCTACCGCACGTACGGGCTGCCGGTGTGCATCACGCGGTGCTCCAACAACTACGGGCCGTACCAGTACCCGGAGAAGGTCATCCCGCTGTTCGTGACGAATCTGCTCGACGGCAAGCCGGTGCCGCTGTACGGCGATGGCCTGAACGTGCGGGACTGGCTGCACGTCGACGACCACTGCCACGGCATCCAGCTCGTCGCGGATCACGGCAGGCCCGGCGAGATCTACAACATCGGTGGCGGCACCGAGCTGACGAACAAGGAGCTCACCGAGCGTCTGCTCGCCGCGGTCGGCGTCGGGTGGGACATGGTCACGCCCGTCGAGGATCGCAAGGGCCACGACCGCCGCTACTCGGTCGACATCACCAAAATCAGCACCGAACTCGGATACCGTCCGCGGGTGGCGTTTGACGACGGACTCGCAGAGACTGTGCGCTGGTACACCGAACACCGCGACTGGTGGGAACCGCTGAAGAACGAGGGCTGATTATGGCGTTGGCGTTACTGGTACCCGGAGGTAGTGGCCAGCTGGGGGGTGACATCGCGCGGCGCGCCAGTGAGGCGGGCGCCGTTGTCCGCGCGCCTGGTTCGGACGACCTCGACGTCACGCAGGCGGGACAGGCGATCGCCGCCGTGCGGGAGCTCGCCGCGCTGGCGTTGGACGAGGGGCATCAGCCGCTGGTCATCAACACTGCGGCCTACACCGACGTGGACGGCGCGGAGTCCGACGAGCAGCGCGCGTTCACCGTTAACGCCGACGGTCCGCGCGGCCTCGCGGCGGCGTGCGCGACGACCAAGGTGCCGCTCGTGCACATCTCCACGGACTACGTCTTCTCCGGCGACACGGACCGACCCTACGTGCCAGACGACGCCCTCTCGCCGCGTAGCGCGTACGGCCGCACCAAGGCCGCAGGGGAGGCGGCGGTGCTCGCGTCGGGGGCGCGGGCGTGGGTCGTCCGCACCGCGTGGGTGTACGGCGCTGGCGGGAAGAACTTCGTCAACACCATGATGCGGCTGGAGCGCGAGCGCGATGCGCTGTCCGTCGTCAACGACCAGCACGGCTCGCCGACCTGGACGTACGACCTCGCGGGCGGACTGCTGGAACTGGCGAATGCCATCGTGGACGGACGTCCTCCCGAGCAGCAGGCGTTGCACTGCACCGGTGGTGGCGACACGACGTGGTACGAGTTCGCGCGGGCGATCTTCGCGGAGCTGGGCGCCGACCCGGAGCGGGTGCAGCCGTGCACGACGGCGGAGTTCCCGCGTCCCGCCGCGCGGCCCGCGTACGGCGTGCTCTCCAACGCCTCGTGGCGGGAGGCAGGGCTGACGCCGCTGCGCGACTGGCGCGAGGCACTGACGGCGTTCATGGCGTCGCAGCGCGCCGGGGTGTGAGTTCAGCTCGATGGATCTTGCTGCGTCGTGGCGGTATGGATCGCCAGAACGTCGCAAGATCCATCGGAGGTGACGTCAGCTCGCCGTCGTGAGGCAGAGGATCGCGCCGGACGCCGTCGCGTCGTCGCCGAAACCCTCGAAGTACAGGAACTCGGCCTCCTTGAACGACTGGCACGCCTTCTTGCCCGCGTTGCTCTCGAACTCCGCCATGCTCTTGTCCTCGACCCTGCCGACGACCTGGTAGTTGGCGTCCGGGCCGCCGCACTCGGTGACCTCGATGGAGTACGGCTTGTCGATGTCGCCCGTGAGGCAGTCGCCGCCCGCCGCGCCAGTGAGCGAGAAGAATCGGGTGTAGATCACCAACGCCGCCAGGCCGAGCGCGGCGATCGCCAGCACGACACCCACCATGATCACGAGCGTCCTCGTCGTGCTCTTCGTGCGGGCTGGCGGGCCGGGCGGCGCGTCCGGGGTGTCCTGTCCCGACGCGCCATCGGGTGGGTTGGTCATCGTCGCTCCCTGGCAGTGTCGTCCCCACCATTGTGGGCGACATCGCGAGCGAGAAGTAGCGATGATCCGCCCAAACCGGACTTACCGTGCGGCGGCGGATGTTCGAACCATAAGCTACTTTGCCTGCATGGTCCGTTATGCCGGATCCTGGTTGGGGCCGAAGGTGCCCTTGGGTACCGCATATGTACCCAAGGGCACCTTCGGCTCGGTCTCGCCGCCAGACTTACGTCCGGCCTTGCTGGTATTCCCGCGCGAACCGGTACGCGTCCACGGTCAGCTCCGCGCAGCGGCGCCAGGTGTAGCTCGCGGCGTGGGCGCGGCGCGCCTGCGAGATGGACGCCGAGTGCGAGTCGCCGACGGCGTTGGCCATGCCCGCCGCGAGCGCGTCGACGTCACCGAACGGCACCAGCTCCGCGAACCCTCCAGCGACCTCCTGCAGCGACGGGACGTCGGTGCACACCACGGGGACGTCGCAGGCCATCGCCTCCAGCACCGGCAGCCCGAAGCCCTCGTCGCGCGACGGCAGGATCAGCGCGCTCGCGCCTGCGACGACGTGCCGCAGGTCGACGTCGGAGACGTACCCCGCATGCTGCGAGCGGTCGTTGACCAGGAACGGTCCCGGTCCGATGAAGACCAACGGCGGCAGGTTGGGGTCGAGTTCGTGCGCGTGGGCCAGCCATTCGAGGCCCTTGCGCGGCCCGGACGCCCCGACGAACAACAGGTACTCGCTGGGCAGCCCGAACTTCGCGCGCAGGTCGTTGTTGGGCGGCAGCGCGGTGAACCACGCCGGGTCGACGCCGAACGGCGTCACCATGATCTTGTCGCGGTCGACGTCGAGCTGTTCCGCGACGCGGTCCGCAACGGCCGCGGTGGGCGTGCAAATGGCGTCGGCGCGTTGCACGCTGACCCGCGCCAACTCGGGCAGCCGGACGTCGCTTGGCGCCAGTTCCTCGGGGCGGTCGAGGAACGTGAGGTCGTGGATCGTCAGCACGCCAGCGGCCCGCGCCGTGCCCGGCAGGACGTAGTTGGTGCCGTGGACGACGTCGGTGCGCCCGGCGAACAGCTCCACCGGCGGGAACCGGCTGCGTAGCCATGCCGCGCGTAGCGCGCGCGCCGAGACCGGCATCCCACGCGCCCGCACGCCGTGCGGCAGGACGTGCCGGAGCTTGCGCCAGCCGCGTAGCGTGAAGGCGACTGAGCGGGTGTCCACCTCGGGCATCGAGGCGAGCTCCTCGGAAAGCGATGCCGTGTAACGCCCAACGCCGGTGCGCTCACCCAGTAGCGGAGTGCCGTCGAACAGCACTCGGAGCGGACGGTCAACCACGGTCGCCTCCCTTCAGCCTTGCCAGCCTGCGGCATGCCGCGTCGCGGGCGTGGTGGAGGGGCTCCCCCGTTGGCACTAGGCAGTCCTCCTTCGCCTGAGCCCTTGTCGCCACGAGCCCTGAGAGTAGCCCGCCGGGGCGCGGCGGCGGAGAGCGAGGCTGGGTTGGCGCCGTGTCGGCGGGTCGATGCTGCGCAGGGTGGCTCAGTGCTGCCCGGAAAGCTGCTCGGACAGCATCGCCAGCTCCTGCTCGATCCGCTCGACGATCACCGCCCGGTCCGCCCCGCGCGCGTTGAGATAGGGCGCGTCGGCGGGGCCGGTCAAATAGGTGATCCAGCGCACACCCGGTTGGACGTCGAGCACGACGGGCGCGCGGCGGCCGTTGGTGTGACGGCGGCCGTGGTGGTCGCGCACGGCCACCGTCACCTTGGCCTCCTGTAGCCGCCGCTCGGGGTCGTGCAACGCCTTCATGCGCTTGGCCTCGCGGGGCACGACCCGCTCGATGGCGATGCCGGACGTCGGTGCGGTGAGGTTGCTGGCCGCGCAGGTGATGGTGCGCTCGGTCGCCGGTTGGCACTCGCCGAGCGCGTCGATGACGGTGTGCGGCAGGCGGTCAGGGTCGGCGTCGCGCAGCACGACGTGATCGCTGCCCTCGGTGTACTCGGCGTAGACGGCGTCGGTGCCGCTGATGGCGGCGTGGGCGCGCCACGACTTCTGCGCGGTGCCGATGTAGGCGTAGCACTCCTGCTGGCCGGCGCACAGCGCGCGCAACGCGATGACGACCTCGATGCTGGGCGCGCCCCGGTCAAGGAGGTTCTGCTGGCGCAGTTCGGCGTGCGCGGCCTCGGACAGTTCCGCCAGTTCGTTCTCGTCGCGCCAGATCGGCTCCGGGCGCAGCGTTGCGGGCAGGGTCAGGCCCTGGCGCGATGCCAGGAAGTCCAGCGCTGACGACGTCAGCCACACGTCGTGGGTGAGCAGCACGCTCGGTACGCCCCCTGTGTCCTACTCGCCGATTACCGGTCGGACGACGAGATTGCCGGTTTGGTCGTCGATGAGCTTCTCACCCTGCTCGTCGTGCTCGACCTCCAGCCCGGTGTCCATCTCCTGCTTGATGTAGTAGCGGTCCTGGTGCTCTTTGTCCTCGTCGCCTTGGCCGCGTCCGGCGCCAGCGCCGCCCATCATGCCGCCCATGCCGCCGCGTGGGCCGAACCCGGCGCCCGCCTTGGCCGCCGACGCCGCGCCGCTCCCGCCGGGGCCGAACGGCGCCGCTCCGGTCGCCCGGCCAGCGCCGGGGCCTCCGGGGCCGTAACCGCCTGCCGTGCCAGCGCCGGTGCCCGAGTAGCCGCCGCCCGCCACAGCGGCACCGGGGACGGCGCCGCTGCCGTGTGGTCCGAACTCGCCGCCGCCTCCACCCAGGCCGGAGCCGGAGAGACCGGCCGCCGAGGTGTGTCCCGGCGGGATGACCGTGCCGTCCGGCATGACGATGCTGCCGTCTGGCCTGCGCAGACGGCCGTCCGGGTAGCGGATGGAGCCGTCCGGGTAGTGGATGCTGCCGTCCGGCATGCGGATCGATCCGTCGGGCAGGCGGGTGGCGCCGGGCGGCAGTCCGGTCGACGTCGTTCCGCCGCTGCTCGCGTAGCCGCCGGACGTGGTGGGTGCGGTCGTGCCGCCGCTCGACGGTGCGGTCAACGCGCCGCCACCGCCGCCGGACGCCGTGGGCGAGCCGACGGACGGCCCCGTCGTGCCGCCTCCGCCGCTGCCGGTGCCGCCCGAGGAGCCGACGTTGAAATCGATGGCCTTGGGGTCGCCGGTCAGCGCGCCGTAGCTGGACGGGAAGACGCCCGCGTTTTGCTTCGTGCCGTCGTAGTACGAGTTGTAGGCGTCGACGATCTCCTGCGCCTTGGCGTTCCAGTTGTCGATCTGCTCGTCGCGGTCGGTGAAGATCGGCGTCCAGTCGGACGCGAACGTCGACTCCGGCTTGGGACCAGGTCCGGTGCCAGCGGTGTTCTTGACGCGGTTGAACGACTCGCCCTGGGTGTCCATCTGCATGGACACGTTGTTCTGATTCTCGGACGAGACTTCGGAAGCATCCGACAGCGGCTTCACGGCACCGCGAGCGGCGTCACCGGACTCGCCGACCCAGGCGGTTTCGAGCCTGCCGACGAGTCGGGCGAAGCTCATCTGGCGCTCTTTGTAGTCCTTGACCAGGTCGCGGGACAGGTCGCTGCCGTCCTGGTAGACGCCAGGTCCATGTCCGGCCTGGAGCATGTCGGCGATCTGTTGTGCCGTGTAGCCCATTGGTGCCTCCTGGCTACTTGCCCGCTCTGATGGTCTTGGCGGCTAGCTCAGCCGTCTGCCGGAGCTGTGCGCACGGATTGTCGCGCTGGTCAGTTCCGAGAAAGAGTGCGTTGGACATCCGCAGCACGTCCTGATCAGTGAGTGCCACTGTCATCGCGCATGAGCCGCTGTCACGGTCGTCAAAGTCCGTTGCGAAGACGCTGGGAAAGCCCGCGACCGTGGTCGGCTCAAAGTAAGCATAGGCATCCGAATCCTGCGCATGGACCTTGTAGTAGCCAGCCAGTGACCAATTCCCTCCGGATTGGAGGGCGATCGTCACACGTGAGTCACGGTGTCCGCGCCATCGGCATCCTGGCTGGCCCTTTTCGGTAGCGTCCTCGGTTTTCGGGAAACCGATTGACGTGGCTTGCTGCTTCGTCAGCATGGCACATGGTTCCTGCTTGTACTTGTCCAAATTACTGACTGGATTTGGTACCGGGGGAACCGAGACGTCGGCAGATGTGTCACTGGGCTCGCCAGCACTCACGGTGGGTTCGCCTCCCGCAGTGGGGTCGGTCGATGACTGGCCCGCCTCGCCGCTGCTGCATGCGACCAGCATAAGAGTCGATCCAGCGAGGACAGCCGCTACCGATCGGCGCTTCACGTGAGACCACTTCCCTCTGCGTTCATCCTTCGAGCGGCTTCTTCCTCGCCGAATTTTTTGACGAGAATCGCCTTCTCAATTGCATAGCAGTACGCGTCGCAATAATCGCGCTGCTCTGAAATGGCGCTGTGGAAAACATCACCGTAGTGTTCGCGTGCTTTTTCGTAGTGCAGCTTGCTGGCTGGATCTTCGGCCATGGGAACTAGTTGACCCTGAACGAATTGATCGTTTCTTTCCTTGATGCGGTCAAACGCATCCCGCTCGGCTTTGAACTCCTTATGGAGCTGCTGCATCTCTTCGACGCTGAACTCGAATTTGCCGCTACCCGCGCCGCTGGGCGTTGAGAGCTTGTCGTACAACCGCTGGGCCAGCCTGACGTGGGGCACAAAACCCGCCACCGTGTCGAGCGCCTTCTCGTTCGGGCTCTCGTATCCGAGGCTGTTGTCGTCCTCGCCAGCCATGATCTCCCCCTGAGCTTGATCAGGTCCGCACCGCTCAACACGATACCGAGCCGGGTGCGGCATGTCAGCGTATCGGTGGAGGTCATGGGGTTCGCAGGCAGTGACATCGTCCGGTCGTGTTACTCCATTCGGGTCGAATTCGGGGACTGGTTCGGGTACTCTGCCGCCGCCCGACGGGTGGGAGCGCCGCCCGCGCTTGGCCACCACGTCCGTCGCGGCTGGCTAGCCCGGCGAGCACTCAGCGCACCCAACGACGTCGGAAGCGCAGTGCTAACGGCGTTGTCAGGTAGCCTGTCCGCGACGTTGACCGGTGCAGGGCGGAACCAGGCGCCGCCGACATTTCCGCAGCGTACGGCCCATTTCCGGCAAGCGGGCTAATCCACGACACGACGCTGACGCGCGGCAAATACCGCACCCGGGCCAGCCCAGCGGCGCACCTCGCCGCCACCATCCGATGTAGACCAAAGTACCCGCCGCAGCACCCGCGCACGCCCCGCGACACCGACCGACACACCGCGTGACGGCGGCGACGCGCGGCAGCGCGAGACTTGGCATGACCAGCACAATGGAAACCGTGCCTGAGCTCGTCGTTATCGCTGATCAGCTGTTCGCGCCCGTGCCCGGCGGAACGGGGCGGTACACCGGTGAGCTGCTGCGCGCCCTCGCGAAGACCGCACCCGACGACTGGACCGTCACCAGCGCTGTGTGCCGCCGCTCCGACATCCGCCCCGCCGTGATCGACGGCGTCAACGGGCCCCGCGTGCTGCCCGTGCCGCGCAAGGCGCTGCTCGCCGCATGGCAGGCGGGCGTCCCGTACTGGCCGGGCGGTGACGCCGTGCACGCCCCGACGCCGTTCGCGCCGCCGCGCAAGCCCGTTGCGGGCAAGTACGCCAAGGGCACCCTCGCCGTCACGGTGCACGACACCGTCCCCTGGACCCACCCGCACACCCTCACTCCGCGCGGCGCGAACTGGCACCGCTCGATGGTCGCGCGGGCGATGCGGCGCGCGGACGTCGTCGTGGTGCCCACCCAGTCCGTCGCCGACGAACTGCGCCGCTACGTCCCCGGCACCAGCTCGGTGCGCGTCATCCCGCACGGCGTCGCCGAGGTGTTCAACGCAGCGGAGGACGCGCAGGTCCGGGTCGACGTCTCCCACCTCAACCTGCCGAACCGGTACGTGCTCGCCGTCGGCAACCTTGAGCCGCGCAAGGGGCTCGACGTCCTGATCGACGCCATCGCCCAGCTCCACCGGAACACCATGTTCGCGCCCCACCTCCTGCTGGTCGGCCAACCCTCCAAGGTGGGCACGGACCCGGCGGCGCTGGCGGCGGAACACGGCTTGGCGCCGGACGCGGTGCGGGTGTTCAGCAAGCTCACCGACCTCGAACTCGCCGAGGTCATGCGCCGCTCCGCCATTCTCGCCGCGCCCAGCCACGCCGAGGGCTTCGGGCTGCCGTTGCTTGAGGCGATGGCGGCTGGCGTGCCCGTCGTGCACTCCGACGCGCCCGCCCTGGTCGAGGTCGCGGGTGGGGCAGGCGTCCGTGTGCGGCGCGGGGACGCGACCGCCCTGTTCGCCGCGCTGTGCGACCTGCTCGGCGACCCGCTCTGGTCCGCGCAGCTCGCGGCGGCTGGACGTCGTCGGGCGGCGGAGTTCACGTGGCGCAGCGCCGCCGAGGCGATGTGGCAACTGCACGTCGCGGGCTACGAGGACAGCAGACAGACCGTGCGGGCCCAGGAATGACGCCGCGTCACACCGACCCGCGCTCGCGCCAGGTAACGACACGGGCACAATAAGCGTCGTGCCAACGCCATCGACGTCACAGCAGCGGAACTACGGCGACGAACTCGCCGTCGTGACCGTCACCTACTCACCGGGCGAGACGCTGGAGCGGTTCCTCGACACGCTCGCCAAGGCCACCACGCGCCCGGTGCGGGTGATCCTCGCCGACAACGGCTCCACCGACGGCGCACCAGAGAAGGGCGCCGAGCGCGACGGGGTCCAGCTGGTCCGCACCGGCGGCAACCTCGGCTACGGCAGCGGCGCCAACGTCGGCGTCGCCGAGCTGGACGACACGGTTGGCTGGGTGGTCGTCTGCAACCCGGACCTGGAGTGGGAGCCGGGCGCGCTGGACACGCTCCTGGAAGCCGCCGAACGCTGGCCGCGCGCGGGCGCGCTCGGACCGCTCATCAAGGAGCCGGACGGCACGATCTACCCGTCCGCGCGACTGCTGCCGTCGATCGGCAGGGGCATCGGGCACGCGGTCTTCAGCAAGATCTGGCCGCGCAACCCCTGGACCCGCGCGTACCGGCAGGAGTCCGGCACGCCGACCGAGCGCACGGCGGGCTGGCTGTCCGGCTCGTGCATGCTGCTGCGCAGGACGGCGTTCGACGACGTCGACGGGTTCGACCGGCGCTACTTCATGTACTTCGAGGACGTCGACCTTTGCGACCGGCTCGGCAAGGCAGGCTGGCAGAACGTCTACGTGCCTTCCGCCGCCGTCATGCACATCCAGGGCCACTCCACCGGCAAGGAGTCGGCGCGGATGCTCGCGGTGCACCACGACAGCGCGTACCGCTACCTCGCCGACCGCCACACCAGCCTTGCCGCCAAGCCGATGCTCGCGGTGATCCGCATCGGCCTCACGCTGCGGGCGAAGCTGGCCGCGCGGTGGGAGTCCTGAGCTAGCCGTCCAGCCGCCGCGACAGGTTCGACGTCATGCGGTGCGTCGTCGTCGGGATGAGGCCGGTGATCTCCTCGGTCTGCATCTCGTCCGCCTCGCGCTGCGCCTGTTCCTCGAGCGTGCCGTGGTGGTGACCGGTTCCTCGGGCAGCAGGACGTCGCTGCTCGTCGTTCTCGCGGATCTGCTCGTCGGACAGCACCGTGGTGGCGTCCGGGTCGATGTCCTCGTCGGCGCTGGTGACCATCGTGCGGGGGATCTGCACGGTACTCGAGGCGTCCATGGGCGAAACGGCACTGTTCGGCGTCACGACGAACGTGCCGCGCGCCTGTGCTCGTGACAGCAGCGCATCCGCCCTGTCGAGAGGATCCATCTCCGACCTCCCCGGTCTCACCGGGCCCCGATTCGTTCTCCGCCCGTGCCCCTCCAGGGTATGCCCTCGTTCCCCGTGACGTCAGGTAGTTAGACGGTCTGTCGCCCATCCATGTGGCCTTGGCCGGACGAATGAGAGTATATGGCCCATGCCGGAGCCTCGAGCTGAGCAACGCATGGCTGCCGACGCGGATGCGATCGTCCTTGTCGGTGGGAAAGGGACGAGGCTGCGGCCACTGACGCTGACCGCGCCGAAGCCGATGCTGCCGACGGCGGGCGTGCCGTTCCTCACGCATCTGCTCTCGCGCATCAGGGCCGCCGGTATGCGCCACGTCGTGCTGGGAACGTCCTATCAGGCCGAAGTGTTCGAGGCGTACTTCGGTGACGGCTCACAGCTGGGGCTTGAGATGGAGTACGTCGTGGAGTCCGAACCGCTCGACACGGCCGGCGCCATCCGCAACGTCGCTGACCGGCTGCGCGGCGAGCACGCCGTCGTCTTCAACGGCGACATCCTGTCCGGCGCCGACCCGGCCGCGCTGCTGGACACACACCGCGACGCCGCAGCCGACGTCACGTTGCACCTGGTCAAGGTGGCCGACCCGAGCCGGTTCGGCTCCGTGCCGACCGACGCCTCCGGCCGGGTCACGGCGTTCCTTGAGAAGACGTCGAACCCGCCGACCGACCAGATCAACGCGGGCTGCTACGTCTTCCGCCGCGACGTCATCGACGCCATTCCCGCTGGCAGGCCGGTGTCGGTGGAGCGCGAGACGTTCCCAGGACTGCTGGCGTCCGGCGCGACGCTGCACGGGTTCGTCGACTCGTCGTACTGGCTCGACGTCGGCACGCCCGCCGCGTTCGTGCAGGGCTCGGCTGACCTGGTGCGAGGCATCGCGCCGACGCACGCGCTGCCTGGTACTCCCGGTGAACGTCTAGTGCTCGACGGCGCTTCCGTCTCCCCGGAGGCCACTGTGGACGGTGGCTCTTCCGTCGGCGCGTCGACGTCGATCGCGGCGGGCGCGCGGGTGTCCGGGTCGGTGGTGTTCGAGGGCGCGCGGATCGAGCCCGACGCGGTGGTCGAGGACTCCGTCGTCGGCAGGGGCGCCCGTGTCGGCGCTGGCACGGTGCTGCGCGGCGTCGTCCTCGGCGACGACGTCCAGGTCGGCACTGGCTGCGAGCTGCTGGACGGCGCGCGCGTCTGGCCCGGCGTCGTCCTCCCAGACGGCGGCGTGCGGTTCTCAACGGGCGCCTGAGACGGCTGCCCGAGTTATCTCGCCTCGGCGCGTAGCGCGGCCTCGACGATCGCGAGCGCTTCGTCGTCGTTGATGCCGAGGCTGATGACGGTTTTCGCGTAGGCCTTGGCCGCGGATGCAGCCTTGCGCCGGGTCTTGTCGCTGCCTGCCGCGACGAACGTGCCCGCGCGGCCCTTCGTCTCAAGCAAGCCTGCCGCTTCGAGCTCGCGGTACGCCCGCGCGACGGTGTTCGGTGCGATGCCCAGGTGTTCTGCCAGGTTGCGGACCGTCGGCAGTTTGCTTCCCACGGGCAGGTCGCCTGCGTTGATCTGCTCAGCGACCTGTGATCGCACCTGCTCGTACGGTGACAGTCGAGATCCCGTATCGATGCTGACGATCATTGGTCGAGTATGCCGTGTCGGTCGCTGCTCGTGAACGCGCGGTAGGGGGCCATTAACACGTCTGGACTAACGACGGGGCCAGTTCATAGTTACGATTCGTACTGGGAGTGTGCTGCGGCGAGCAACGGCACGAGATCGTCACTGCCGTCGGGCAGCGCGTCGACCGGCCACCACCGCAGGTCGTCGGACTCCTCGCTTCGCACCGGTTCCGCCCCGGCGGGCGTCCGCACGACGAACCGGACGTCGAAATGCCGCGTCGGGACGCCGAGCGAACAGGTCACCGGATGGACGTCGAGGTGCACCGGCAGCGGGTCGATCCGCAGACCGTCCATTCCGGACTCTTCGGTGGCCTCCCGCAACGCGGCGGCGCGCAGTGAGACGTCGCCGGGCTCGCAGTGCCCGCCGAGCTGCAGCCAGCGCCCGACCCTCGGGTGCAGCGTGAGCAGCACGTTCCGCTCGGTGCTGTCCAGCACCAGCGCGGACGCCGTCAGGTGCCCTGGCGCGCAGGCTCGCTCGCAGGCGTCCTGCCGGGCGTCCAGATAGGATAGATACGCCTGGCGCAGCGACTCCTGTGCCAGCGTGGACGGTCGCCACGCGCTCAGCGCGTCGGTGGCTTCGGCGTGCAGGCTCACAGCTCGGTCAGTCCCTCTCCCAGGTCGCGCGGCGGGCGGGGCGCAAGCTCGCCGTCCGCCGGGTGTCCGATGGCGATCGCGCCGAGCGGCTGCCAGTCGTCCGGCAGGTCCAGCGTCTCGCGGACGACGTCCGGCGCGAAGATCGTGGAGCCGACCCAGCAAGAGCCGAGCCCTTCCGCGGCGAGCGCGACCAGCAGCCCCTGCACGGCGGCCCCACCCGCGACGGTGAACATCGTCTGCTCGGATGTGCGACGTCGCTCGTCCGGGTAGTCGTGCGCACCGTCCGTGACCAGAAACGGCACGACCATCTCGGGCGCGTCGAACAGCAACTGCCCTCGTCGCACCCTGCGTTCGATGCGTTCGGGGTTGAGGCCGTCGCCCGCCAGGTCGGCGCGCCACGCCTGGCGCATCGCCTCCAGCAGCTCCTTGCGTCGGGCCGCCTCGCGCAACCACACGAACCGCACCGGCTTGGTGTGGTGCGGCGCGGGCGCGGTGAGTGCGACCCCGACGGCGCGTCGGAGCGCGTCGGCGTCCACCGGGTCGTCGCGGAATGACCGCACCGACCGGCGCAGCAGCACGGCCTCCGAGCGCCCCTGCTTGATGGCCTCGTCGGTGCCGAGTCGGAACAGGTCCTCCTCGGTCGGCCGGATCAGGTCCCGCGCCCGCGAGCCGTCGTCGTCGACGGTCAGCCCCCGGACGACGGCGACCGGCGTGCCGCCCAGCTTGCCCTTGACCAGGTCCGCCGCCGCCGCGATCTCGTCCGCGACGGCCACCTCGGTCACCTCGAGCTCGTTGCCATCGGAGTCCACCGCGCCCGCGTACGAATGCAGCACTCGCAGGCCGCTCGCGCCAATCGCGGCGTCCGTCTGCCCGATGCGCCACGCGCGGCCCATGGTGTCGGTGACGACCACGGCGACGTCGACGCCGAGCCGGTCCCGCAGCCCCGCGCGCAGGGCGGCGGCGGAGGCGTCGGGGTCCTCGGGCAGCAGCGCGATCTCGTCCCCGGCGACGTTCGACGCGTCCACGCCGGACGCCGCCTGCACGATGCCGAGCCGGTTCTCGGTGATCAGCGTGGCCCTCATCCGGGCAAGCACCCGCACCGACTCCGCATCGACGTAACGACGTCGAGCGGCGTCCCGTGCGGCCTCGTCGCTGGGCACCTGCCGGATGCGCCCCTCCACCTTGGACACGACCTTCGACGTCACCACGACGATGTCGCCGGAGATCAGCCACGGCGCGGCGTCCGCGATCGCCGCCGCGATGTCGTCGCCCTCGCGGAAGACGGGGAGTCCCTCGACGGCGCGGATCTCCAGCCGGGGCGCGGCGTGGTCACCCAAGGCCGAGTCCCGCCAGCTCGAACGCCGCCCGCGCCATCGCGGCGGTGGCGTCCACATCGGACATCAGCAGCGGGACGTCGGCCACGTCCACGCCGGGCACGTCGGCGGACTCGCCCTGCGCGATCAGCCAGCCGTCCAGGATGCCGTCGTCCTTGCGCGCGCCGTAGTGCCTGCCAACGGCTTCTGCCGTGGTCTCGACGTCGATCGCGGAAAGGCAGGCGTCCGCCATCCCGCGCAACGGCTTGTCCCCTATGATGGGCGAGACGCCGATGACCTTGGCTTTCGTCGTCTGGAGCGCGGGCTTGATGCCGGGAACGGCGAGCACGGTGCCGACCGACACCACCGGGTTCGACGGCGCGATGAGCACGACGTCCGCCTCCGCCAGCGCCTCGGTGACGCCCGGCGCTGGCTTGGCCTCGTCCGCGCCGATCGGCACGATCGAATGCGCGGGCAGCCCGGCGCGGTAGCGCACCCACCACTCCTGGAAGTGCAGCGCCTTCTGCTGTCCCGGCTCGTCCGGGTCGTCGACGACGACGTGCGTCTCCACCCGGTCGTCGGACATCGGCAGCAGCGTCACGCCCGGTTGCCAGCGGTGACACAGCGCGTCGGTGACCGCCGACAGCGGGTAGCCCGCGCGCAGCATCCGGGAGCGGATGAGGTGGGTCGCGATGTCCTTGTCGCCAAGGCCGAACCACGTCGGGTCCGCGCCGTACGCCTTCAGCTCATCGGAGACGGTCCACGTCTCGTTCGCGTGCCCCCAGCCGCGTTCGGTGTCGATGCCGCCGCCGAGGGTGTACATGCAGGTGTCGAGGTCGGGGCAGATCCGCAGCCCGTGCAGCCAGATGTCGTCCGCGGTGTTGACCAGCGCGGTGACCTCGTGGGCACCGTCGTGGGCGCTCTCGCCGGGGCCGATGGCGGGCATGCCAAGGGCGGCCTTGACGCCGAGCAGGAAGCGGGCACCGCCGACACCGCCCGCGAGCACAACTACCTTCACGAGTTCCGATCCTCCCACGTGCCGGGTTGTGCGCTGAAAGACGCCTTCCCTGCGGTGGGCGTCTCCCGTGCTCAGCGCAGGACCTTGGCTAGAACGGCCTAAACGATTCAAACGCAGGCTCAAACGGGTGGTCGGGCAGCCGGAGTGCCACCGCGCGTGGGCACCGTGTCGCATCGTCGACTGTGCGTCCGTCGAGGGCTTCTTGGACGATCTGCCATCCCAGGTTCTTCTCGTAATAGTGCGCGGCGGCGCGTACTGATGGCCACCAGTAGTCGTCCAGGATGATGGTGCCGCCTGGCCGAATGATCTTGCGGAGAAAGTAGAGGTCCACGAATACCTCATGGAACCTGTGGCTTCCGTCTACGAACGCCGCGTCGGCGGTACATCCATCTACGACAAGTTGTGACAGTGCCAGTGACGAAGGTTGCAGAACGAGCCGTGCGATCGCGTCAAGCGCGGCAGATTGCAATAGTTGCCATCCGACGTTCGACCACTCCGAATCTTGCAGCGGGTCGATGATGATATGCATCGGGCGCTCTGCGCCGACCGCGATGAGCGCTTCGCCAATCGCCAGGGCAGAGCTTCCGTACGCAAGCCCCACCTCGATGACCTTTTCGGCAGCCATGTCGATCAACAGGTCTCGAATCGCGTCACAGTCACGTTCGGGCAGGGTGACCGTGTCGAAGTCATTGGCGTAGTCACGTGTCGATGGTGGTCCCTCTCGCACCAGTCGACTACGTACTTCGGCGATTCGCTGGAGGTGAAGTCCTCGCTGTGGACCACTGCACGATCTCGTCACCGGGTCTCCTTAGATCCTTACGTGAGCAGTCTGGGCAGGGTGGCGATCGTCTGCTGGACGCGCCGGGCGGGGATATTGCCGAACACGCCACAAGCCAGCACGACGTGGACGGGCGCGATGTCGGCGCGCGAGCGAGCAGTCCTGCCGGTCGTAGGCTTCATGCCACTGGAGCCAGTCGGTGGTCACCGGATCATCCCACCAGCCACGCGCCGCTACGTCGATGATCCGGCGCTCCCCAGCGCGCTGGGTTATGGCATGCCCGGAACCCAGTACCGATACCGGTGGTGCTCGGTGAACCCGAGTGCGTCGTAGAGCGCGAGCGCGCCGTTGGCGATGTAGCCGCCGAACCTGACCCGGTCGCCCGTGTCGAGCGCGCGCCGTTGCGCGGCGTCCGGAGGGTCGGTGTCGGCGCATAGTCGCCACCACGACGTCGAGGGGTGTGTGGCGATCGTCACGGCATCAGGTGGGCTGGCGCCGTCCAGCGGTGCGACGAGCACCAGCGGTTCCGCGCCGCCGGGGTGGTCGACGTCGACCCGCCAGCCGTGCTCGGTGAGGTCGTCCTCAATCGGGTCGCCGCGGACGACGTGAGCGGTGGGCCGGATGCCGTGTGTGCGGGCGAACTCATCGACTTTCGTGAGTGCCTCCCCGAGCGGCACACCGGGATCGTCGCAGGTCAGCGCGCTGTTCGCGCGTCCGGTGAAGCCACCAGTCGCCCGCAGCCGCCACGCGCCGAGCGGTTCGTCGACGAACGCGGGCCACGCGTCGGCAAGACGTCTCTCCAGGGTGGCGATGTCGTGTATGGTCGCCAGTATGCGGGTGGCTGGCCACCCTGCCGGTGTGCGCATGATCACGTCCGGTTTGTCCGACCTCGATGGGCATATCGGCAGGGTAGCTGGTGAAGAACCCCGTCGGTGTCCCATCGCGTGGAATAAGGGTGGCCTCACGACCGCTTGTCGAGGCGTCCGGCGTACTGTGCGGGGTAGCCACCACAGCGAAGAGGACATCTCAGGAGAGCGCAGTGACCTACGTGATCGCCGAGCCCTGCGTCGACCTTCTCGACAAGGCGTGCATCGACGAGTGCCCCGTTGACTGCATTTACGAGGG
>WHTY01000070.1 GCA_009377475.1 Actinophytocola sp.
CTACCTGCGGCGGGACGGCAGGCTCTACTCGCTGACCCCGCACGTGCTCGCACTCGGCAACGCGTACCTGTCGTCGATGAACCTCACCGAGGTCGCCCAGCCGTACATGGAGGAGGTCACCGGCAAGACCGGGCAGACCTGTTCCATGGCGGCGCTCGACGGCGAGGACGCCGTGCAGGTCGCGCGGGTGCCTGCCGGACGGGTCCTGAGCATCACGCTCACCACCGGCACCCGGTTGCCCGCGTACGCGACCTCGATGGGGCGGGTCCTGGTCGCGGGACTGACCGAAGGGGAGATCGAGCGGTTCCTTGCGCAGGTGACGCTGCATCCGCTGACACCGAGGACCACGACCGACCCTGACCGGCTCCGCGAGATTCTGCTGACGGTGCGGGAGCAGGGCTGGGCACTGGTGGACCAGGAGTTCGAGGAAGGGGTGCGCTCGTTCTCCGCGCCGGTGCGAGACTCGACCAACCGGGTGGTCGCCTCGCTGAGCATGTCCTGCCATGCCACGGAGGTGAGTCTGGAGACGATCCACGACGAGTACCTCCCGATACTCATGAAGGCCGCTGGAGAGATCAGCTCGCGACTGGGATCCACCCTGTAACGCGCGAGCCGCACACGATCGTCGGAAAGGGGCGATCATGGCTACCGATTTCACCGAAGCGAACGCCGCCGACGCGGTCGTCGACAGCTTCGCCGACACACCCGATCCCCGGCTGCGCACGATCATGAGCAGCCTCGTGCGTCATCTGCACGCCTTCGTGCGGGACGTCGAGCCCACGCTCCCCGAGTGGGAACAGGCCATCGATTTCCTGACCGCGGTGGGGCAGAAGTGCGACGACAAGCGCCAGGAGTTCATCCTGTTCTCCGACGCGCTCGGCGTGTCCATGCTGGTGGAGACCATCAACGCGCGGGGGGCGGCCGAGACGACCGCGTCGACCGTGCTCGGCCCGTTCCACGTGGTCGAGTCACCACCCAGGGAGCTCGGCGACAGCATCGACCTGCTCGGCGGGGAGCCGTGCGTGGTCACCGGGCGGGTGCGCTCGGTCGACGGCACGCCGTTGCCCGGCGCGCGGCTGGATATCTGGCAGGCGAGCGATCGGGGTTTCTACGACGTCCAGCAGCCGGACGTGCAGCCGGAGGGCAACTTGCGCGGGCTGTTCACGGCAGACGCCGACGGTGCGTTCTGGTTCCGCACCGTCGTGCCGAGCTACTACCCGATTCCGACCGACGGCCCGGTGGGTCAGTTGCTGACCGCGACGAACCGCCATCCCTACCGCCCGGCGCACATCCACTTCATCGTCAGCGCCGACGGCCACGTCCCGGTCACCACGCACGTGTTCGTCGCAGACAGCCCCTACATCGACAGCGACGCGGTGTTCGCGGTGAAGCGCAGCCTGATCCGCGAGTTCCGCGTGGTCGACGACGAGGACGAGGCGTCGGCCTACGGAGTGCCCGCGCCGTTCCGGCTCGCCACCGTCGAGTTCGTGCTGGAGCGGCGCGAGCAGGGGTGAGCGGCGGTTACCCCGCGGCGCGCGCCAGCCACGGGTAGCGCTGAGTGTCGCGGCCCGCGTAGTCCGGGTCCAGGTAGATGAAACAACGCTGGATCTTCCAGTCGCGGATCTCGAAGACGTCGCACCAGCGGCCTGCGCCCCATTCGGGCACGCCCGCCCGCCAATGGCCGTCCTTGTGCTCATCGTGGCTGGTGCCCTCGGCGACGAGGGTGTCGCCACCGGAGAAGATCCAGTTGAACAGCGCGTAGTCGTGTCTGATGCTGGTCAGCGTCCCGGCGACGTCCCCGAACAGCGCGCCGATCTCGTCCTTGCCGGTGGCCAGCCCCCATTTCGGGAAGTAGACCTGGGCGTCGTCGGCAAACAGTTCGAGGATGTTCCCTCCGGTGCTGGTCACCCCGCAGTTGTCGAACGCCTTCAGATACTCCAGCGCGACCGACTTCCGTTGCTCGTCGGTCATGGTGTCCTTGGTGAGCGCCATGATTGTCACTCCTTCCTTCGTGATGTGTCCTGCGGCTCCAGCGGCGCGCCGAGGTCAGCGCTGATCCGCCGTGCGGTGCTGACCAGCGAGGGCAGGAACGACCTGCGCAACGTCTCCAGCGGCACCCGTCCTGCGTGGCTCGATGAGTTCAGTGCCGCGACCACCTGCCCACTCGCGTTGCGCACCGGCGCGGCGATGGACCGCAGGCCGTCCTCCAGCTCCTGGTCGACGAGTGCCCAGCCCCGCTCGCTGACCTCCGTGAGAATCGTGCGCAGCTGCTGCTCGTCCGTGACGGTCCTCGGCGTCAGCGGGCGCAGCTCGACGCGGGCGAAGTAGCTGTCAAGGTCCGGTTCGGACAGATCAGCGAGCAGCACCCGGCCCATCGACGTGGCGTAGGCGGGCAGCCGGGTGCCGATGGCGAGCACGATGCTCATGATCCGTTTGGTCGGCACCCTGGCGATGTAGACGATCTCGGTGTCGTCCAGAATCGCCATGGACGACGACTCGCGGGTGTGCTCGACCAGTCGCTCCAGGTGCGGCTGGGCTACGTCGGTGACGCTGAGCGACGAGAGGTAGGCGTAGCCGAGGTTGAGCACCCGTGGTGTCAGGGCGAAGCCACGGCCGTCGCAGCGCACGTAGCCCATCCGGGTGAGCGTCAGCAGCATGCGCCGCACCGTGGGGCGGCTGAGCCCGGTGATCTCCGCGACCTCACCGAGGGACAGTGCGGACGTGTGGTCGGCGAACGCCTGGATGACCACCAAGCCTCGTTCGAGTGACCGCACGTAGTCGCCGTCACCGGCAGGTTTGGGCATGCTGCCCTCCTTACGACTCCGGCAGGGCGGACGGGTGCCGCGCCAGCGGTGTCACCTCGATGTCGAGGTAGGGGAACAGCGGCAGACCCGACAAGATGTCGTGAAGCTCGTCGTGTGAGCCGACGTCGAAGATGCTGATGTTGGCGTATCGCCCCGCGACCCGCCAGAGATGCCGCCACGTGCCCGCACGCTGCAGGTCTTGCGCCCGCGCCTTCTCAGCGCGCTTGAGTTCGTCCGCGACCTGGGGATCGAGGTCGGGCGGGAGGTTCACCCGCATCGCGACGTGATACAGCATCCGGTCCTCCTGGTGTGCCTGTTGAACCGGTAGGCCCTGGGTGCGACCCCGCTCAGCTTGACACCCAATGTGGCCTGCACCACACTAACGTATGTGACCGGATAGCGTCCAAACTTTACGCAATGCGTACAGGTGGCGAGGAGGTCGCCGTGCGGATCGACTCGCGATCGCTGCGAACATGCCTCGGCTACTTCGCGACCGGAGTCACGGTCGTGACGGTGGAAGCCGATGGCGAGGCTCACGGTGCGACGGTCAACGCGTTCACCGCGGTGTCCCTTGAGCCGCCGCTGGTGCTTGTGTCGCTGGATCGCAACACCAAGATCTGCAAATACCTCGACGACCGGCCGTTCACGGTCAACGTGTTGCGTGATTCGCAGGACGACGTAGCGCTGAACTTCGCGGGAAAACCCATGGCCGACGCGGTGCGATGGGAGTGGCCCGGCGGCGAACTTGCGCCGCGGCTCGCCGGGTCACTCGCCGCCATCGCGTGCGCCCCGTGGCGCAGCTACGACGGCGGTGACCACGTGCTGTACCTGGGCGAGGTCGTCACCGTCGACCACCGAGGCGGCGAGCCGCTGGTGTTCTACTGCGGCAAGTTCCGTCATCTCGGTTCCGCGTTCGCCGAGGTGCCATGGCTGGAGTCCGCCGACTACCCCGGCCTGTCGTGGTTCCCGTCCAGCTGATCACGCCGAAGCGATCCGCGTGAAGGAGCAGAAAGTGACCACACAGCAGGAAACCACAGCCGAACAGATGGCCAACCGCGCCACGCGATCGATGACCGGCGACGAGTATCTGGAGACCTTGCGCGACGGCAGGGACGTCTTCATCTACGGCGAGAAGGTCGAGGACGTGACCACGCACCCGGCCTTCCGCAACGCGGCGAGGATGACGGCGCGACTGTACGACTCGCTGCACGACCCGGAGAAGCAGTCGGTCGTCACGGCGCCGACCGACACCGGCAACGACGGCATCACGCACCCGTTCTTCCGCACCCCGCGCTCGCGGGAGGATCTCTACGCCGACCGCGACGCGATCGCCGAGTGGGCGCGGATGACCTACGGCTGGATGGGGCGCAGCCCGGACTACAAGGCCAGCTTCCTCGGCACACTCGGCGCGAACGCCGAGTTCTACGAGCCGTACAACGAGAACGCGCGCCGCTGGTACACCGAGTCGCAGGAGCGGCTGCTGTACTGGAACCACGCGATCATCAACCCGCCCGTCGACCGCAACCGGCAGCCGGACGAGGTGAAGGACGTCTTCGTCCACGTCGAAGAGGAGCGCGACGACGGCCTGATCGCCTCCGGCGCCAAGGTCGTCGCGACCGGGTCGGCGATCACGCACTACAACTTCATCGCCCACTACGGGCTGCCGATCAAGACGCGGGAGTTCGCGCTCGTCTGCACGATTCCGATGAACGCGCCCGGCATGAAGCTGATCTGCCGGGCGTCGTACTCGCAGACCGCCGATGCGATGGGCAGCCCGTTCGACTACCCGCTGTCGTCCCGCCTCGACGAGAACGACACGATCTTCGTGCTGGACAAGGTGAAAATCCCGTGGGAGAACGTGTTCATCTACGGTGACCCGGAGAAGGCGAGCACCTTCTTCCCCGGCTCCGGCTTCCTGCACCGCTTCACCTTCCACGGCGTCACCCGGCTCGCGGTCAAGCTCGACTTCATCGCGGGCCTGCTGCTGAAGGGTGTCGCGGCGACCGGCACGAAGGACTTCCGAGGCATCCAGACCCGCGTCGGCGAGGTCATCGGCTGGCGCAACATGTTCTGGGCGATCTCGGACGCCATGTGCGCGCGGCCGGACGAGTGGGTCGGCGGCGCGGTGCTGCCGCATCTGGACTACGGGCTGGCGTACCGCTGGTTCATGACGGTCGGCTATCCGCGCATCCGCGAGATCATCCTGCAGGATCTCGGCAGCGGGCTCATCTACCTGCCGTCCCACGTCAAGGACCTGAAGTCGCCAGAGGTCCGGCCGTACCTCGACCGCTACCTGCGGGGCACGGACGACATGGACGCCGTCGAGCGGATCAAGCTGATGAAGCTGATCTGGGACTCCATCGGCACCGAGTTCGGCGGCAGGCACGAGCTGTACGAGCGCAACTACTCCGGCAACCACGAGGGCGTCCGCGCCGAGTTGCTGTTCGCCGCCCAGGAGTCCGGCATGGCCGACGACATGACGGGTTTCGCCGAGCAGTGCATGGCCGAGTACGACCTGGACGGCTGGACGGTGCCTGATCTGTTCAACCCGGACGGCGGCCGCTGATGCCTGGCCGCGGGCAGACAACCATCGACGTCAGCGGCGCGAGCGGCGGGGACGACCCGGCGCTCGGCCGGGAAGGAGCCGACCATGACGACCGAGCGTGTCGCGACCGTTGTCGGTGACATCGTCAACCGCATCAACGACGCGATCGCCGAGCACACCCTGACCTACGACGAGTACCGCGCGGCGGTGAGCTATCTGATCCGGGTCGGTGAGGCCGGGGAGTGGCCGCTGTTCACCGACGTGTTCTTCGAGCACACCGTGGAACGGCTGAACCAGGGCGAAGGCGGCACCATCGAGGGGCCGTACTACGTGCCGGGGGCGCCGTGGCTGGAACGGCCCTACGTCATGCCGATGCGTGACGACGAGAAGGGCGACCAGCTCGTCCTGTCCGGCACGGTACGTTCACTCAGCGGCGACCCGATCCCCGGCGCGGTGCTGGACATGTGGCAGGCCGATGCCGACACCAACTACTCCAACATCCAGGATGAGCCGCCGCCATTCAACCTGCGCGGCCGCATGACGACCGACGAGAACGGCGAGTTCGAGGTCCGCACCATCGTGCCGCCGTACTACCACCTGCCGCGCGGTGGCCCCATGGAGGAGCTGCTGCTGGCCGCGGGCTGGCACGACTACCGGCCGGGGCACCTGCACTTCAAGGTCTCCGCCGAGGAGTACACGCCGCTGACGACGCAGCTGTACTTCGAAGGTGATCGGTATCTCGACTCGGACGTCGCCAGTGCCGTCAAGCCCGAGCTGATCCTGTCGCTGCAGAAGCACGACTCGCCAGCCGAGGTGGAAGCCCGTGGGCTGAAGGACCCGTTCTTCACCACGTCCCACGCGTTCCAGCTCAAGCCGACGGGGTAGGCGGCGCTCGCGGGAGGTTGTATGTGTCATCCGGAAGACGTCGACACCACCGTTCCCGGGGTCGCGCGGGATGAGGTCGAGATCACGTTGGCCTCCGGGGAGCGGTTACCCGGGCTGTGCTGCCGCCCGGAGAGCGGTGGTGGCCCTGGAATCGTGTTGATCTCAGACATCTATGGGCGGACGCCGTTCTATCAGCACCTCGCGGCACGGCTCGGCGCGGCGGGATACGTCGCGCTGCTGCCGGACATGTACTTCCGGCTCGGACCGTTGCCGGAAGTCACGCGGGACGCGGCGTTCGCCCGCTGGGACCGGCTCGACGAGCACCAGGCACTGTCCGATATGGAGTCCGCGATCGGGTGGCTGCGCGAGCACGCGGGCTCGCGGACGTCGACCGTTGGCCAGCTCGGGTTCTGCCTCGGCGGCACGCTGGCCCTCGACCTGTCCGCCCGGCTCGGCGACCTGGTGACCGTGTGCTACTACGCGTTTCCGAGGAGCAGGAGCGGGCCGAACCAGGCGCCGCGCCCGATCGACATCGTCGGCGCCATCCAGGGGCCGATCCTGTCCTTCTGGGGCGATGCCGACTACATCGACCTCGACGAGGTGCGTGAGTTCTCGGACGCGGTGCGGTCGCACGGCACCACCTACGCCGACGAGATCTATCCGGGCGCAGGCCACGGCTTCCTACGCGGTCTCGTCGAGGACAACGACAACTCCGGTGCGGCAAAGGACTCCTGGTCCAAGACGCTCGACTTCTACGCCGCACACCTCGCGGGCACGCGTGTCACCTGACCACCCGTGCCCGCGCCAGCCGCAACGCTCCCGGCCACGACGCTCCCGGCCACGACGCCGCCGACCCCCGCGCCGCCGACCACCCCGACGCCGCTGATCCCGAGAAGGAGTATCCGTCCTGATGACCCGGCTCACGGTCGAGTCCGTCGACACCGCCATCATCGACCTGCCGCTGCGGCGCCCGCACCGGTTCACGTCGCTGACGATCGACCATCAGAGCTACGTGCTGGTCCGGGTGCGTACGGCCGAGGGGATCGAAGGAATCGGTGAGGGCGTCGTTCCAGGAGGGCCCTGGTGGGGCGGCGAGTCCATCGAGGGCATCAAGGTGGCGATCGACACCTATTTGGGGCCGTGCCTCACCGGGCGGGAGGCCACCCAGGTCGCCTCGCTGCGTCAGGAGATGGACCGGCTGATGCACGGCAACCCGTTCGCAAAGGCCTCGGTCGAGATGGCGTTGTTCGACGCCTGGGGGAAGGCGCTCGGCGTGCCGGTCTACGACCTGTTCGGCGGGCTGTACCGGGAGACTATCCCGGTGACCTGGGCGCTCGGGGCCGACGACGCCAAGGCCGTCATCGACGAGATCGAAGGAAAGCTTGACGCGGGCCTGCACGCCAGCTTCAAGCTCAAGATGGGCGCGCAGGAGGCGGCGCAGGACGTCGCACGCGTCCTGGACATCGCGTGGGCGCTCGCGGAGCGCACCAGCCTACGGGTGGACCTGAACTGCGCATGGGACGAGCTGACGTCGACGCGGTGGCTGCCGGAGCTGGAAGCGGGCGGCATCGAACTGGTGGAGCAACCGATCCCCGGATGGAACGTCGACGCGCTGGCACGGCTCAGCGCGCTGCTGCGCATCCCGATCATGGCGGACGAGAGCCTGTGGAGCCCGCAGGACGCCTTCCGTCTGGCCCGCACGGCTGCTGCCGACATCTTCGCCCTGAAGATCCCCAAGTCCGGTGGGCTCACGATGGTCCGGCGCGTCGCCGACATCGCGGCCGCGGCGGGCATCGCCTGCCACGGCGGGACGACGATCGAAAGCTCCATCGGCACGGCGGCGAATGCCCAGCTGTACGGCGCGTTACCAGAGGTCACCGAGGGATGCGAGCTGTTCGGGCCGTTGCTGCTCGCCGACGACGTCGTCGCCGACGGGCTCGACTACCGCGACGGGCACCTGCACGTGCCGCGGGGTTCTGGCATCGGCGTCACCCTCGACGAGGACAAGGTACGCCACTACACCCGCCAGTGACCCCGTGTCCCCCGCTCCGGACGCTGTGTCCCTCGCTCCAGACGTTGTGTTCCCCGCCCAGCGCCTCACCCGAGGCGCTTCGCGAACCAGTGATCGACGTACGGGTCGTCGTTGTAGGCCGGGATCTCGGTGAAGCCGCACGCGGCGTAGAGCGCGGGCTTCGACCAGGTCCGAGCGGGTGTCCAGCTTCAGCACGTCAGCGCCGAGGTCCAGCGCCGCGCGTTCGGCCGCCGCGACCAACTCGCGCCCGATGCCACGACCGCGCGCGGCGGGCGCGACGTACATCCGTCTCAGCTCTCCCTCGCCGTCGGCGAGCAGCCGGACACCCACGCATCCCACGGGACCGGACTCGTCGCGCGCGAGCAGGAATGTCCCCGTCGGCGGCGCCAGGTCGTCGCTCGGATCCTCGACCATCTCGCGGTCGACCTCAGCAGCCGTCGCCGGGCGGCCCCAGTACCGGGAGACGATCTCGGCCAGATACGCGCGCAAGACGTCGTGCGCCTCGGGATCGGCGAGGGACACCGGCGAGATCGTGACGGGAGTGGTCTCGGTCATGCCCCCGATTGTGTCGATGACGTCCACCGTATTTTCTGCGTACCGTGAGGTGACCGCGACTCGACGAGTGTGGATCGTGAGGCAGTTTGGTCGTGTGGACAACCAAACGGTATCCACGGGCCGGACGCCCACGGCCTGCCGATGCGCGTGAGTGACATGGCGCACCCGAAATTCATTTGAGTAGCTTTGCATGGTCATGCATACTCATACACATGACGGTTACGGTCGCTGTTGCCGGTGCAAGCGGATACGCCGGAGGTGAGCTGCTGCGCCTGCTGCTCACCCACCCCGAGGTGCGTATTGGCACACTCACCGCTGGTGGGAACGCGGGCACCCCGCTGGGTCAGCATCACCCCCACCTCACCCCGCTCGCCGATCGCGTGCTCGCTGACACCACGCCGGACGCCCTCGCAGGCCACGACGTCGTGTTCCTCGCGCTGCCGCACGGCCACAGCGCCGAGCTGGCCGCGCAGCTCGGTGACGACGTCCTCGTCGTCGACCTCGGCGCCGACCGCCGGCTCACCGACGCCGACGCCTGGCAGCGCTGGTACGGCGGCGAGCACGCGGGCGCCTGGCCTTACGGACTGCCCGAGCTGCCACTGCCCGACGGCGGCACCCAGCGCGCCGCGCTGCGGGACGTCCGGCGAGTCGCCGTGCCCGGCTGCTACCCGACCGGCGGCACCCTCGCCGTCGCCCCCGCGCTGCACACCGGCCTGATCGAGCCCGAGGTCACCGTCGTGTCGGTCACCGGAAGCTCCGGCGCGGGCAAGGCCCTCAAACCGCACCTGCTCAGCGCCGAGGTGATGGGCTCGGTCAGCGCCTACGGCGTCGGCGGCGCGCACCGCCACACGCCGGAGTTCACCCAGAACCTCAGCCGCGCGGCAGGCGAACCGGTGTCGGTGTCGTTCACGCCGGTGCTCGCGCCGATGCCGCGCGGCATCCTCACCACCGCGAGCGCGCCGCTCACCGCCGACATCGACGCCGATGCCGTTCGCGCGATCTACGCCAAGACGTACGCCGAGGAGCCGTTCGTGCACGTCCTGCCGGAGGGGTCCTGGCCAACGACGGCGGCGACGGTGGGCTCGAACAACGTCGTCATGCAGGTCGCCGTGGACGCCGACACCCGCAGGCTCGTCGTCATCGCGGCCATCGACAACCTCACCAAGGGCACGGCGGGCGGCGCGGTGCAGTGCATGAACCTCGCGCTCGGCCTGCCGGAAACCACCGGCCTACCCACGACAGGAGTCGCACCGTGACCGACGTGACCACCGTCGAGCCGATCGCCGTTCCCGGCGTGTCCACCGACAGCGGCGTCACCGCCCCTGCCGGGTTCCGCGCGTCCGGCATCGCGGCTGGCATCAAGGACAGCGGCGCGCTCGACCTCGCGCTGGTCGTCAACGACGGTCCGAAACAGGACGCGGCGGGCGTGTTCACCCGCAACGTCGTCAAGGCGGCTCCGGTGTTGTGGTCGCAGCAGGTGCTCAAGGAGCGCACGCTCCGCGCCGTGGTGCTCAACTCCGGCGGCGCGAACGCGGCGACCGGGCCCGAGGGCTTCCAGGACACCCACGCCACCGCCGAGAAGGTCGCCGAGGCGCTGACCAGCGGCGAGCAGGAGGTCGGTGCGATCGAGGTCGCGGTGTGCTCCACCGGCTTGATCGGGGAGCGACTGCCGATGGACGCGCTGCTGCCCGGTATTGATACTGCCACGGCCGCGCTCTCCGATTCCGCCGAGTCCGCGCTGCACGCCGCGACCGCCGTGATGACCACGGACTCGAAGCCCAAGCAGGCCAGCGCCGGTCACCCGGACGGCTGGCGCGTCGGCGGTTTCGCCAAGGGCGCCGGAATGCTCGCGCCGAACCTCGCCACCATGCTCTCGGTGATCACCACCGACGCCGCGCTCAGCGGCGAGGCGCTGGACACCGCGCTGCGGGCGGCGACCAAGGCCACCTTCGAGCGGCTCGACGTCGACGGCGGCACGTCCACCAACGACACCGTGCTGCTGCTCGCCTCCGGCGCCAGCGGCGTCACGCCCTCGCTGGACGAGTTCATCAGCACGCTCACCGACGTCTCGCTGAGCCTGGTGCGGCAGTTGCAGGCCGACTCCGAGGGCGTCACGAAGCTGGTCGACGTCACCGTGACCGGCGCGGCCAGCGACGGCGACGCCGTCCGCATCGGACGGACCGTCGCGGAGGACAACCTGGTCAAGACCGCGCTGTTCGGCTCGGACCCGAACTGGGGCCGGATCGCGATGGCCGTGGGCCGCAGCGACGCGCAGGTCGACCCGGCGAAGCTGGCCATCGCGATCAACGGCGTCCCGCTGTTGGCGAACGGCACCCCGGCGCAGGATCGCTCCACTGTGGACCTCAGCGGCTCCCACGTCGAGATCACGATCACGGTCGGGGACGGCGAGCACGCCGCCACGATCTACACCACCGACCTCTCCCACGCCTACGTCGAAGAGAACAGCGCGTACTCCTCATGACCCCCAGCGAACAGACCATCGCCGCCGACACGCGGCTCGCCGCGGCCGGCCAGAAGGCCGAGGTGCTGATCGAGGCGCTGCCGTGGTTGCAGCGGTTCCACGGCGCGACCATTGTGATCAAGTACGGCGGCAACGCCATGATCGACGATGAGCTGAAGCAGGCGTTCGCGCAGGACATGGTCTTCCTGCGGCTCGCGGGCATCCGGCCGGTCGTCGTCCACGGCGGCGGCCCGCAGATCTCCGCGATGCTGGACCGGCTCGGCATCGACGGCGAGTTCACCGGCGGGTTGCGCGTCACGACGCCGGAGACGATGGACGTCGTCCGCATGGTGCTCACCGGGCAGGTCAGCCGCGAGCTGGTCGGGCTGATCAACGCGCACGGCCCGTACGCCGTCGGCATCTCCGGCGAGGACGCTCACCTGTTCACCGCCAGCCGCAAACAGGCTACAGTGGACGGTGAGCAAGTCGACATCGGACTCGTCGGCGAGGTCTCCAGTGTCAACCCGGACGCCGTGCTGGACGTCGTCAACGCGGGCCGCATCCCCGTGGTGTCCACCGTCGCCCCGGACGCGAACGGCGTCGTGCACAACGTCAACGCCGACACCGCCGCCGGTGCGCTCGCCGGGGCACTGGGCGCGGAGAAGCTGGTCGTGCTCACCGACGTCGAAGGCCTCTACGCCAATTGGCCCGACCGGTCGTCGTTGGTCGACAAGGTGCGGGTGGACCGGCTCGAAGAGATGTTGCCCGGCCTGGCCAGCGGCATGATCCCGAAGATGGAGGCGTGCGTGCATGCGGTGCGCGGCGGCGTCGGGCGCGCGCACGTGATCGACGGCAGACTCGCGCACTCGGTGTTGCTGGAAGTGTTCACGTCGAGCGGAGTCGGCACCATGGTGCTGCCGGAACGGGAGTCGGCATGATGGCGCAGCAGCGGTGGCAGGCCGCGATGATGGACAACTACGGCACGCCCGCGCTGGAGCTGGTGCGCGGCGAGGGCGCGACGGTGTTCGACGCCGACGGCAACGCCTACCTGGACCTGGTCGGCGGCATTGCGGTGAACGCGCTCGGCCACGCCCACCCGGCCGTGGTGCAGGCGGTGTCGGAGCAGGTCGCCACCCTCGGGCACACGTCGAACCTCTACATCAACCCGGTCGCGCTGGAGTTGGCCGAGACGCTGCTCGACATCGCGGGCCTCTCCGGCAAGGTGCTGTTCTGCAACTCCGGCGCGGAAGCCGTCGAGGGCGCGATCAAGATCACCCGGCTCACCGGGAAGTCGAAGCTCGTCGCCTGCGACGGCGGTTTCCACGGCCGCACCATGGGCGCGCTCACCATCACCGGGCAACCGTCCAAACGGGAGCCGTTCGAGCCGCTGCTGCCCGGCGTCACGCACGTGCCGTTCGGCGACGCCGCCGCACTGGAGTCCGCAGTGGACGGTGACACCGCAGCGGTGTTCGTCGAACCGGTGCTGGGGGAGGGCGGCGTCGTGCCAGCCCCGGACGGTTTCCTCCAGGCCGCGCGGGAGATCACGTCGAAGGCGGGCGCGCTGCTTGTCCTCGACGAGGTGCAGACCGGCATCGGCAGGCTCGGCAGCTGGTTCGCCTTCCACCAGGCGGGCGTGACGCCGGACGTCATCACGCTCGCCAAGGGCCTCGGCGGCGGCCTGCCGCTGGGCGCGGTCATCGGCGTCGGCCAGGCGGGCGAACTGCTCAAGCCCGGCCAGCACGGCACGACGTTCGGCGGCAACCCCATCGCGTGCGCGGCCGGGCTCGCCGTGATCAACACCATCCGCGAGCAGGGCCTGCTGGGCCACGTCGAGGCGCTGGGCAAGGACATCGCCGCGGGCGTGCAGCAGCTGGGGCACCCGCTGGTGTCCGAGGTCCGGGGCAGCGGGTTGTTGTTGGGCATCGGGCTGACGAAGCCGGTCGCGCCCGCCGTGGCGACGGCGGCACAGCGAGCGGGGTACCTCGTCAACCCGGTGCAGCCGGACACGATCCGCCTCGCGCCGCCGTTGATCCTCACCGAGCAGCAGGCCGGGGACTTCCTCGCCGCGCTGCCCGCCGCACTCAATGCTGGACTTGACGTCGGACTGGAGAGCTGACATGCCACGCCATTTCCTGCGGGACGACGACCTCAGTCCCGCCGAACAGGCCGAGGTCCTCGACCTCGCTGACACGCTCAAGGCGGACCCGTACGGCACCCGCACCCTTGAAGGGCCGCGCGCGGTCGCGGTGATCTTCGAGAAGAACTCCACCCGCACCCGGTTCTCGTTCGAGGTCGGCATCGCGCAGCTCGGCGGGCACGCCGTCGTCGTCGACGGGCGGTCGATGCAGCTCGGCCGCGAGGAGACGATCGAGGACACCGCGCGGGTGCTGTCCCGCTACGTCGACGGCGTGGTGTGGCGGACGTTCGCGCAGGAGCGGATGAACGCCTTCGCCCAGGCCGCGACCGTGCCGGTGGTCAACGCGCTGACCGACGAGTTCCACCCGTGCCAGGTGCTCGCGGACCTGCAAACGATCCGGGAACGCAAGGGCCCCCTCGCCGGGCAGACGTTGACCTACCTCGGCGACGGCGCCAACAACATGGCGCACTCGCTGCTGCTCGGCGGCGTCACCGCGGGCCTGCACGTGCGGATCGCCGCGCCGGACGGCTTCCAGCCGCTGCCGTGGGTGCAGGACCTGGTGCGGGCACGGGCGGCGGAGACCGGCGGCTCGGTGGGCGTGTTCACCGACCCCGTCGCGGCGGTGGACGGCGCGGACGTCGTCACCACCGACTCGTGGACGTCGATGGGGCAGGAGAACGACGGCAAGGACAGGGTGGGGCCGTTCCGGCCGTTTCAGGTCAACACCGAACTGCTGGCCAAGACCGGCAAGGACGACACCATCGTGCTGCACGACCTGCCCGCGCACCGGGGCGCGGAGATCACCGACGAGGTGATCGACGGCCCGGCCAGCGCGGTGTGGGACGAGGCCGAGAACCGGCTGCACGCCCAGAAGGCGTTGCTGGTGTGGTTGCTGCGACGATGACACGGGCAGGGCGGCAGGCGCGGATCATCGAGCTGGTCTCGACGTCGGGAATCCGGAGTCAGACCGAGCTCGCCAAAATCCTCGCGGCGGACGGCATCGACGTGACCCAGGCGACGCTGTCGCGGGACCTCGACGAGCTGGGCGCGGTGAAGCTCAGGGCGGCAGACGGCGGCGCGCCGGTGTACGTCATCCCGGAGGACGGTAGCCCGGTCAAGGGTGTGCAGGGCGGCACGTCGCGGCTGTCCCGGCTGCTCGGTGAGCTGCTGGTGTCGGCGGATGGCTCGGCGAACATCACCGTGCTGCGCACCCCGCCCGGCGCGGCGCAGTTCCTGGCCAGCGCGATCGACCGGGCCGCGCTCGGCGAGGTGCTCGGCACCATCGCGGGCGACGACACCGTCATGGTGATCGCCCGCGAACCACGCGGCGGCGACGCGCTGGCCCGCCAGCTCACCGCACTGGCCGATGGGGCGGGCGGCGGGAACCCACGCGGCCATACCCACGACGACTAGAGCGAAGGAAGAGAACAGTGAGCAAGGTTCTGATGTCCCTGCCCAAGGGCGAGCGCGTCGGCATCGCCTTCTCCGGGGGGCTTGACACCTCCGTGGCGGCGGCCTGGATGCGCGAGAAGGGCGCGGTGCCGTGCACCTACACCGCCGACATCGGGCAGTACGACGAGTCCGACATCGACGGCGTGCCCGACCGCGCCAAGGAGTACGGCGCGGAGATCGCCCGAATCCTTGACCTCAAGCCGCAGCTCGTCGAGGAGGGGCTGGCCGCCCTGGCGTGCGGCGCGTTCCACCTCCGCTCCGGCGGTCGCGCGTACTTCAACACCACCCCGCTCGGCCGCGCCGTCACGGGCACGATGCTGGTCCGCTCGATGCAGGCGGACGGCGTTGACATCTGGGGGGACGGCTCGACGTTCAAGGGCAACGACATCGAGCGGTTCTACCGGTACGGGCTGCTGGCCAACCCCGAGCTGCGCATCTACAAGCCGTGGCTGGACCCGGAGTTCGTGCGCGAGCTCGGCGGCCGGCAGGAGATGAGCGAGTGGCTGACCGAACACAACCTGCCGTACCGCGACCCGGCCGAGAAGGCGTACTCCACCGACGCCAACATCTGGGGCGCCACCCACGAGGCGAAGACGCTGGAGCATCTCGACGTCTCGCTGGAGACGGTCCAGCCGATCATGGGCGTGCGGTTCTGGGACCCGTCGGCGCGGATCGACGCCGAGGACGTCACCGTCCGGTTCGAGGCGGGCCGCCCGGTCGCGATCAACGGGAAGCACTACGACGACCCGGTGGCCCTCGTGATGGCGGCCAACGCCATCGGCGGTCGCCACGGCCTCGGCATGTCCGACCAGATCGAGAACCGGATCATCGAGGCCAAGTCGCGCGGCATCTACGAGGCGCCCGGCATGGCGCTGCTGTGGATCGTCTACGAGCGGCTGGTCAACGCGATCCACAACGAGGACACCATCGCGAACTACCACACCGAGGGCCGCAAGCTCGGCCGCCTGCTCTACGAGGGCCGGTGGCTCGACCCGCAGTCGCTGATGCTGCGGGAGGCCATCCAGCGGTGGATCGCGTCGCTGGTCACCGGTGAGGTGACGCTGCGGCTGCGGCGCGGCGAGGACTACACGATCCTGAACACCGAAGGCACGAACTTCTCGTACCACCCCGAGAAGCTGTCGATGGAGCGCGTGTCCAACGCCGCGTTCGGTCCCACCGACCGGATCGGGCAGCTGACCATGCGCAACCTCGACATCGCCGACTCGCGCCACAAGCTCGAGTTCTACGCCGAACAGCCGCTCGACCAGGGCCAGGTGCTCGTGGAGAACGGCACGCTGTTCGGGGAGCTGCCCGCGGGCGGCGCGGACCGGATCACGGCCAATCCGGACGCGTCGCGCGACGCGCAGACGTCCCTCGACGAGGCCGCGATGGAAGCCGGGACCGACTGATGTCTGGGGAAGTGAAGCTGTGGGGTGGCCGGTTCGCCAGCGGACCCGCCGAGGCGATGGCCAAGCTGTCCGCATCCACCCACTTCGACTGGCGGCTGGCGCCGTATGACATCGCCGGTTCCCGCGCGCACGCCCGCGTGCTGCACTCGGCGGGGCTACTCACCGCCGATGAGCTGGAGCGGATGCTGTCCGCATTGGACACCCTTGAGGCCGATGTCGCCTCCGGGGAGTTCACGCCGACCATCGCCGACGAGGACGTCCACACGGCGTTGGAGCGTGGGCTCCTGGAACGCGCGGGTGTCGAGCTGGGCGGCAAGCTGCGCGCCGGTCGGTCCCGCAACGACCAGGTGGCGACGCAGTTCCGCATGTGGCTGCGCGACGCCGCACGCCGGGTCACCGCTGGCACGCTGGACGTGGTCGACGCGCTCGTCTCGCAGGCCAAGGCGCACCCGGACGCGGTGATGCCCGGTCGCACGCACCTGCAACACGCCCAGCCGGTGCTGCTGGCGCACCACCTGCTCGCGCACGCGCAGGCGTTGCTGCGGGACGTGAGCAGGCTGCGCGACTGGGACGTCCGCACCGACGAGTCGCCATACGGTTCCGGCGCGCTCGCCGGGTCGTCGCTCGGCCTTGACCCCGATGCGGTTGCGGCGGACCTGGGCTTCGGCGCGGCGGTGGACAACTCCATCGACGGCACGGCCTCGCGGGACTTCGCGGCGGAGTTCGCGTTCGCGGTGGCGATGCTCGGGGTGAACCTGTCGCGGATCGCCGAAGAGGTGATCATCTGGAACACCGCCGAGTTCGGCTACGTCACGCTGGACGACGCGTGGGCGACCGGCAGCTCGATCATGCCGCAGAAGAAGAACCCGGACGTCGCGGAGCTGACGCGGGGCAAGAGCGGCAAGCTGATCGGTAACCTCACGGGGCTGTTGGCGACGTTGAAGGCGCAGCCGTTGGCGTACAACCGGGACCTGCAGGAGGACAAGGAGCCGGTGTTCGACTCGGTGGCGCACCTTGAGCTGCTGCTGCCCGCGATCGCCGGGATGGTCGGCACGCTGACGTTCCACACCGAGCGGATGGCCGAGCTGGCGCCCGCCGGGTTCACGCTGGCAACGGACATCGCGGAGTGGCTGGTGCGGCAGGGCGTGCCGTTCCGGGTCGCGCACGAGGCGTCGGGGGAGTGCGTCCGGGTGGCGGAGTCCCGCGACGTCGGGCTCGACGAGCTGACCGACGACGAGCTGGCTGCGATCCATCCCGCGCTGACGCCCGCCGTGCGCGAGGTGCTGACGGTGGCGGGCTCCATCGCGTCGCGGGACGCCCACGGCGGCACCGCTCCGGCCAGGGTGGCGGAGCAGCTCGGCCGCGTGGAGAAGCGCGTGGCGGACGCCCGCGCCTGGACCGGCGAGTAGAGGAGCTGGCCTCGGGCGGCGCGGGCACCTACGTGCCGAAGCCCGGGCCTCGGCACCGCTTGCCGCCCTGTCCGCCCCGTCGGCGAAGTTGATCAGGATACCTCGCGGTGTTGTTCGAGAAACCGGTCCAACGAGCCTGTTGCGCTTTCGGAGTCGAGTGCCGCGTCGCGAAAGAAGTTGATCTACTTTGCTCCCTGAGTTGCCAAAATTCGTTTCGATTGTCCGGTTCTGATGGTCAGCCACGGAGTAAAGTAGATCAACTAGGCTCAACAGCGATCACGATGCACGGCACTCCCGGCTTCACCGGCCAAAGCGCAACAGGCTCCAACCGGATATTTTCGCGCAACACCGCGAGGAGACGTGATCAACATCCATCTGCCGCAGCCACCGGTGTGACTCGCGGCAAACAAGGTGCGACTCGCGACAGCAGGCGTCGTGCACAATACTTGTGCAAATAAAGTGTGCACAAGTATTGTGCAGTGCCATGAGCAACGAACCCGAGCACGTACGGCTCGATACCCGGGCGTTGCGCGTGCTCGCGCATCCGCTGCGCTCGCGGCTGCTGTCGGCGTTGCGCGTCGACGGTCCCGCCACCGCCACCGACCTGGCAGCCAGGCTCGACACGAACACCGGCGCCACCAGCTACCACCTGCGCAAACTCGCCGAGGTGGGTCTCGTCGTCGAGGTCGGGGAGCCGCACGGCAGGCGGCGGACCTGGCAGGCGGCGCAAACCGCGCACTCCTGGTATCACGCCGACGTCGCGGGCGACCCCGATGGTGAAGCGGCAGCGGACTGGCTGCGGCAGCACTACCTCAGCGAGTTCGCCTCGCACCTGGAGCGCTGGGAGGCCGCCCGCAGGGACTGGCCGGTCGCGTGGCAGGACGCGGCCGTGGTGTCGGACTCGCTGCTGGAAGTCTCGGCCGACGAGCTCGACGCGCTCACCGACGAACTGCTCGAAGTGATCAACCGCCACCGGGAACGAGCGCGCGGCGGCAGCGACGCCCGGCGCGTCACGGTGTACCTCAACGCGATGCCCACCGACCCCGACGCGCGCCCGTGATCACCGCACGACAAGCGCACCGGCGTTACCTGATCCTGCTCGCGCTCCGATGGCTTCCGGTTGGCCTGTATGTCCCGGTCACGGTGCTGTTGCCGCTGGACCGAGGGTTGTCGCTCGCCGAGGTCGGGGCCGCGATGTCGGTGCAGGGCTTCGTCGTGCTTGGCCTTGAACTCCCCACCGGCGGGCTCGCTGACTCCTGGGGGAGACGCCCGGTGCTCGTGCTGTCCGGAGCCCTCGCTGCCGCGTCGTTCGCGGTGCTGTTCGTCGCCGACTCCCTCGCGGCGTTCGTCGTCGTCGCCGCGCTGCAAGGCATCCACCGGGCGCTGGACAGCGGACCGCTGGAAGCCTGGTACGTCGACGCGACCCTCGCCGCCAATCCCACCACTCGCCTGGAACGCGGGCTCAGCGCGGGTGCGACTGTCCTCAGCCTCGGGATCGGCCTCGGCGCGTTGCTCGCCGGTGGGCTCATCGCGTGGGTCGACGTCGGAGGTGTGGACGCCCTCGTGGTGCCGATCGCGCTCGCGTTCGTGATCACCGTGGTGAGCGTCGTCGCCACCGTCGTGCTGCTGACCGAACCACGCCGGGCCAGGCGTGGCGCGGGCGTCCGGGGCGTGGTGACGGCGATCGGTGGCGGTGCTCGCCTGGTGCGACGCTCGCGCGTGCTGGCCGCGCTCATCGCGGTCGAGCTGTTCTGGGGCTTCGGCATGGTTACGTTCGAACAGCTCATGCCGGTGCGGCTGGCGGCGGAGACCAGCGGGACCGAGACGGCCGCAGCCATCATGGGGCCCGCCGCGGCGGTGGGCTGGCTCGCCTCGGCTGCGGGAGCGGCGCTCGCGCCCGCGATCAGCGCGCGGATCGGCGTCGCGACCACCGCGATCGTGCTGCGGCTCGCACAAGGTCTGGCCGTCGTGGGGATGGGGCTGCTGGCGGGTGTGGTGGGCGTCCTCACTGGGTTCCTGCTCGCCTACGTCGTCCACGGCGCGGCGAACCCGATGCACACGACGTTGCTGCACCGGGAGGTGGCCGCCGACAACCGGGCGACGGTGCTGTCGCTGAACTCGATGGTCGCCCAGCCTGCTGGCTCGGTCGGGCTGATCGTGCTGCTGTCGCTGTCTGGTGCGACGTCGGTGAGCACGGCGATCGTCGTCGGTGCGATCGTGCTGGCCATTGCGGCGCCGCTGTACCTGCCCGCGAGGCGGGCGGAGCAGCGCGCACGGGAGATCAGCGAGGACGTACCCTCGCCAGGTGTCGCCGTACCGTGATGCCACCACCGCTGTGATGCCGCGCGCCGAGCTGGCGGTCGACCCTGTCGAGGCCGCCGCGCGCCTGCTCGGGTGCACGCTGGAGGCCACGACGGCCGAGGGCACCGTGGCCGCCCGGATCGTGGAGGTCGAGGCGTACCGGGGGCTCGATGACCCGGCGTCGCACTCCTACCGGGGCCGGACCGCGCGCAACGACGTCATGTGGGGCCCGGCGGGCCACCTGTACGTGTACTTCGTCTATGGGATGCACTTCTGCGCCAACGTCGTGTGCCTGACCGACGGTGTGCCCGCCGCGGTGCTGCTGCGGGCTGGCGAGATCACGTCGGGTGTCGAGCTGGCCCAGCAGCGCAGGCGGGCAGCGCGCAACCACCATGACCTCGCGCGCGGACCCGCGCGGCTGGCGTCGGCGTTGGGGCTCGCCCGCGAGCACAACGGCGTCGACCTAACCGACGCCGAGTCGTCCGTGCGGCTCTACGCGGCCGACCCGGTGGCGGACGAGCGCATCCGCAGCGGCCCACGGGTCGGTGTCGCGGCGGCGAAGGACACGCCGTGGCGCTTCTGGCTCCCGGATTCCCGCGCCGTCTCGACCTACCGCCGCCACGAGAAGCGCCGCCGCCCCTAACTCCGCGAGTCACACCGTAATCCGCGCGAGTTTCACCGAAATCCGGCCGAGTTGCACCGTTGGGTGACCGAGTTTCGCCCGCGCCGCTTGACATGTGCGAAAATCGCACGACCATGGGAGACGTGGAGTGGACTGAGATCGGCGAGCGCATTCGTGACAGCCGGTCAGCCGCAGGTTTGTCGCAGGCTGACCTTGCCCGGGCGGTGGGCCTGGACCGGACGATGCTGGCCAAGATCGAAACGGGAGCGCGCCGCGTCGATGCGCTGGAGTTGGCACGGTTCAGCGCGACCCTCGGTGTGCCGATGGAACAATTCCTCGAGGATCGCCCGCTCGTTCTGTCCCGACGAACGCAACTTGCCGCAGAGGCACAGACCGACGCCGCCCAACAGGCGTACCAGCTCGAAGCCAAGCTGCTGGGGTGGCGCGACGATGTCCGGCAACTGATCGAGACGGGTCTGCTCCAGCCGACCCAACCGATGCTCTACGAAGACCCCGTCGAGAACCAGGACTCGGCGCGTGCGGCGGCCCGATGGCTGCGATCGCGGATCGGCAACCCGCTGGAACCGATCGACACCGTCATGGCGGTGTGCGAGCAGGCAGGACAACACGTGCTAGTTACTGACCTGCCGGGCGAGGGAGCGTCGCTGGTCGACGGTGACCTCGCGGTTGCGGTCGTCAGCCGGATCGCGGACCCAGGACGTCGCAGGGCAACCGCAGCGCACGAACTTGGCCATCTGGTACTTGGCGACGAGTACTCGACCGATCTCGGCATTGCCACCTCACGAGAAGACCGGGAGCGGGTTGTCGACTCCTTCGCGGCGGAGTTGCTGGCCCCGGCGGAGGTGTTCGGCCAGGGCGCTCAGGGCGATGACCTGCGGGGGTGGCTGATCGGACTGGCCGCGAGGTACCGGACGTCCTGGTCGATGGCCGTCCGGCAGGCCGAGTTGGCTGGCGCACTCGACCCCACCGAGGCGCGTCGCTCGCGACTCGCGAACCCGACACGCGCTGAGTTCATGGAAGCGCTCGGGTGGGCGCCGCAGACAGACCTCGAATCCGTGACGGTGCCGCCGAGCTACGCCCATGCCGTCATGCAGGCGTGGAGCCGAGACCTGATCACCTCCGAGCGAGCGGTCGAACTCATGCACGGCCAACTCGCGCTGGACGATCTCCCGCCGCGTGACGACGCGGGGCTTGCCCCGTGACAGCGCAGCCGTCGCTGATCTTTGACACCACCGTCCTGTCCCACTTCGCTCGCGCTGATCGGCTCGATGTGCTGTCCGACCTGGTGATCGCGGAGACGTGTGGCACGACTGAGGTGGTCAAACAGGAACTGCGTCAGGGTGCTATCGAGTATCCGGAGTTGGCCGAGGCGCTTGACCTGGCATGGCTGCTCGTCATGCCGCTGGATTCGGGGGAGGCCTTGGTGCGCTTCGCCACGTGGGCTCGCCGGATGGGCACCGCGGAGCGGAACCTGGGCGAGGCGAGCGTCTTCGCGGCCGCTGAGCAATGCGGTGGCACGGTGATCACGGGCGACCGCGACGCGGTGCGGGTGGGCCGAGCGCACGGTCTGGACGTGCATGGCACGATCTGGCTGCTCGCCGCCGCCTGCAGGAACGGCAAGTTGACCGAGGTCAGCGCGAGCAACCTCATCGACACACTGCGTGCGACGAATATGCGACTGCCCTGCACGGGCGCGGAGCTCGGCAGCTTCGTCCGTGCCCACGGTCTGCTCCCGTAACCGCGAGTCGCACCATAACTCCGCTAAGTTGCACCTTGTTCGCGCTGAGTTGCACCGAATCTCGCCCGAGCTGCACCGTCCAGGCGACTCACGCCTGCCACGACCGCAGCACGCCGTTGATGTCCGCCGCCACCCGGTCCCGCGCCTCGTCCCGGGGCACGCCCGCCATCAGCAGCGCGTCGTACTCCGTGTCGGTGTGGCGCACGGACGCCACGACGGCGAGCGTGACCGCGCGCTCGTCCAACGCCCGCCCCGCAGCCGACCGCCCGACCCGGCCGCTTCCGCGCGTCCCCGCGTGCCACGCGATCGACGCCGCGCGCCCCTGCGGGCATCCCGGGAACAGCCGCCGGACCGCCGCGCTCAACTCGCCCTGGAACTCGACGTCCTCCTGCGCACGCCGCTCCCGGTCCCGCTCGCGCCGCCGTTCGCGCGCGTCGGCGTCCGCGAGGCACTGCTCCTCGGCACGCTCCAGCGCGCCTTCCTCGACCAGGATCCCCTGCCGCTCGTACCGCTTCCGCGCCCGCGCCCAGCGGATGACCACCGCCGACAGCCCGCTCGCCTTCTTCGCGCGGCGCGTCAACGCCGCATCGCCCGCAGGCAGGAACACCAGATGCCCCATGTCCGCGCAGTCGAGGCACAACGGCTCGTCGTCCTCCATGACCAGGAAGCCCCCGGTGTCGCCGCAGTCCGCGCACTCCCACTCCCGCGTCGGCATGATCGCGACCAGATCGGGCGCCTTGCTCTGCTTCTCGACCACCTTCTCGCGCTGGGCCGGTGCGGCGTCCGGCGCGAACCAGTGCGTGCGCAGGGCACGCTCCTCATCGGACGTCGTCCCGGACAGAAACTGGAGCGGACGTCGGTCCCGCGTCCCCGCGACGTACTCGACGTCTTCCGCGCGAAGACCGCGTTCGCGAGCCCAAGCCGTCAGGTGCTCACACGCCTGCACGACACGCTCGGCAGGCACAGGAACCACCTGCTCCAGCTCGGACAGCCGTCCCGTGCGCCACCGCTCGATGTTCACCGGATGCACCCACCCGAGCCGCGCGAGGACGTCGGTGAACGCGACGTAGCTCTGCTCGCTCAAGACGTCGTCCGCGGCGCGTACCACCCGCCGCTGCAGGCTCGGCTTGCTCACGGCTCTTATGTACCACGTGAACACCTGGTCAACCTCACCTGGGAAGATGGACGTCGTGAGTGAGCGCATCCTTGACGAGCTGTCCTGGCGCGGCCTGATCGCGCAGTCCACCGACCTCGACGCCCTGCGCAACGATCTCGACGCGGGCACGCTCACCCTCTATGCCGGTTTCGACCCCACCGCGGAGAGCCTGCACGCCGGGAACCTCGTGCAGCTCCTGACCCTGTCGCGGTTCCAGCGCGCCGGACACCGACCTGTGGTGCTCGCGGGCGGCGCGACCGGCCAGATCGGCGACCCGCGCGACGTCGGGGAGCGCACCCTGGTCAGCCGCGAGGTCATCGCGCAACGTCTGGAGCGCATCGGCGTCCAGTTGGAGAAGTTCGTCGACTTCGGCGACAGGGCGGACCCGGCGACCGCCGCCGTCATGGAGAACAACATGAACTGGTTCGCCGACGTCTCCTCGCTGGACTTCCTGCGCGACGTCGGCAAGCACTTCTCCATCAACGTCATGCTCGCCCGCGAGACCGTGCGCAGGCGGCTCGAGGGCGACGGCATGTCGTACACCGAGTTCAGCTACCTGCTGCTCCAGTCGTACGACTACCTCCAACTCCACCGCAAGTACGGCACGTCGCTGCAGATCGGCGGCTCCGACCAGTGGGGCAACATCATCGGCGGCGTTGACTACATCCGCAAGGTCGACGGCGCGAGCGTGCACGCGCTCACCACGCCGCTGGTCACCGACACCGACGGCCGCAAGTTCGGCAAGTCCACCGGCGGCGGCAGCCTGTGGCTCGACCCGGAGCTGACGACGCCGTACGCGTGGTACCAGTACTTCGTCAACGTCGCGGACGCCGACGTCGTGCGCTACCTGAAGATGTTCACCTTCCTCGACCGCGACGAGATCGCCGAGCTGGCACAGCTCACCGCGGACAAACCGTTCCTGCGGGCCGGGCAGCGCACACTGGCCGAGGAGCTGACCACCCTGGTCCACGGCAAGGAGCAGACCGAGCAGGTCGTCGCCGCGAGTCAGGCGTTGTTCGGCAAGGGCGAACTCGGTGCACTCGACGGCTCGACGTTGGACGCCGCGATGGCGGAGGTGCCGACCGGCGAGATCGCCCTCGGCGACGGCCCCACGATCATCGACCTGCTGCTCACCGCCGGACTCGTGGAGAGCAAAGGCGCCGCGCGGCGCGTCGTCAAGGAAGGCGGGGCGTACGTCAACAACGCCAAGGTCACCGAGGACACCTGGCAGCCGTCGGCGGACGACTTGCTGCACGACCGTTGGCTCGTCGTCCGGCGCGGCAAGCGAAATCTCGGCGGCGTGCGGGTCACCTGACGGTTGAGGCAGGCCCCCGACATCCGGGCGAAAGTGGCGCGAAGGGTTTCCGGTCAAGCTACTTCTGGGTAACCTGTGTCACAAAGCACGACTCACCCGGTCCGTCAATGAGGAGGGCCCTCCATGGTCGAGCAACAGGTCAAGGTCACCGAGAAGGAAGCGCGGCAGTTCGCTGAGGAGGCCAGGGAGAGCGGCTGGGCGAAGCCGTCGTTCGCCAAGGAGCTCTACCTGGGTAACTTCCGGCTCGACCTGGTCCATCCGCATCCCAGACCCGACCCGGAAGACGAGGACCGCGCGCGCTCGTTCCTCGCTGACCTGCGTCGTTACTGCGAGACGCTGGACGGCTTTGTCATCGAGCGCGACGCCAAGATCCCGGACGACTACGTCAAAGGATTCGCCGAGCTCGGCTGCTTCGGCATCAAGATCCCCCAGGCATACGGTGGCCTCGGGCTGACACAGGTCGCTTACAACGAGGCGCTGATGCTGGTCGGGTCCGTGCACCCGACGCTGGGCGTGCTGCTCTCGGCGCACCAGTCGATCGGCGTCCCCGAGCCACTCAAGCTCGCCGGGTCCGAGGAGCAGAAACAGCGGTTCCTGCCACGCTGCGCGAAGGGCGCCGTCAGCGCGTTCCTGCTCACCGAGCCGGACGTCGGCTCCGATCCCGCCCGGCTCGCCTCCACCGCGACGCCGACCGAGGACGGCCAGGCGTACGAGCTCAACGGCGTCAAGCTGTGGACGACGAACGGTGTCGTCGCGGAGCTGCTGGTCGTGGCGGCGCGTGTGCCAAAGAGTGAGGGGCACCCCGGCGGCGTCACCGCGTTCATCGTCGAGGCCGACTCGCCCGGCATCACCGTGGAGCGCCGCAACCAGTTCATGGGCCTGCGCGGCATCGAGAACGGCGTCACCCGCTTCCACAACGTCCGGGTGCCGAAGGAGAACGTGATCGGCGGCGAGGGCAAGGGCCTCAAGGTCGTCCTCGGCACGCTGAACACCGGACGTCTTTCCGTGCCCGCGTCCTGCGCCGGGTCGGCCAAGTGGTGCCTCAAGATCGCGCGCGAGTGGTCCAACGAGCGGGTGCAGTGGGGCAAGCCGGTCGGCAAGCACGAGGCTGTCGCGCAGAAGATCTCGTTCATGGCCGCGACGACGTACGCGCTGGAGAGCATCCTGGAGCTCTCCGGGCACATGGCCGACCAGGGGCGCAACGACATCCGCATCGAGGCGGCGCTGGCGAAGCTGTACGCCAGCGAGATGTCGTACAAGATCGCTGACGAACTGATGCAGATCCGAGGCGGCCGCGGCTACGAGACGGCCGACTCGCTGGCGGCGCGCGGCGAACGCGCCGTGCCCACCGAGCAGATCCTGCGGGACCTGCGCATCAACCGGATCTTCGAGGGGTCCTCGGAGATCATGCACCTGATGATCGCGCGCGAGGCGGTCGACGCCCACCTGCAGGCGGCGGGCGACCTGGCCGATCCCGAGGCGGACACCAAGAGCAAGGCGCGGGCCGCGGCCAAGGCGAGCGGCTTCTACGCGGGCTGGCTGCCGAAGCTGGTCGCGGGCAAGGGCCAGGTGCCGACGTCGTACAGCGAGTTCGGCACGCTCGGCAAGCACCTGCGGTTCATCGAGCGCACCGCGCGCAAACTGGCGCGCAGCACCTTCTACGGCATGGCGCGCTGGCAGGCGGGGCTGGAGAAGAAGCAGGTCTTCCTCGGCCGGATCGTCACGATCGGCACCGAGCTGTTCGCGATGTCGGCCTCGTGCGTGCGCGCGGAGATGCAGCGTTCCGACGACCCGGACGCCGGCGCCAAGGCGTACGAGCTCGCGGACGCCTTTTGCCGCCAGGCGCGGCAACGCATCGAGCAGTTGTTCCACGACCTGTGGGACAACACCGACGACGTCGATGTCCGGATCGCGAAGGCGACGCTGCGAGGCGACTACATCTGGCTCGAGGCGGGCGTGCTCGACCCGAGCGAGGGGACGGGTCCGTGGATCGCCCCGTGGGAGCCGGGCCCGTCGACGGAGGAGAACGTCGCTCGGCGGTTCCTGCCGAACACTCGCTGACGCCTCGTTGCCGACGCTGCGGCGACTTGCGGCGACCCCGCGGAGGCCGGTCTTCGGGGCCTCGCGGGGTCTTACGGCGCTGACCTGGGCTTTCACAGAAAGGGACCCCCCTGTTTTTCGGGGGTTCGGCGTCGTGTAATGTTTATTCACGTCAGAGGGAAACGGGCGCGACGCGGAAAGCGAAGCTAACGGAGACCGGACAGAGGGGCCTCGAACCAAGCTCCCACCTCGGGTGGTAGAGTGGGAGGCGCCAAACAAAACGGAGAAAACAAACCTCCTGATTAACAGTCAGAATGACTGGTGCTCAGAGGCGTGTTGTTTGAGAACTCAACAGTGTGCTTTGTTTTTTAAGCCAGTAGATTTTTTTTGGAACCTTTGTTGGTTCTGTTTGAGTTTTTTGAGAGTCGATGATTCTCTTCTTCTATTCATTGTTGGAGAGTTTGATCCTGGC
>WHTY01000181.1 GCA_009377475.1 Actinophytocola sp.
GCCCATGGTGTCGCTCTTGCGGATACCCGCGGTGTGGAAGACCCGCGCCATGACGGTGGTCTGGTTGTCGAGGTCCCGCTGCGTCAGCGCGAAGAAGGTGGGGCGTCCAGTGGTGCCCGACGACGCGTAGATCCGCACGACGTCGTCGCGGTCGGCGCAGAGATGCTCACCGAACGGCGGGTCGTCGTCTTGACTCTGCCGCTCCTGTTCCTTGTCCATCAGCGGAATTCGCACCAGATCTTCCGGCTGCCTGACATCCGACGGCGTCACCCCGGCCTCGTCGAACCTGCGGCGATAGAACGGTGAGCGGGCATAGACACGTTCCAGCTGCTCACGAGCGGCCTCGAAGGTCATCTTCTGGACGTCGTCCCACGGCATCGTCTCCAGCTTGGGGTCGTAGAGCTGATCTGTCGTCATCGTCGGCACCCTCCACCGATCTCGATCGTGTCTTGCGTCACTACATCATAACTTCTATCATACACTTGAATGTCTAGTAAGCACTACGAAGGTGTTCTTCTCTGGTGCGAAAACGACGGTCGACAGAAGCCGAGGAGGCATGGTGGGTGCGACCATCAATATCGATACAGGCGGAACGTTCACCGACGGATTCTTCACTCGGGACGAGGACCAAGCGTCGGTGAAGGTCGATACGACACCGCACGATCTGACGGAATGTCTCGCTCGGTGCGTCGACGAGGGCGCCTCGACTCTCGGCTTCCCTGACACCCAGACGTTGCTCAGGGATACCGATGTCTTTCGTTTCTCATCGACGATTGGCACGAATACGCTCATTCAGCAACGCGGTCCACGAGTCGGGCTGCTTGTCGACAAAGGCGCCGCGAACACACTCTACGGTCAGGGCGAATCCAGTCTGTACGAGTTCGTACTCCGCAAGGACCTTGTTGCGGAGATCAAGGACGCCACGGACGGGGCCGAGGTGCGTGACGCGGTCCGGAGACTGCTCGTCGGCGGCGCGCGCCTGCTCGTCGTGAGTTTCGACGGTTCGGACACCGATCCGTCCCGGGAGCGTTCTGTTAAGCAGATCGTGCTGCAGGACTACCCGCGGCACTACCTGGGATCCGTGCCGTGCCTGCTCGCTTCCGAGGTGACGCCGAGACCGGGTGCGGAACGCCGCACCGCCACGGCGGTGCTCAATGCCTATCTCCACCCGGAGATGGTCAAAACTTTGTACAAAGCGGACGAGGACATGCGGGCGAACGGCTACGCGCATCCGTTGCTTGTGTCGCAGTCGTCCGGTGCGCTCGCCCGTGTCGCCAAGACCACGGCGATCTCCACCTACAACTCGGGTCCGTCGGCTGGTGTCTACGGCGCGGCGCGGCTCGCTGCCCGCTATGGGCTTGAGCACGTCGCGACGATGGACATCGGCGGCACGTCGACCGACGTGGCACTGGTTTCCGGCGGCGGGGTTCCGACGGACGTTGCGCCGTCGGTGCATAGCATTCCGGTGGCATTGCCCATGGTGCACGTCGACAACGTCGGCGGTGGCGGCGGTTCGCTGGTGCGGCGGACGACGCAGGGCTACTCGGCGGGTCCTGACTCGGCCGGCGCGGTACCAGGGCCCGCGTGCTACGGCCTCGGCGGCACCCAGCCGACCGTCACCGACGCCGATGTCGTGCTCGGCTACATTGACCCGGACAACTTCCTCGGCGGCAGGCGCCGGCTCGACCTGGCGCGTGCCCGCGATGCGATCGGCACGATCGCAGGTGGCGGGCAACTCGAGGACGCCGCATATCAGGTTCACAGCGCGCTGGCCCAGCTCGCTGCTGATCGGGTCGCGGCGTCCGTGCGTGATGTCGGCGGCGATCCCGCGACGTTCGCCCTCATCGCCTTCGGCGGCGGTGGTGGTCTCTACGCCGCTGACGTCGCGAGGTTGTGCGGGATCCCTCGCGTCTATCACTTCCGCGACTCGTCGGTGTTCAGTGCGGTCGGGCTCTCCACGATCGGACTCGGGCACGTGTACGAGGTGCAGGTGATGGATTCGGTGCTTGAGGACGTCGAGCAGCTGATCCATCGGGCACGGCTCGACGTCGCTGGCGAGGGGCACGATCCGGACCAGCTGCGGTTCACGCTCGAGTTGGACGATCCGGCGCGGCGGGAGACGCTGGGTGGCGACCCGGTGGATGCCGCAAGGCCGATACTGGCCGACGCTGTCGCAGGGAGCGTCGCGCGGCTGCACACCGTTGTCCCGACGCCGGTTCCCGAGTTGGCGCCCATCCCACCGGGCTCGGCGGGGAAAGCTTCATCGGCGTCTCGAACGATCCGGCACGAGTTGGGTGCCGTCGAAGCGCCGGTATTTCAACGATCACAACTGTCGCCTGGAACGAAGGTAGCGGGCCCCGCGGTGGTCGAGGCGAGCGATACCACGATTCTCATTCCTGGTGACGCCGAGATGGCGATCGACGAACTCGGTACGGCTGTAATGGAGGTGTCATGACAACGAGCCAGCGATCGAGTGTCGTCAGGATCACTGAGTACTTGGCCATCGACCTCGACACGGAGCGGTGGACCTGCCACAAGTGCGAGCAGGATCTCGTCGACGCAAGGGAGAATTACAAGAAAGGTTGCCTCGTCTACGAACGGGATCCCGCCGAGGTCTACCCGCCGATATTCCCCGATTCGACTTGGACCGGCACGACGCGTGAAGGATACGGGACTTTCATCGAGTACTACTGCCCCGGTTGTGGCACGAACATCGAGACCGAACTACTGCCGGACGGATTTCCGCCCACCCACGATATCGAGCTTGATATCGACGCCCTCAAGGCGAAGCATCAAGGGGGAACGCAGTGACCAAGGCAGCCAACTCAACGAATGGCTCGACGAACGTCGCCGATGTCTTCGACATCCGCGACACCATCAGCATCGACATCGGCGGTACGTTCACCGACTGTTATGTCGTCTACGACGGCCGTACGGTCACCGCCAAGGCGCCGACGACCCGGCACCGGCTCGCCTCCGGCTTCGGCCAGGCCATCAGCCAGTGCGCCGCCGAACTCGGGATTAGTGTCGAGCAGCTCCTCGGCAGCACGGACATCGTGCGGTACGCGACGACGCTCGCGATGAACGCGTTGATCGAGCGCAATGGCCCACCACTGGGTCTGATCACGACGCAGGGCTTCGAGGACACCATCTACATCGGACGTGGTGCGCAGTGGCACGACGGGCTGCCGATGGAGCGCAAGCGCATGGTGGCGCGAGGTCAGCGGCCGCAGCCGTTGATCGATCGCGCGAGGGTGGTCGGTGTCAGGGAGCGGGTCGACGACAGCGGCCGCGTCATCACGCCGCTCGACCCGGACCAGGTACGGGAGAAGATACGCACGCTTGTCGACCGCGGCGCGATGGGCTTCGTCGTGGCGTTGATGCAGAGCCATCGTAACCCTGTGCACGAGCGCATGATCAAGGAGATCATCAGCGAGGAGTATCCCCAATCTTATCTGGGCAGCCAGCCGATTCTGCTGTCCTCGGAGGTGCTCTGCAAGGGTGGTGAGTATCAGCGTGACATGACGACAGTGCTTGCGGCGTATCTGCACCGCACCATGGCTGAGGAGCTCACCGAGCTCGGCAACTCGCTGCACGATCAGGGCTACCGGCGTCGGCTGTTCATCGCCAACAGTGCGGGCGGGGCGAACCCGCTCGAGCGGACAAGCGCCGTCGAGACCTACAACGCGGGTCCGGTGGCAGGGGTGATCGGCAGCACGCACGTTGCGCGTTCGCAGGGCATCTCGAACGTCATCGTGTCCGACATGGGTGGCACGTCGTTCGACCTCGGCACCGTGGTCAACCTCGATCTCGAGGGCAGCGCCGACGACAGCCACCATTTCTACTCGCACATGCCGTTGATCGACCGTTTCCGGGTCGGCATCTCGATGATCGAGACGAAGTCGATCGGCGCTGGTGGTGGGTCCATTGCCCGGTACAACGAGCTGCTGGACAGCGTCGAGGTCGGTCCGGCGTCTGCGGGGTCGAACCCTGGGCCCGCAGCGTTCGATCTCGGCGGTGATGATCCGACCGTGACCGACGCCGATGTGGTGCTTGGTTACGTCGATCCGGATTACTTCCTCGGCGGCAGCATTCCGCTGAACAAGGAGGCGGCCGAGGACGCCGTGCGGCGTGGGCTCGCCGAGCCGCTCGGTATCGAGCTTGAGGAAGCCGCGATGCTGATCAAGGACGTGATCGACGCGAAGATGGGCAACGAGATTTTCAAGGAGGTCAACCTCAAGGGGTACGACCCTGCCGATTTCTCGCTCTTCGCCTTTGGTGGCGCTGGTGGTACGCACGTCGCCGGCTACGGCGGTTACGTCGAACCGAGGGAGATGCGAACGTTCCCCTTCGCCTCGGTCTTTAGCGCGTTCGGGATCGCGAACACCGATTTCGTGCGCTCCTACGAGCGCGGCGACTCGTTGCTGCTGTATCACGGTGCGACCGGGCAGTGGCTTGAGAACTACGGGGAGTTCAACAAGGTCGTCGAGGAGATGCAGTTCGAGGCGCTCAAGGACGCCAAGGAGTTGGACTCGGAGCATGTGGTGTGGTCGCTCGACCTGCATATGCGGTACGGCATGCAGCCACACGTCACGCGGATCCGCTCGCCGAGGCTCTTCATCGAGTCGCCGGCGGACGTCGAGGAGTTATACCAGGCGTTCGAGCGTGAGTACGCCAGGGTGTACAGCGAGTCGGCGATCTTCTTTGCAGGCGGGGTCGAGATTCTCGGTTTCGTGCTGTGGAGCCAGATCAGGACGCAAAAAGTCGAGCTCACCCGCCACTCCCTCGGCACTGCCGATCCCTCAGCAGCGCACAAGTCCGACCGTCCGGCGTTCTGGGGCATACAGCACGGCTGGCTGCAGACACCGGTGTACGACCTGGCCTCGCTTCGGCCGGGTAACGAGATCGCAGGTCCGGCCATTGTGGAGGCCACAGACACCACGATCGTCGTCGATCCGAGACGACGATTCCAGCTCGACGAGCTCGCCAACGGCGTGATGACCGGTAAGGAGTAACGATGCCCCGCGATTTCGAAGTACTGCGGCATTGGCGCCCAGAGCCTGCGACGCAGCGGGAGCTGACAGCGGTCGAGACCGTCGACCGCGGCCAGTTCGAGATCTACCGCAACCGTCTCGAGTTGGCGTCATGGGAGGCGTACCAGAGCTTCGCCAGGATGGGCATCAGCCCGATGGTCGAAGCCGGTGACTGCGCGGTCGGCGTGTACACCCGGCAAGGCGACCTCGCCGTGGGAATCATGGGCACCCAGTTGCACCTGATCA
>WHTY01000045.1 GCA_009377475.1 Actinophytocola sp.
CGACCGCCAGCGTGCCCAGCTCACCCTCGCTGGCCTTGCGCGCGGCCTCGACCGCCTCGTCGCTGAGCGCGAGCAGCGTGGCGACCCGGTCGTAGAAGACCTCACCTGCGTAGGTCAGTGCGACCGAGCGGGTGGTGCGGTTGAACAGCCGCACCCCGATCTCACGCTCGAGCTTGCGGATCTGTTGCGACAGCGGCGACTGCGCGACGTTGAGCCGGGCCGCGGCGTTGGTGAAGTTGCGCTCCTCGGCGACAGCAACGAAGTAGCGCACGTGCCGGAGTTCCATGATCTCGCCTCCTCGGCGGCATGCTCACCACCGGATGGCTGCCCCGCCCTGGCTACTCAGACGTCACATGTCTGAATATCGCTCAACTAAGTCTTTCCGTTTCTAGTGTGAACCATGTCACAGTAAGGCCATCGCCGACAACGAGGAGACGCGATGGATACCCGATCGCTGCGTCGCTGCCTTGGCCGGTTCGCCACCGGGGTCACGGTCGTGACCTACCGGATGGCCACCGAGGTGCGCGGCGCGACGGTCAACGCCTTCACGTCGGTCTCGTTGGATCCGCCGTTGGTGCTCGTGTCGCTGGCCCGCAGCACGCGAGCCTGTTCGGCGCTAGAAGGACGGGAGTTCGCGGTCAACGTGCTCCGCGCCGACCAACGGGACGTCGCGCTGCGGTTCGCGGGCCGGCACGACTCGTCGCTCCGCATCGACTGGGACCCGGCAGGCCCCGGCGAGGTACCCACCCTCGCTGACGCCATCGCCGTGATCCGGTGCCTGCCGTGGCGCCGGTACGACGGCGGCGATCACGTCCTGCAGCTCGGCGAGGTCGTCACCGTCGAAACGCGTGACGGCGACCCGCTCATCTTCGGCGACGGGTCGTTCACCACGCCCGGATCGCCCCTGCTCGACGGATCGCTGGCGGCTCGCACCCGCAGACCAGCGATCCCGGCATGGGCCGAGGCGGCACACCGCGTGCACTCCTACGCCGAAGCGAGCTGACCCTTACCCACCGGCGCGCGCACCCACACCAACCGGAGGAACAACATGAAGATCACGCTCTTCGAGCAGGCACCGTATCGCTACCTCCCGGACGACTTCGAGCAGCACTACGAATCGGTCTGCAGCACGCCGTACTCGCTCACCACGCGCGACGGCGTCTACTCCTCCGTCCGCGACTTCCTGGACGAACTCATGCACGGCGCCCGCGCCGGCTTCGACGGCGTCGCCGTCACAGAGCACGGCCAATCGAGCTACGACATGATGCCCAACCCCGATCTGGTCGCGAGCGCGCTGGCCTACATGACCGAGGCCGAAGGCTTGGACGTGGCGATTTACCCGATGGGACGCTCGCTCGGAAAGGCACGTGAGCCGCTGCGGGTCGCCGAGGAGTATGCGTTTGTCGACGTGATCAGCGGCGGGAGGCTCGTTGCCGGGTTTCCGATCGGACTGCACTACGACGCCGCGATCAACAACGGGATACCACCGGTCGAGATCCGGCCGCGGTTCGACGAGAACCTCGAACTCATCCTGCGAGCGTGGAGTGAGGAGAAGCCGTTCCCGTTCAACGGACGGTTCAGCCAGTATCCGCAGGTCAATCCCTGGCCACGGCCGCTGCAAGGCACGCCGCCGGTGTGGATCACCGGGCTCGGCAACCCGCGCACGATGCAGATGTGCTTCGAACGCAACTTCGGCTTCAACTACCTGAGCTGGTTCGGCGCGAAGCTGACCGGTCAGCGGATCTTCGACCGCTTCTGGGAACTCGCCGACGAGTCCGGCGTCGAGCGCAACCCCTACCGCGTCGGGTTCCTGCAGACCATCGCGGTCGCCGAGACCGACGAGCGGGCGGAGAAGGAGTACGCGCAGCACCTGGAGTACGGCTTCCGCAAGGGGCTCGGCAGCATCCCGCTGGAAAAGCTCGCGATCCCCGGCGGCATCGACATCCGCGGCGTGCAGGCACTGGCCAAAGATCCCAGCGACTTCGGGCTGTACCTGCAGATGCGCGGGGCGTCGTTCCGCGAGCTGGTGGACGCCGGAGTGGTGATCTGCGGCAGCCCGGCCACCGTGCGCGAGCAGGTCGGCGACTTCTGCCGACGCTACGGCATCGGCAACCTGCACGCGATGCTCAACTTCGGCTCGCTGCCCCGCGAGCTGACGATGCGCAACATCCAGCTATTCGCCGAGGAGGTCGCGCCGTCATTGCGCGAGCTGTGGCGCGATAGCGGCTACACCCACCACTGGTGGCCGGAACGGCTCGGCGGCAAGCCAACGGCACCCACCGAAGGCGGCGGCGCCACCGAAGGCGCGGTCGACACCCACACTGCGGCACGAACGGCGGTGCATGCCTGATGACCACGACGGAATCCACCCAGCCAGCGATCAGCGAGGAGTTTCTCGCGGTCTGGAATGGACGGTTGACCATCCGGGTGAAGGTGGCAGGGGCAGGCCCGCCGTTGCTGTACCTGCACCCGGCGGCGGGTCTGGCATGGGATCCGTTCTTGACCCAGATGGCCGAGCACTACACCGTCTACGCCCCGGAGTTTCCCGGCACCAGCGTTGGCGATCCGTACGCGATCCACGCGGTGGACTCGCTGCCGGACGTCGTGCTGATCTACGAGGAGGTCGTGCGCACGCTGGGGCTGTCAGCGCCGGTCATGGTGGGCCAGTCCTTCGGCGGCATGATCGCCGCTGAGCTTGCCGCGACCTTCCCGACACTGCCGTCGGCGCTGGTGCTGCTGGATCCCATCGGCCTGTGGCGGGAAGACTTGCCGGTGGCGAACTGGCTGACCACGCCTCCGGATCAGCTGCCAGCGCTGCTGTTCCACGACCCGTCGGGCGAGGGCGCGCAGGCGATGCTGGCCATGCCCGACGACCCTAACGAGGCCGCGGCCGCGACGGCGGGAATGGTGTGGTCCATGGGCTCCACCGGCAAGTTCACCTGGCCCATTCCCGACAGGGGACTCCGGCGCAGGCTGCACCGCATCGCCGTGCCGGTGCTGGTGGTGTGGGGCCGCGAGGACTCGCTGATCCCGGTCGGCTACATCGACGAGTGGCAGGCACAACTGGCCGACAGCAGGGCCGTGGTCATCGATGACTGCGGGCACATCCCGCAGGTGGAGAAGACCAGCGAGACTGTAGCCGCCGTGACGGAGTTCCTCGGTCAGCCGCGCAAGGTGGCGCCGTGAACGGGGAACACGGGGCCATGAACGGGGGACACGACCCCGCTGTCAGCCCCGCAGGGTCGCGCCGTGGCGGTCGTGGGCGGCGGCGAGCGCCGCGTCCCGCACCTCCGTGGCCTCCTCGTTCGTCAGCGTCCGGTCGGCATCGCGCACCCGCAGCTTGAACGCAAGCGACCGCTTGCCCTCACCGACCTGCTCGCCGGTGTAGACGTCGAACAGCGCGACGTCCTCAAGCAGCTCCCCGCCGCCGCGCCGCAGCGACTCGGCCAGGTCGGCTGCGGGCACCGACTCGTCCACCACCAGCGCGATGTCCAGCAGCACCGGCGGGTACGGCGACACCGACGGCTGCGGGCGCAACTCGGCCACCGGCACCGCGTCCAGGTCCAGCTCCATCGCGACGGTGCGCTTCGGCAGGCCCAGCGCCTCGATCACCTTCGGGTGCAGCTCCCCGGCGAACCCGACGATCTGCTCCCCCACGTCGAGCCGCGCGCAGCGGCCCGGGTGCCAGGGCAGCTCGGCCGCGGCGGAGACGGTCAGCTCCACGCCGGACGCGGCGGCCACCGTGCGGGCGGCCTCGACCGCGTCCGCCCAGGTCGCCTGCTCACCGGCGCCCCACCAGCCCGCGCGGCGACGCAGGCCGGTCAGCACCGCCGCGACGTGCAGCGGCTGCGCGGGCACGGCCGCCTCCAGCGTGGCGACCTCCTCGTCCGAGGGCCGCTGCGCGACACTGGGGTCGGGCACGGCGGGCGCATCCGGGTTCGGCTGCACGACCTGTCCGATGTTGTACAGCGCCAGGTCCTTGAAGCCGCGCGAGACGTTGCGCTGCAGCGTCTCCAGCAGGCCGGGCAGCAACATCGTGGCCAGCTCGTTCTTCTCCGCCTCAAGCGGGTTGAGCACGACCGACGTCCTGCGGCGCGGGTCGTCGTCGGCGAGGCCGAAGGCGTCCCACACCGAGCCGGAGACGAACGGGAACGGCAGCACCTCGACGTAGCCCGCCTCGGCCAGCGCGCGGGACACCGACCTGCGCCTGCGCTGCGCCAGGCTCAGCCCCGAGCCGGCGGGCGCGACCGGCAACGTCGACGGGATGCTGTCGTAGCCCTCCAACCGCAGCACCTCTTCGACCAGGTCGGCGGGCTGCACGAGGTCGGCGCGCCAGCTCGGCGGCTCGGCCACGACCAGCGCGGTGCCGTTGTCGGCGGTGTCGATGCCGACCTTGCAGCCGATCTGGGTCAGCCTGCGCACGGTGACGCCGCGCTCGTAGCGCACGCCAGCGGTCTCGTCCGGCAGCGAGATCGGCATCGCGATCGCGGGCAGCGGCGTCACGACGCCCTCGTCGGTCCGGCCCGACTCGACGGTGCCGGAGCCGTAGTCGCGCAGCAGCCGCGCCGCCAGGTCGACCGCCACCGCGCACACGGCCGGGTCGGCGTAGCGCTCGAACCGCTTCGCCGCCTCGGAGAACAGCTTGTGCCTGCGCGCGGTGCGGCTGATCGACGCCGGATCCCAGTGCGCGGCTTCCAGCAGCACGTCGGTGCTCTCCGGGGTGATCTCCGTGCTGGCGCCGCCCATGGTGCCCGCGAGCGAGATGACGCCGGAGTCGTCGCAGATCACGATGTCGTCGGGGTCGAGTTCGCGCACCACGTCGTCCAGCGTGGTGAGCTTCTCGCCCTTCTCGGCGCGGCGCACGACCAACTCGCCCTTGACGCTGCCGGTGTCGAAGGCGTGCAGCGGCTGACCCAGCTCCAGCATCACGTAGTTGGTGACGTCGACCGCGAGCGAGATCGACCGGATCCCGGCGAGCATCAGCCTGCGCCGCAGCCACCACGGCGTCGGCGCGGACGTGTCCAGCCCGGTGACCCTGCGCAGCACGAACCGGTCACAGCCAGCCGGGTCGGTGACGTTGACCGGCCAGACGTCGCCCTGCGTGTCCTCCACCTCGCGCGTGCCGGGGTCGGCGAACGGCAGGTCCAGCGCGCAGGACAACTCGCGCGCCAGGCCCCGGATGGACAGCGCGTAGCCACGGTCCGGCGTCGGCGCGAGGTCCAGCACGGTGTCGTCGAGGCCTAGCCCCTCGCGGGCGTCCTCGCCGGGACTGGCGCTGTCGCGCGGCAGCACCAGGATGCCGGTGTGGTCCTCGCCGAGGCCCAGTTCGCGGGCGGAGCAGATCATGCCCTCGCTGACGTGGCCGTACGTCTTGCGCGCCGAGATCGCGAAGTCACCCGGCAGCACCGCGCCCGGGAGCGCCACCACGACGAGGTCGCCTTCTTCGAAGTTCGTCGCGCCGCAGACGATGCCCCTGGTGGGCTGCTTGCCGTCGGTGCTCTCCGGCTCGATGTCGCCGACCTCGACGCGGCAGTAGCGGATCGGCTTCGTGAACTCGGTCAGTTCCTCGATCTCGGCGACCTTGCCGACCATCAGCGGGCCGGTGACCGGGCCCAGCTCATCGACGTCCTCGATCTCGACGCCAACGCGAACCAGCGCGTCCACCAGCTCGGCAGGGCCGATGTCGGGACCGACCGCAAGGTGCTCGGTCAGCCAGCTGACAGGAACCCTCATGACGCCTCCGTTCCTCGCGGGGCACCCGCACCCGGTCGGCTTACCTGAGCGGAAGGGCGAGTGTCGCTCATGACGCCTCCACCCCGAACGGCATGGTGAACCGCACGTCCCCCTCCACCATGTCGCGCATGTCCGGAATCCCGTTGCGGAACTGCAGCGTGCGCTCCAGCCCCATGCCGAACGCGAACCCGGAGTACACCTCGGGATCGACACCACAGGCGCGCAGCACGTTCGGGTTGACCATGCCACAGCCGCCCCACTCGACCCAGCCGGGGCCGCCCTTCTTCTCCTCGAACCAGACGTCCACCTCGGCGGACGGCTCGGTGAACGGGAAGAAGTGCGGACGCAGCCGCGTCGTTGACTTCTCGCCGAACATCGCCCGCGCGAAGGCGTCCAGCGTGCCCTTGAGGTTGGCCATCGTGATGCCCTTGTCCACCGCAAGGCCCTCGACCTGGTGGAAGACCGGAGTGTGGGTGGAGTCCAACTCGTCGGTGCGGTACGTCCGGCCGGGGCAGACGACGTACACCGGTGGCGCGCGGTGGAGCAGCGTCCGCGCCTGCACCGGCGACGTATGCGTGCGCAGCACCAGCCGGGAATCCTCCGGTGCGACGTAGAAGCTGTCCTGCATCTGGCGCGCGGGGTGGTCCTTGCCGAAATTCAGCGCGTCGAAGTTGAACCACTCGGCCTCAAGCTCCGGCCCCTCGGCGACCTCGTAACCCATGCCGACGAAGACGTCGGAGATCCGCTCGGCGAGCGTGGTCATCGGGTGACGCGCGCCGCGCGGGACACGGTCCCACGGCAGCGTGACGTCGACGGCCTCCTCGCGCAGCACCCACTCGTCCCGCTCGACCTGCAGCGCGGCCTTTCGCTCGTCGAACGCGGTCTGGATCGCCGTGCGAGCCTCGTTCACCCGCTTACCGGCGTCGGCCTTCTCGTCCTTCGACAACGACCCGATCTGCCGCCGTGCCAGCAGCACCGGGGCCTGGTCACCGAGGTGTGCCGGCTTGACGGCGGCGAGCTGGTCGAGGTCGGCCGCATCGGCGAACGCGGCCGTTGCCTCATCGACCGCCGCGCTGAGCGCGTCCTGCGTCAGCACCTCTGTGTCGTCCGCTTTCGACATCGCGCTGTTCACGACTCCTTGCGTCCCAGTTCTTCCCCTGCGATCGTGCCGCATGGCCGGTCACTCAGTGCGACCGGCCCCACTCCGCTCGGTGTGCCCGTGCGCTGGCGTAGAGGCAGACGGCCGCCGCCGTGGCCAGGTTGAGGCTTTCCGCGTCCCCGTAGATTGGCACGCGGATGGCGCCATCGGCAGCCGAAATATGCTCAGCGGACAGCCCGTGTGCCTCGTTGCCGAACACCCAGGCGGTCGGTCCCGCCAACGTCGTCGCCGTGTCGAGGTCGTCGGACGCCGAGCCGTCGGCGGCGACGACCCGCAGGCCGTGCGCGCGACAGGCGTCGTACACCGCCTCGACGTCGTGCTCCCGCGCCACCGGCAGGTGGAACACGCTGCCGGTCGACGCTCGCACGCACTTGCCGTTGTGGACGTCGACGGCGTCCCCCGCGAAGACCACGGCGTCCGCACCGGCCGCGTCCGCGACCCGGACCACCGTGCCCGCGTTGCCGGGGTCGGCGATCCCGGCCAGCACGACGACCAGCCGCGGCGTGCCCCGCAGCGCGTCGTCCAGCGAGACGTCGAGCGGTTCGCACACCGCGACGATGCCCTGCGGCGTCACCGTCTCGGACAGCAGCTCGGCGGCGCGGGTGTCAATCTCGGACACCGTCACGGCCGCCTCGGTCGCGTGCTCAAGCAGCTCCGGGTGCCGCTGTGCCGCCGCATCGGTGACGAACAGTTCGTGCACCCGGTCAGGCGTCCGCAGCGCCTCGCGCACCGCCTGCGCGCCCTCGGCGAGAAACCGGCCCGCCTGCCGCCTGCCGCTCCGCGACGTCAGCTTGCGCGCAGCGACGACCCGGGGCGTTCGATGGGTGAACACCCCGGGTCGTCGAGTCACGGATGTGTCGCTCAGGCCGACTTCTTGGCGTCCTGCGCGGGCACGTGCTGCTTGGCGACCTCGGCCAGCGCGGTGAACGCGGCCTCGTCTGTCACGGCAAGCTCGGCGAGGATCTTGCGGTCCACCTCGACACCGGCGGCCTTGAGGCCCTGGATGAACCGGTTGTAGGTGATGCCGTTGGCCCTGGCGGCCGCGTTGATGCGGGTGATCCAGAGCTGACGGAAGTCACCCTTGCGGGCCCTGCGGTCCCGGTAGGAGTAGGTGAGCGAGTGGAGGTTCTGCTCCTTGGCCTTGCGGTACAGCCGCGAACGCTGGCCTCGGTAGCCCTTGGCCAGTTCGAGAGTTGCGCGACGCTTCTTCTGGGCGTTGACCGCCCGCTTGACGCGTGCCACGGGTCCATCCTGTCGATTCAGGGGGCGCTAGGGGCACCCCGGGTGTACATCTCTGTCAGCGGTTGTCAGGCGTCGGGCTCAGCGCTGGCCGAGCAGCCGCTTGATCTTCTTGACGTCGCCGGCGGCGACCTCGGTCGTGCCCTCCAGCCTGCGGGTGACGCGGCTCGACTTCTTCTCCATCAGGTGCCTGCGGCCTGCCTTCTGCCTGCGGAGCTTGCCGGTGCCGGTCTTCTTGATCCGCTTCGCTGTGCCGCTGTGCGTCTTCTGCTTGGGCATTGCTGCCCCTCCTTCGATGTCCGTCTGCAACGGGCGGGCGGCTCGCGCAGGAGGCCGAGATCGACCGTCCGGTGGCCCCGCAGGGCGCACCGGTGCGCGAACGGTGTCGACGAGAGGCGGCTTACTTGCCTGCCTTCGCCTTGGTTTTGCCGGTTTTGTGTGGCGCGAGCACCATGATCATGTTCCGGCCGTCCTGCTTCGGGGCGGACTCAACCGTCCCGAGGTCGGCGACATCATCAGCCAACCGCTGCAGCAGCCGGAACCCCAGCTCGGGCCGCGACTGCTCGCGGCCGCGGAACATGATGGTGACCTTGACCTTGTTCCCCGCGCTGAGGAAGCGGGCAACGTGGCCCTTCTTCGTCTCGTAGTCGTGCGGGTCGATCTTCGGCCGGAGCTTCTGCTCCTTGATCACCGTCTGCTGCTGGTTGCGGCGAGACTCACGGGCCTTCTGCGCACTCTCGTACTTGAACTTGCCGAAGTCCATGAGCTTGGCCACTGGTGGGCGCGCCTGCGGGGCGACCTCAACGAGGTCAAGGTCCGCTTCCTGCGCCAGCCGCAGGGCGTCTTCGATACGGACGATCCCGACCTGTTCACCGTTCGGCCCGACGAGCCGAACCTCGGGAACGCGGATGCGCTCGTTGATGCGCGTGTCGGAGCTGATGGGGCCTCCTTGGTCTATGTGCTCTTCGTCTGCGTGACCCGGTGCCCCAAATACATCGAGCCCCTAGCCGTCCGATGACGACTGGGGCCCGCTTCCGATCGGTGCCCGTGTGCTACGGACACCTTCGCCGAAGGCATACGCCACCGGCGAGACCGGACCCGGCCACCGGGTGATGGTGACTCAGGTGGGAGCGGGGCTCCACTTGCTCACCCCCGAACCTTCGGAGGTTGGTCGCACGTGGAAGGGTAGCAGACGTGCAGCACGACGATTCATCCTCGCCCGATTATTCCGACGGTGACCCCGGCGAGGTGGGGCTCGGCGCCGGTGATTCCGGGCTCAGCTCCCGCGAGTTGGCGACGATTCCGAGCGTGGAGGTCATCAGCAGGGCGGCTGTCATGCTGCTGTCGGCATCGGCGGAGCGCCTCGGCCTCGCCGACGACGACCCCGACCTGAGCCCGCACCGCGACCTTGACGAGGCCAGGCGGCTGATCACCGCGCTCGCGGGCCTTGTCACGGCGTCGGCGGAGTACCTTGGCGCGCACGCCGGGCCGCTGCGCGACGGGCTGCAGTCAGTCCAGCGGGCGTTCCGGGAAGCGTCGGCCGTGCCGGACGCGCCGGGTATGGGACCGGGCGAGAAGTACACCGGGCCGGTGACCTGAGCGACTCCGCCGCCCCTCAGCCGCGCCCCTTGCGCCGCCACACGACGCGCCTTTCGCGCCTCCACGGCCCCGCCCTACGCTCACCTCAGCACCACCGCGTTCCGCCCCACCTTCGCCAGGCAAATTGCTCGATTGGCGCCAGTTATCGCACGCCTTGTCCGGTTCTGCGGGCAATCTCCCTGGCGAAGTCCCCAGCGACGGGCGGCGCAACGCTCAGGCAGTCGCCAGGTATCGACGTAGACCTCGTTCGCCGCGCCACATCATCGCGGCGTGGTTCGCCCTGAGCACGGGCCACAGCACCGGCTCAACCGGCAGGAGTGAGCGTTTGCAAAGCATCACGTCCTGCTCGATCCGCACCACCGTGCGGTCGCGGTGAACGTCGACCCACGCGGCACAGTAGCCCTCCAGATCGCCGGAAATGTCCACGCGCATCGTGCCTGCCACTGGGTCCTCCTCGGCACGTTTGAGCCGTAGCCGCAACGCGACGGGCAACACCGATCGCACCGCGAGGTCCCCGGAGTCGCCGTCCTGCCGCTGTACCGCGCGGACATCCGGCCACCACACCGGGTAGCTCTCGACGTCGACCAGTGCCGCGAAGACCGCGTCGACCCGCGCCCGCACCGTCCAGACGTTGCGGAAACGGTAGCTTTCACGGCGCACGCCGCCAGCCTAGGCGCTCCGCTCCGCGAGTCCCCCGTTGTCGGGCCGCGAGGCCCCCGTTGTGGAGGGCGAGTTCCGACTTACGGCAGCGCGAGCTCGGGGATCCGGTGGCGCGAGTTCTTCCGGAGAACTCACGCCGATTAAGGTGCGACTCGCGGCGATTAAGGTGCGACTCGCGGTGTCAGCCGAGGATGGGCTGCAGGTACTGACCCGTGAAGCTCTCCGGGACCGCGACGACGTCCTCCGGGGTGCCCTCCGCGACGACCGTGCCGCCGCCGGAGCCGCCACTCGGGCCGAGGTCGATGATCCAGTCCGACGTCTTGATGACGTCGAGGTTGTGCTCGATCACCATCACCGTGTTGCCCTTGTCCACCAGGCCGTTGATGACGCCGAGCAGCTTGGCGATGTCCTCGAAGTGCAGCCCGGTCGTCGGCTCGTCCAGCACGTACACCGTCTTCCCCGTGGACCGCTTCTGCAGCTCGGACGCCAGCTTCACCCGCTGCGCCTCGCCACCGGACAACGTTGGCGCGGGCTGGCCGAGCCGCACGTACCCGAGACCGACGTCGACCAACGTCTTGAGGTGCCGGTGGATCGCCTTGATCGGCTCGAAGAACTCCGCCGCCTCCTCGATCGGCATGTCCAGCACCTCGGCGACGGTCTTGCCCTTGTAGTGGACCTCCAGGGTCTCCCGGTTGTAGCGGGCACCCTTGCAGACCTCGCACGGGACGTAGACGTCCGGCAGGAAGTTCATCTCGATCTTGATGGTGCCGTCACCGGCGCACGCCTCACAGCGCCCGCCCTTGACGTTGAACGAGAACCGTCCCGGCTGGTAGCCGCGCACCTTCGCCTCGGTCGTCGCGGCGAACAGCTTGCGGATGTGGTCCCACACCCCGGTGTAGGTGGCGGGGTTGGAGCGCGGCGTCCGCCCGATCGGCGACTGGTCGACGCGCACCAGCTTGTCCACCAGGTCGAGCCCGCGCACGCGCGTGTGCCTGCCGGGCACCTGGCGCGCGCTGTTGAGCTTGTTCGCCAGCACCGTCGCCAGGATGTCGTTGACCAGCGTGGACTTGCCGGACCCTGACACGCCGGTGATCGAGATCAGGCAGCCGAGCGGGAACGAGACGTCGAGGTTGCGGAGGTTGTGCTCGCGCGCGCCGACCACCGTCAACTGGCGCTTGCGGTCCACCGGACGACGCATGGCGGGGACACTGATCTCCCTGCGCCCGGCGAGGTAGTCGCCTGTCAGCGACTTCTTGTTGCTGAGCAGCTTCGTGTATGGCCCGCTGTGCACGATCTCGCCGCCATGCTCACCCGCGCCGGGGCCGATGTCGACCACCCAGTCGCTTGACTTGATCGTGTCCTCGTCGTGCTCGACGACGATGAGCGTGTTGCCCAGGTCGCGCAGCCTGCTCAGCGTCTCGATGAGCCGGTGGTTGTCGCGCTGGTGCAGCCCGATCGACGGCTCGTCCAGCACGTACAGCACGCCGACAAGGCCCGATCCGATCTGCGTCGCGAGCCGGATGCGCTGTGCCTCACCGCCGGAGAGCGTGCCCGCGCCACGGTCCAGCGAGAGGTAGTCCAGCCCGACGTCGAGCAGGAAGTGCAGCCGTGCCTGGATCTCCTTGAGCACCGCGCCCGCGATCATCGCCTCGCGCTCGCCGAGCACGAGGCCGTCTAGGAACTCCGACGCCTCGGACACCGAGTACGCACATACCTCGGCGATGGAGCGCGCGCCCATCGTCTTGTGCTCCATGGTGACCGCGAGGATCTCCGGCTTGAGCCGACTGCCCTGACACGCGGGGCACGGCACCTCGCGCATGTAGCCCTCGTAGCGCTCCCGCATGTACTCCGACTCGGTCTGCTCTCGCCTGCGCTCCAGGAACGGGATGACGCCCTCGAAGTTGGCGTAGTACGAGCGCTTCCTGCCGTAACGGTTGCGGTAGTTGACGTGCACCTGCTCGTTGACGCCGTGCAGCACCGCCTTCTGCACCTTGGCGGGCAGCTTGCGCCACGGCGTGTCCATGCGGAAGCCGATGGCCTCGGACAACGACGTCAGCAGCCGCTGGAAGTACTCCGCGGTCTGCCCGCCGGCCCACGGCGCGATCGCGCCGTCGCCGAGCGAGAGCTCGTCGTCCGGGACGACCAGTTCGGGGTCGACCTCCTTGCGCACGCCGATGCCGGTGCACTCCGGACACGCGCCGTACGGCGAGTTGAAGGAGAACGACCGGGGCTCCAGGTCCTCGACGGCGAGCGGGTGCCCGTTCGGGCAGGCCAGGTTCTCGGAGAAGCCGCGCGTGCGGTGCGGGTCGTGCTCCGGCAGGTCGACGAAGTCCAGCTCGACAAGGCCGTCCGCCAGGCGCAACGCGGTCTCGACGGAGTCGGTGAGCCGCTGCTTGGCGCTCGCCTTGACCGTCAGCCGGTCGACGATGACGCCGATGTCGTGCTTCTCCTGCTTCTTCAGCTTCGGCGGGTCGGTGAGCGAGTGCACCGCACCGTCCACGCGCACGCGGGAGTAACCCTGCTGCTGGAGGTTCGCGAACAGGTCGACGTACTCGCCCTTGCGGCCCCGCACGACGGGCGCGACCACCTGAAACCGGGTGCGCTCCTCCATGTCGAGCACCTGGTCGACGATCTGCTGCGGCGTCTGCTTGCTGATCGGCTCGCCACACTGCGGGCAGTGCGGCTTGCCCGCACGGGCGTAGAGCAGGCGCAGGTAGTCGTAGACCTCGGTGATGGTGCCGACGGTCGAGCGCGGGTTACGCGACGTCGACTTCTGGTCGATGGAGACGGCGGGCGAGAGCCCTTCGATGAAGTCGACGTCCGGCTTGTCCATCTGGCCGAGGAACTGGCGCGCGTACGCCGACAGCGACTCGACGTACCGGCGCTGCCCCTCGGCGAAGATCGTGTCGAACGCCAGGCTCGACTTCCCGGACCCGGAGAGTCCGGTGAACACGATCATGCTGTTCCGGGGCAGGTCGATGTCGACGCTGCGCAGGTTGTGTTCGCGGGCACCACGAACGACGAGACGGTCGGACACCGAAGGGTTTCCCTTCACTGGCAATGCGGGTAGCGAGCACGGCTTGAGTAAGCCGTCGCATCCATGCTAAAGCCGACCCCCGACAAGTTCGGGCTCGCGTTCCCGAACCCTCTTGCGTCGTGTCCCCCGTTCCCGACGCTGTGTCCCCCGCTCAGGACGCCGTGTTCCCCGGTCGAGACGTCGAGGACCCCGGGTGAGCGCCCGATACGCGGGGCGTTCGACGAGCACCGCCAGCGCCCAGCCCGCGAGCAGCGCCGCGCCGGTGACGACGACGAGCCGCAGCCAGCCGGACATGCCGACGTCGGAGAGCACGCGCGCCAGCACGAACCCGAGCTGCTGGTGCACCAGGTAGAGGCTGTAGCTGATGCCCGCCAACCACACGATCGGACGACGTATGGCGCGTGTCAGCCGGTTGTCCCACTCCGGTCCGCGCGCGGCAGCGGCGATCAGCGCGAGCATGACCGCGAATCCGACGCCCGCCTCCACCGGGAACGGGGCGCGGAGGGAGTGCACGACGACGCCGATCGCGCCGAGCACGACCAGTTCGACGTGGGAGATGTCGCGCCGGGACCACAGCCAGATCGCGACACCCAGGCCGAACAGGTAGGCGTGACCGATGCCGGTGCCCGCTTGGACCGGGCCGAGCACCACGTTCGCTACTGGCGGCAACCACCCCAGCGGCCACAACACGATCGGCAGAACGACAAGCACCCGGGCGAGTGTCTTGAGCCGGGCGCCGCGCAGCCGGTGACGCCACAGGATCGCCGCGCCGATGAACGCCGCGACCTGCACCGGAAGGGTCCAGTACGCCCAGTCGAGCGCGCGCCATTCGGGGCTCCATGGCTGGAGCAGCGTCAGGTTGGCCAGCAGGTCAGCCGGTGTGGGCAGGTACCACGGGTCGTGCGCCGCCGGCGACGTCGCGTACGGGGTGCCGAACAGCACGCCGAACAGACCGTGCCGCACGTGCCAGCCGTTGAAAGCGAGTACCGCCACGCGGGTGACGACGTAGGTCAGGACGACCGCGACGAGATACGCCGGGAGCAGGCGCGCGAAACGACGTCGCAGCCAGCGGCCAGGCTCCTCACGGCGGATCGTGACGCACGCGAAGAACGCCGAGATCACCAGCAGCACCGACGCGCCCATGCGCACGGAGAACGTGACCGGGTACGGATCGACGCCGGGCATGACCGCGGGGCCGATGAGCGTGATGTGGCCCATCATCACGGCCACCACGGCGACGACCCGGATCAGATCCCAGTTGATCTTGCGGGCGCTCGGCGGATGCGCGGCACTGCCACGCATTTCTGTTCCGGCCACACGAGTCCCCTGTCCGCCAGTTGAATCCGACACACAGTACGAGATCGGCGTGCGGCATTGATCACCGCGTACCGCGGAACGTGACGAGGACCGCATCAGGTAAGGGGCGACACGGCGTCGGGAACGGGGAACACGACGTCCTGGGCGGGGGACACGATTGATCGATAGGGTGGGGACCGTGCGGATACTCGACACCTACAGCGGCCATGTCGCGCCCGGCAGCGACGCCGAACGGCGCACGCTGGACGCGCTCACGATCACGAAACTGTCCGTCGGGCCGATGAACAACAACGCCTACCTACTCACCTGCCGTGCCAGCGGCGATGCGCTGCTCATCGACGCGGCGAACGAGTCGGAGCGCATCTCGGAGATGATCGGCTACGGCGACGACCGGCCGACGCTGCGCACGATCGTCACCACCCACCAGCACCCGGACCACTGGCAGGCGCTCGGCGCGGTCGCCGGGGCGTACGGCGTGAACACGGCAGCGCACCCCGACGACGCAGAACCCCTGCCGGTGCCGCCGGACGTCCTGCTCAACCACGGCGACACCATCTCGGTCGGCGAGTGCGAGCTGGAGATCATCCACCTGCGCGGCCACACGCCCGGCTCGATCGCGCTGCTCTACCGTGACCCCAACGGGCACCCGCACCTGTTCACCGGCGACTCGCTGTTCCCTGGCGGCATCGGCAAGACCACGTCGCCGGAGAGCTTCACGTCGCTGCTCAACGACGTCGAGGAGCGGGTGTTCGCCACACTGCCGGACGACACGTGGTTCTACCCGGGCCACGGCGACGACTCCACGCTCGGCGCGGAACGTCCGAAGATCGGCGAGTGGCGCGAACGGGGTTGGTGAGCGGCAGATCTCAGCGGAGTGACGCGATACGCGATGAGAGCTGGCGTTCCAGGTCGTCGCCGTTGTCGAACAAGGCGACATCGACGACCTCTCGCAACTCCGCAATGAGCTGCGTTCGCTGGGCCATGGCTCCCGAAGCAACGGCGAGCCGACGTTCTCTCACCACATTGGTGTGGCTGAAGATGTAGTAGCAGTGTTCGAATCCGTAGTCGCCGCTGTTCGCGCTGATCGCCTGGACATAGACCGCACTCGCGGGATCACTGCCGACCGCTGCGGTGACCCGCCGCGTGCGGCCTGACTTCTGGTGAATCGGCGCATTCGGCGTGACCACTTGCTTGTCGCCCGCGATCTGCGACAGACGGCTCACGACCTTGTCCTTGAACCGGACTGGCTGCCGTTCCTGGACGGCCCACCGCAGCTGGTCGGCACGGATCGCGGCCTCGGCTACCGCGATCAGGAGTCCGCCGACATCCTCGTTCGAGCCCCACGCCGCGATCACACCGTCGTCGGCCGCGGTGGAGCGGTTGCCCAGCGCGGCTACGGAACGCCGCCACGAGTCGGCGATCTTCGGACTGTCCAGATCGACGTTGGCCATGTGTAACCGCATCGCGGTGGTGCCCTGGTCAGAGACTCGGACGCCGCGTTCATACGGCTCGACGAACAACGTGACCAGGTCGTCGTCGTAGAAGCCCACCGGCATGGTGACGAGGTGGCCATGACCGTACTCGGTGATCTGGATGTCATCGTTCACTGACGACAAGACCGAACTTTTGATCTTGCTCGCATCCATTCGATCACCTCCCTGGCTCTGTCCAGTATCCATCGGGCAGCTCAATATGGCACTCCGCCGCGAAAGCCTCGAACACGCGCCGGTAGGTGCCAGGAGCCACGGTGGGCCCCCCGGGTACCTCGGGGATGTCATCCGGGGTGTAGACGCCTTCACGACCTGTCGCGGGGATATGTGTGTGCTTGTGTGTGTTCTCCACGCCACGGTGTTCGTCATTCACGTCGAGCCGTCGAACCCACGAACCATTGACCAGGTACTGCAGGTGGACCCGGTCGGGCCTGGGCTCAACGAAGTAGATCCGCAGCGCGCCCAACGGACAGTCGGCGACCACCGTGTGCACCTTGATGACGCCCTCATGGCACCGAGGCTTCTTGACACGCCATTCCAATTGTCCGACAGCGGTCGCCTTGGCCAACGGCGACAGCAAGGCAGCCAGATCGGTCGACGTCAGCCCACTCAGCTCGCGCCCCGCCACATCAGTCCTTCCACAGCCTTGACCACCTGACGGCTGTGCCCCCTCTCGAACGTGCTGTTGTGATGCAGCTACAGTCGAACCTATATTCGACAGGAAGTCAAGCTCGACACGCAGCCCTACGCGCTGATCCCCACGGCGGAGCGGACCGAGCGCAGCACACGGCTCGCCCGCTCGCGGGCCTTCTCCGCGCCTTCCGCGAGGTAGGTGTCCAGGTCGCTGCCCGGCTCCATCAGCTCCTCGTAGCGGTCCCGCAGCGGCGCGAGCTCGGCGTTGAGCACCTCGAACAGCTGGTTCTTCAGCTCGCCCCAGCCGACGCCGCCCGCCTCAAGCCGCTTGCGGGTGTCCGCGATGACGTCTGGCGTCGCGAAGTGCTCCAAGACCTGGAACACCGTCGAGCTGTCCGGTTCCTTGGGCTCCTCGACCGGCGTTGAGTCGGTCGGGATCCGCCGCACCAGCTTCTTGAGCTTGTTCTCCGGCAGGAACAGCGGAATCGTGTTGTCGTACGACTTGCTCATCTTGCGGCCGTCGACGCCGGGCACGGTGTGCGCGGAGTCCTCAGCCGGGATGACCGCCTCGGGGATCTTGAACCGGTACGAGTCGCCGTACAGGTGGTTGAAGCTGCCCGCGATGTCGGCGGCGTACTCGACGTGCTGCGCCTGGTCCCGCCCGACCGGCACGACGTCTGCTTCCATGATCAGGATGTCGACGGCCATCAGGACCGGGTAGTTGAACAGCCCCATGTTGATGCCGAAGTCGGGGTCCTCCCCCGCCTCGACGTTGCGGTCGCGCGCGGCCTTGTAGGCGTGCGCGCGGTTCATCAGGCCCTTGCCGGTGACGCACGACAACGCCCAGGTCAGCTCGAAGATCTCCGGGACGTCGGACTGCCGGTAGAAGACCGTCCGATTCGGATCGAGGCCAGCGGTCACCCAGGTCGCCGCGACCGACCGCGTGTAGTGCCGGAACGCTTCCGGGTCGCGCTCGGTGGTCAGCGCGTGGTAGTCGGCGATGAAGTAGATCGAGTCGTACTCCTCGGCCAACGTCAGCGCGGGCCGGATCGCACCGATCAGGTTGCCGAGGTGCGGTTCGCCGGTCGGCTTGATGCCCGTCAGAGAGACCTTCGTTGCTGGCTGTGGCATGCGCGTCATCCTACTGATCTGCCGCCACTTGCCCGCCCATGCGTCAGGCCATGCGTCAGGCCAGCGTCTGCGCCGCAGCGGCCTCCCGCAGATCGTGCGCGGTCAGCGCGGCCGAGAGCACCCGCATGCCCTCCGGATCGGCGGGGTCGAAACCGGTGACCTCCGCGATCCGCCGGAGCCGATACGCCAGTGTGTTCGGGTGGACGTGCAACGCCGACGCCGCCTTGCGCCGGTTGTCCTTCGCGTGGATCACCGCACGCAACGTCGACAGCAGCTCTTGCCGCGACCGCAACGGCGCGAGCCGCTGCACCAGCCGGTCGTTGGCGACACCGGGCCGCGCCAACTGCACTTCGAGCACCAAATCGTCCAGCACGTACAGCCCCGGTTCCCGCTCCAGCCGCAGCGCGACCCGCAGCACCTCACGCGCCTCCTGCGCCGCGTCCGGCACCTCCCCCGCCGTCGTCGCCACCGCCGCTGTCGCGACGACCGGCGCGCCGACGATGCCGGCCAGCTCGCCGAGGAACCCGCGCAGCGTGGGCACGACGTCGTCGGCCCGCTCCGGCACGGTCGGCACCAACACCGTGCCGCCGCGTTCGTCCAGCACGCTCAGCACCGTGGTGTCGAACTGCGCGTCGAACGCGCCCCGCACCCGTCGTCGTCGCACCAACGTCGAGCGCACCGTGCCCGGCGGCGACGGCCGAGCCACGTGCCACACGCACACGACGTAGCCCTCGGCGACCGTCACGCCAGCCGGGGTCTCCAGCTCATCGACCGCCTCCCCCGCGAGCAGCGCGGCCGCCAGGTCTCGACGCGCCTGCCCGACCTCGCTGTGCAACTGGTCCTGCTCCTCGAAGTAGACCCGCGCCGCTGTGACGAACATCCGCTCCATCTGCTTCGTCATCGGCGCGACAAGCCCGTGCAGCACCACCCGGTCGGCCTCGCTGGCGTGCTCCATCACCCAGTCCCACGCCATCCGGGAGCCGATGAAGTACGCCTGCAGGACGTCAGCGAACGACAGGTTCTCCTCGACCCGGGACATCACCCGCCGCAGCGGATCACCGAGCCGTGCCAGGCTGAACTCGCTGCGATCCCGCAGCGCCTGGAACACCATCATGAGGTTCTCGTCCACCGAGGGACGAATCTCCAGCTGCGACACATCATCGGGCAGCATCTGAAACGACGGCACATCCCGCGCCAGCCGCGCGACGATCTGCGCGCTCAACTCGGGCAGCTCGGCCAACAGCTTCTCGACGACCGCTGTGGGCCACGTCTCAGTTCGCACGGCGCAACATTGTGGCGGATCACAACATTCCCTGACCAGATCTTGGCTCGCTGGCGCAGAGACGGCGCGCCCACCACCCCGCCATGCTGTGACGTATCCCACTCGTCTCACCCGAGAGGACTACCATGACCCTGCGTGCCCACAGACGGCGAGGCAACACCCCGCTGTCGAGACGTCTCACCCTGCTCCTGGCCCTCACCGCCCTCGCGCTCGGTTCCCTGTTCGCCGCGCCCGCCGCCGCTGCCGCCCACCGCAACCCGGTCGTGTTCGTGCACGGCTGGTCCAGCAGCAGCTCCGTATGGAACGAGATGGTGGCCGACTTCAAAGCCGCCGGATACGCCGACAGCGAGCTGTACGCCTGGGACTACGACTCGTACCAGTCAAACAAGACCACCGCGCAGGAACTCGCCGCGTACGTCGACCAGGTGCGCGCCGCGACCGGGGCCGCACAGGTCGACATCGTCACGCACTCCATGGGCGGGCTGAACTCCCGCTGGTACGTGAAGTTCCTCGGCGGCACCAACCACGTCGACGACTGGGTGTCGCTGGCGGGTCCGAACCACGGGACCAGCTCCGCGAATTGGTGCTACAGCACGTCATGCTATGAGATGCGCGCGGGCTCGAATTTCCTCAACGACCTCAACGCCGGTGACGAGACGCCGGGCGGCGTCGACTACGGCACCTGGTGGTCGTACTGCGACGGCGTGATCTACCCCGCCGAAAGCACGGTGCTCAGCGGCGCGAACAACACCTACGCCGGCTGCCTCGGGCACAGCGAATTCACCACCAACGACACCGTCTCGCAACAAGTGCGGGACTTCGTCGCCGCGACATAGCGGCGAGGCGCGGTCGAGTCGCGGGACCCCGCAGCCCCTCCTCGCGAAGCGGGGTCCCGCCACTCCTCGATCTGGGGGTCAGTGGAGTTCCCGCGACCGCCCGGCTGTTGTCCCGGGGCAACGCGGGGCCTTCACTGTCACCTACTCGTGGGTATCCTGCCGACATGTCTGATGCGAAGGCGGCCGAGCTCGCCGCGAAATGCCACCGTGCCCTTGACCCGCTGCACTCGCTGATCTACTTCGCGCCAGAGGCCGACGAGAAGCTGGGCGAGATCGGCCTGAAGCGCGGCAGGATGTCCTACTTCGCGAGCCGGTCCGCCCCGATGGGCCCGGTCGGCGCCGCCGTCGTCACCGCGACGTTCTACAACTTCAACCCCGACCTGGTCGCTCGCCACATCCCGAAGGCGTGGGGGCTCGCTTCGCCGGAGACGATCCTCGCCACCCGGCTGGCGGTGGCCGACGCCGCGCTGCGTCGCCTGCTCGGTGAGGCCGTCGACTCGCCCGAGGTCGCCGAAGCCGCCGAACTGGCACGCGAGGCCACGGCGGGCTGCGCCCCGCAGGGCAGGCCACTCTACGCCGCGCACGCCGAGCTGGACTGGCCGGAGCAGCCGCATCTGGTGCTGTGGCACGGGATCACGCTGTTGCGGGAGTACAGGGGCGACGGCCACATCGCCGCGCTGACCACCGAGAACGTCGACGGCCTCACCGCGCTCATCACGCACAGCGCCACCGGCAGGGGCTTCACCGAGGCCGCCGCGAAGGCCACGCGGGGCTGGTCGGACGAGCAGTGGTCCGCTGGGGTGGCGCGACTGCGGGAGCAGGGCATCCTGAACGACGACGGCGAGCTGACCGCCGACGGCGTCGCACTGCGGGAGCGCGTCGAGGCGGCAACGGACGCGGCGGCGACCGCGCCGTACGCCCATCTCGGCGAGGAGAAGTGCCTGCGACTGCGCGACATCGGCAAGACGTTGAGCCGGACGGTCGTCGCGGCGGGTGCGTTCCCCGCCACCGTGTTCGGAAAGTAAGGCACTCCGGTGTCAGGTCCCGGGGCGTCGCGGCGGCTGTCATGCGCTGGGCTCAGTCGCGGGGCGGCGCGGCGTTGCCGCCGGAGGCGACCAGCACCACGGTGCCGCCCTCCGGCACCGGCACCGCCCCGGCGCGCAACGCGGCGAGCCCGACGACGGCGGACGGCTCCAGCAGCAACCGCGTCGCGGTGATCATGTCTCGCCACGCCGTCTCGATGTCGCGCTCGCCGACGCTGACGACGTCGTCGACGTAACGCCGGATTTGGGCGAGGGTGTGCTCCCCTGCGAACGGCGCTGCGAGGCCGTCGGCGATGGTCGGCGCGCCGCGCGGCAGCCGCACCACCTCGTGCGCGGCGAGCGCCTGCTCGACGGCGTTGGAAAGCGCAGGCTCGACGCCGACGACGCGGCAGTCGGGCGCGGCGTCGGCGATCGCGGTCGCGATGCCGCCGACGAGGCCACCGCCGCCGACCGGGACGAGCACGAGGTCCGGTTCGAGGAGATCGGCGCAGATCTCGCGGCCGACGGTGCCCTGGCCCGCGATCACCGCTGGCAGGTCGAACGGGTACAGCGCCGGGCAGTCGTACTCCCGCGCCAGCCGGTCGCAGGTGCCCCGCAGGTCGTCGGTAAGCACGATCTCGCCGCCGTAGCGGCGCACGTTGTCCACTTTGGCCTGTTGTGCTGACTCGGGCATGCTGACCGTCACCGTCACGCCGAGATGCCTTCCCGCGTACGCGACGGCCGCCGCGTGGTTGCCCGCCGAGAACGTGACCACGCGCTCCGGCAGCTCGCCCTGCTCCTGCCACGACAGCAGCGTGTTGCACGCGCCTCGGGGCTTGAAGCTGCCGGTGTGCTGCAGGTTCTCGGCCTTGACCAGCACGCGACAGCCGAGTTCGTCCGACAGCCGTTCGGTGTGCAGCAGCGGCGTGCGCAGCACGTAGGGTTCGATCCGCCGCGCCGCCGCCGCGATGTCGTCGCTGCTTACGAGCTCCATCACGTCCGAGGCTACCGACGCGCGGCGCTGCGGTCAGGGCTGCGACGTCGTCGTGGTTGACGGGGTGGTGGTTGTCGTCGTGGTTGACGGGGTGGTCGTCGGGGCCGGCTGCAGCGTCGGCGCTGGCTCCTCGGAGGTTGCCGGGGTGCTGGTCGGCGCTGGTTGGGGCTGCGGAGCGGGCTCCTCCGTCGGGCTGGTCGTGGACGTCGGTTGCGGCTCGTTGGGGTCGCTCGGCTCCGACGGCTCACCGTCGCCGATCTGCTCGGACAGCTCCTTCGAGAACGCGCCGACCTTGGCGTAGACGCCCGGCTTGCCCGGCCGGGCACAACCCTCGCCCCACGAGACGACGCCGAGCAACGTCGCGCCGACCACGATCGGCCCGCCGGAGTCGCCCTGGCACGCGTCCTTGCCGCCCCCGTCGAAGCCGGCGCAGAACATGCCCGACTTGCGGTAGGAGTCGCCGTAGGCGTTCGAGCAGTACTTGTCCGTGGTGATCGGCACCTTGACCTGTTGCAGGTGGTCGGACGACGTGCCGCCCTCCGAGGTGCGGCCCCAGCCAAGCACGGTCGCCTCGGTGTCCGGTTTATACGCTTTGTCGCGCGGCGTTGCGAGGCGGGCGGTCTCCTCCTCAACCGGCGCGGCCAGCGTCAGCACGGCGACGTCGTAGTTCGCGCCGTCAGTGCCGTTGTTCGGGTGCATCCAGATGTCGCTGACGTCGGACACCGTCCCGGAGTTCGAACTCAGCTCCGTTCTGCCGGAGATCACCTCGAGGTCGTCCGGCTCCTGCGGCGCGACGCAGTGCGCGGCCGTGACGACCTTGTCCGACGCGGCCAGCGTGCCGCCGCAGAACTGCTCGCCGTTGGCGGCGAACCGCAGCGCCACCGTGAACGGGAAGTCCTCGATTTCTGCGTTCTCACCACCGACGATGACCGGGTTCGCTGGTTCCGCGTGTGCTCCGGACAGCCCGGCGACTGTGACTGTGACAACGGCCACACCAGCCCCGGCCGCACGTGCCATCGCCCCGACGAGCCTTGCCATTGGCGACCTCCTCCTTGTGCCCTTCACAGGGTCACCGAGGACGCCGCCGAAGACCACCGTGGGAACCCCGGATAGCGGCCATTGTGGTCCATGTGGGTGATATCGTGCTCGGCGTCTCCGTGACACCGGCGCTCGCGTGCCGTTAGTAGTGCGAAGCTATTCGGAGGCAGAAAGGACGCTCACGATGCCGACGATCGGCGACGTGGCGGCGCGAGCGAATGTGTCGACGGCGACCGTGTCACGCGCGCTCAACGGGAAGGCCACGGTCGATCCCGAGTTAGCCAAGCGGGTCCGCGCCGCGGCGGAGGAGCTCGGGTACCGGCCACATGGGCCTGCCCGGAACCTTCGCCGCAAGACGACAGCGACGTTCACGCTGGTCGTGACCGACATCGGAGATCCGTTTTTCGCCTCGCTCGCGCGGGGGCTGGAGGACGTCGCCCGCGACAGGGGCTACTCGGTCGTGCTCTGCGACACCGACGACGACGTCGCCAAGGAGCGGTCCTACCTGGACGTCGCGCTGCAGGAGCGGGTCGCGGGCGTCGTCATCGCACCGACAACGCCCGGCGCCGACGTCAACAAGCTGCTCGACCACGGCGCCGTCGTCGTCGCGGTGGACCGGCCGCTGGACGAACCGCGCAGCGACCGTGTCCTCGTCGACACCCGATCGGCGGCGGCCAAGGCCACCACGCAACTGCTCGACGCGGGCTACCGCCGGATCGGCTTCCTCGGCTGCCGCGCCGACGGTTACCCCGACCAGCAACGGCTCGCCGGATACCAGGACGCGCTGGGCCACGCTGCCGACGAGCACCTGGTGCGCCACGTCTGCCCGAACACCGACGCCGCCAGCAGCGCGGTCCGGGACCTGCTCACGTCGGCCGACGCGCTGCTCATCGCTTCGCCGCAGCTCGCGCCGGACGCGCTGAGCGCGGCGTCCGAGCGCGGACTGACGCTCGGCGCGGAGTTCGGCGTCGTCGCGTTCGACGTCACGGCGTGGGCGACGGCGGTGCGGCCCGCGCTGTCAGTGGTCAGCCAGCCCGCGTACGAGATCGGTGCGACGGCAGCGCGGCACATCGTCGCCCGCCTCGCCGGGGAGACCAGCGCGCCGAAGCACACTGAGCTGAGCTCGGAGTTCGTCGTCCGGGGCAGTTCGCTGCGTGACCAGGGATGATCGCGACACCGCACGAAAGCGCACGCGCGTGCTATGATGATGTCATGACTGCGGGACTGGAGTCGGTGTTGGCCGAGGCCGGGTTGAAGATCGACCCGGGCAGGTTCCTGCGCCTCGTCGCCGACGCGGCGCGCAAGGTGTCGCCGCCCCAGCCGAACCCCGCCGACTACTTCTCCCCCGCGCAACGTCAGGTGCTCAGCGACGTCGGGCTCGACCTGTCAGCGTACGACGAGCGGGAGGCCGATCCGAGGGCCAGCACGGTCGCCGCGCGGGCGGTCTTCGCGGACTCGTCGTTCTCGGTGACGGAGGCGGCGCGGCTGCTCGGCATCGACAGCAGCCGCGTGCGGCACCGGCTCAAGGAAGGCAAGCTCACCGGTTGGAAGGACAAGGGCTGGCAGTTGCCCGCGTGGCAGTTCAGCGGTTCGTCGGCGCTGCCGGGGCTGGACGTCGTGCTGCCCGCGCTGCCGGACGACCAGCCGCCGCTGATGATCGCGGCGTTCATGAACACCCCGCAGCCCGACCTGGAGATCGACGGCAAGCCGGTCACGCCGAGGCAGTGGCTGCTCGCCCACGGCGACCCGCACGTTGTCGCGGAACTGGCATCGACCGTGGGCACGGCGGCCTGATCGCGCCTTGGTCCGTACGGCACGACTCCCACCCCCGCCGTCGGCGTCCGAGCTGGCCGACGCCCTTCGACCCGAGGAAGACGTCGTCGCGGTGCATCCCGCGACGCGGCTGGTGCGGATCTTCACCGCGCTCGGCAACCACCCGCAGCGCTGGAACTCGTTCCGCTACACCGGCCCGCTGCCGCACGGCCGGTTCGACCCGCATCAGCCTGGGCCGGACGGCTCGCCCGTGGCCGACGAGCGCTCTGGCGTGCTGTACTTCGCGTTGGCCGTGCGCACGAGTGTCGCCGAGGTGTTCCAGACGACGTCCGCCGTGGACCGCACCACCCGGTCGCCGCACCTCGTCGTGCTCCGCCCCGCGCGGACGCTGCGCCTGCTGGACCTGTCCGGGCTGTGGCCGACGCGGGTCGGCGCGTCGCAGGAGATCTCCAGCGGGCCGAAGAAGGTGACGCAGCAGTGGGCGCGGGCGATCCGCGCGGCGCATCCACAGCTCGACGGCGTCTGGTACCGCTCGTCGATGGACTCCGGCGAGCCCGCCATCTGCCTTTGGGACCCGCCCGCCAGCACCGCACTGCCCGCCGAGCCGGACTCCCTGCTGCCGCTGAACCACCCGGGCCTCGACCTACCGCTGACCCGGGTCTGCGACGAGCTGGGCTACCTGCTGCTGGGGTAAACGGGTTCGCGCCCGCCTCCGCGCCACCGGACCGATGTTGATCTACTTCCCGCGCGCTGTGACCACCGAGTGCCCGGTTGCCCTCCGGTTCTCGTGGTCACAGCGCGCAGGTAGTTGATCGACTTTCGGCGAGCGGCACGCCGCACCGCCAGCCGTGCCAACGTCGTCAGGACGACTAGTGCACCGGCTCCTGCTCTGGCTCCGGCGCGCGCTTGCGGTCCCGGCGGGACTTGAGCAGGCTCGCCACCGTCGTCAGGAACAGCACCGAGGCGATCACGCCGAGCGAGACCCAGTTGTTGATCTCCCACTCGGGCGGCGTCCAGTGGTAGTCGTGCGTGGCGTGCAGCACCAGCTTGACGCCGATGAAGCTGAGGATCACCGCGAGCCCGTACGACAGGTACACCAGCTTGTCGACGAGGCCGCCGATCAGGAAGTAGAGCTGCCGCAGCCCCATCAGCGCGAAGGCGTTCGCCGTGAACACCAGGAACGCCTCCTGCGTGATGCCGAAGATCGCGGGGATGGAGTCGACGGCGAACAGGAGGTCCGCGCTGCCGATCGCGACGATGACGACGAACATCGGCGTGACCCAGCGCCTGCCGTCCCGCTTGACCATCATCTTGTGGCCGATGTAGTCGTCGGTGACGGGGAAGATCTTCCGCAGCCGCCGGACGAGGGCGTTCTCGTGGTATTCCTCGTGGTCACCGCCGCGCAGCATGGTGATCGCCGTCCAGATCAGGATGGCGCCAAAGACGAAGAACACCCAGACGAACTTCGCGATCAGGGCGGCGCCGATCGCGATGAACACGCCGCGCATGACCAGGGCGAGCAGAATGCCGATCAGCAGCACCCGGTGCTGATGGATGCCGGGCACCCGGAACGACGTCATGATCAGCATGAAGATGAACAGGTTGTCGACGCTGAGCGAGTACTCGGTGATGTAGCCGGTGAAGAACTCGACCCCGGGGTCATGCCCGGCGAAGTACCAGACGCCGATGCCGAACACGACGGCGCAGGCGATGTAGAACGCGACCCACCGGGCCGCTTCGCCGGTGGTGACCTCGTGCGGTTTGCGGTCGACAATTACCAGGTCAAGTGCGATGAGGGCGAGAAGCCCGCCGACAGTAGCCAGCCAAAGCCAAAGTGGAACGGTCATGAAAAACTAGGCCTCCGGTGAGCGGTTTACGTAAGCCACTTCTCCGGAGGTCTCTTCCACCAGCGCCGTAGCGCTGGCCGGGGTGCCGGGCCGATCCCCGAGGGGAGCACACCGAGCTGACGACACCACCGCGAAGGAATACTCCCCTCCACGTACAGCCCCCATAATGACGGCTGTTCGTCTTCTGCGCCACAGAACGTACCCGGTATCACCGTTACGCCACGAATTGCGTACCGATCTTGGGACTGCTGAGACCTTCTCAGCCGCCGTCACATACGGTCGCATTCGTGCCACGCCTCGTCCCGCGCCCCCTGCTCCGGCTCGTCCCGCACGGTCGCCGCGCCCGCATCACCGCCGCAGCGATAGTGGTCGCCGTCCTCGGCGCGTTGCTCGTGGTGTTCACCACGTCAGGGGACGACGACGCGCCCGCCGTGATGACCCACGAGGAGTTCGTCGAAGTCCCCACCGCGCCGGGATCGCCGTCCCAGGAGCGGCTGGACACCACGCTGTACGTGCCCGAGACCGCGCGCGAGACACCGGCGCCCGCGATCCTGCTCCCCCACGGCTTCGGCGGCAGCAAAGACAGCGTCGCCAGCGACGCCAAGGAACTCGCCGAGCGCGGGTTCGTGGTGCTCGCCTACACCGCACGCGGGTTCGGCCGCAGCACCGGCATGATCGCGCTCAACGATCCGGACGCCGAAGTCGCCGACGCGAGCGAACTGCTCGACTACCTGTCCGCGCAACCGACCGTACAACGCGACGCCGACAACGACCCGCGGGTCGCCGTCACCGGGTCGTCCTACGCGGGCGCGCTGGCGCTGCTGCTCGCGGGCACCGACGAGCGCGTGGACGCCATCGCGCCGGTGATGACCTACCACGACCTCGCGCAGTCCCTGTTGCCGAACGCGGCGCGACACGGCCGGTTCGATCCCCCCTCACCAGCGCGGATGCTCACCACAGACGACGGCGTGTTCAAGGAGGGCTGGGCCGGTGTGCTGTTCTCCGGCGGTCTCGGTGCGGGCAGCATCGGCGCGACCAGCGACGCGCCCGAGCCGGGCACCGAGGAGGACGACGTCGGCACGGCGGATCCCGCCGCGGGAGCGTCGGGCGGTTCGGGATCCGACCCGGCGGCGCAGGGCGGTTCGGGTTCCCGACCGGACGCGCCGGGGGCGCAGCCGTGCGGCAGATTCGCACCGCAGATCTGCGCCGCCTACAGCGACCTGGCGCGCGATGGCGAGGCGTCCGCCAGCACGCGTGCGCTGTTGGAGCGCGTATCCCCCGCCTCGGTGGCTGACCAGATCGAGGTACCCACCCTATTGGTGCAAGGTGAGCACGACACGCTGTTCGGACTCGACCAGGCCGACGCCAACGCCCGCGACATCCACGACGCGGGCGGCGAGGTGCAGGTCGTCTGGTACGCGGGCGGGCACGACGGCGGCGGACCGGGGCCGACGTTGCGCGCTTCGATCGCGGACTGGCTGTCGTTCCGACTGAACGGGCCACGGCCACCGCAGGACAACCCGCTGCCCGCATTCCGTTACGACGTTCAGGGCACGTTCCAGGCGACGCGGGCACCCTCGGTGCGGGTGCTGGCCGCCGATCGGTATCCCGGCCTCGACCGCGACGTCCCCAAGGTCGAGCACAAGTCGGTCCAGCTCAGTGGGCGAGAACAGGTGGTGATCAACCCGCCAGGCGGGACGCCCGCCGCCGTCAGCGGCATCCCCGGGTTCGCCGGGTTGGCGGGCTCGTCGATGCAGTCGGGACTACTCAGCGTCGATCTGCCCGGCCAGTTCGCGCGGTTCAGCTCGGGCGAGTTCGAGGAGCAACTGCTGGTCACCGGGTCGTCGACGGTCCAGTTGCGGGTGACGTCGTTGCCGTGGTCCGGCGGCGCCCGCGACGCCAAGGCGCGCGGGCCGTTGTTCGTCAAGCTCTACGACGTCGGGCCGACCAGACAGCGCACCCTGCCGGGCAGCGCGGTATCGCCGATTCGCATCCCTGACCTGCGGGTGGGCGAGACCACCGAGGTGACGGTGAGCCTGCCGCCGATCGTGCGACCGGTCGCGCCGGGGCGCCGCCTGGAACTGGTGGTCGCGACCACCGATCGTGCGTACACCAACGCGACGGAACCTGCGGCGTACCGGATCGAGTTAGCCGGATCGGGTGAGTTGTCGGCGCCTGAGGTGTCCGGCACGGCGACGACGTCGGGCTGGCCGATGTGGCAGTTGGCGGGCATCGGCGGACTCGGGCTGCTGGTGGCCGCATTGGCGGCGATCACGGCGTGGCGGCGCAGGCGCGCGGACGGCGTGGACGAGTCGCTGGCCGACGTCCCGCTCGACATCAGGGGGCTCACGAAGTCGTATCCGGGCGGCATCACCGCGGTGTCGGACCTGTCGTTCCGCACGGAAAGCGGCCAGGTGCTGGGCCTGCTCGGGCCGAACGGCGCGGGTAAGACGACCACGCTGCGAATGCTGATGGGGCTGGTCACGCCCACGTCGGGCGAGATTCGCGTGTTCGGGCACCGGGTTCGGCCCGGCGCGCCCGTGCTGTCGCGGATCGGCTCCTTTGTGGAGGGTCCGGGGTTCCTGCCGCACTTGTCCGGCGCGGCGAACCTCCAGCTGTACTGGGACGCCACCGGGCGTCCTGCCGACCGCGCGCACGTCGCGGAGGCGTTGGAGATCGCGGGGCTCGGCGACGCGGTGCACCGCAAGGTCGGCACGTACAGCCAGGGTATGCGGCAGCGGCTCGCGATCGCGCAAGCGATGCTCGGGCTGCCGGAGCTGCTCGTGCTGGACGAACCGACCAACGGGCTGGACCCGCCGCAGATCCACCAGATGCGTGAAGTGCTGCGGCGCTACGCGGCGACAGGACGCACGGTGTTGGTGTCGAGTCACCTGCTCGCCGAGGTGGAGCAGACGTCGACCCACGTTGTGGTGATGCACCGGGGCGCGTTGGTCGCGGACGGTGCGGTCGGCGAGATCGTCGCGGCGGGTGGCGAAGCGAGTTTCGTCGTCGACAAACCGGACGACGCGGTCGCCGCGCTCAACGACGTCGACGGCATCTCGGCGGTGCGAGGGGACGGCGACACGGTGCACGCCGATCTCGACGGCCTGCCCCGGTCGACGGCGGTGTCCGCGCTGGTGGCGGCCGATGTCGCGGTGGAGAACGCCGGGCCTCGGCGACGCCTGGAGGATGCGTTCCTGCGGCTGGTGACGTCGGAAGGACAGGAGCAATGAGCGCGGACAAAGAGACAGGCAGGGTTTCGGGCGGAGCGTCGGGCGCGTCAGACACCGCTGCGGTGTCCGGCGACGAGGCGCGGGCCGCGCACGTCGATCACGGCGTACACACCGACCCGGCGGCCTTGGTGGAGTTCAGCAGCGCCGCCGAGCACGAGCACGCCGCGTCAACGCCGTCAGGTGCGGTGACCGGGTACGACGCCCAGCGCACGCTGCCGTTCGGCGTCGAGCTGCGCCGCCAGTTCCGCCGTCGCCGCACGCATTTGGTGCTCGGTCTCGCGGTTGTGGTGCCGTTGTTGCTGGTGCTCGCGTTCGAGCTGGGCAGCGACAACCCGGATCGGCGCTCTGGCGGGTTCATCGACCTCGCGACGGTCAGCGCGCCGAACTTCGTCGTGGTGACGCTGTTGGTGTCCGGGTCGTTCCTGTTGCCGATGGTCGTCGCGTTGTTCTTCGGGGACACCGTGGCGAGCGAGGCGTCATGGTCGAGTCTGAAGTACCTGCTGGCGATTCCGATTCCCCGGCTTCGGCTGCTGCGGCAGAAGGCGCTGGTCGCGGGGGCGTTGTCGGCGTTGGCGCTCACGGTGTTGCCCGGCGTCGCGCTGCTCGCAGGGGTGATCTGGTACGGCGCGGACGCCGCGATCAGCCCGACCGGCGAGTCGGCGTCGTTCGGTGTGAGCGTGGTGAACCTGCTGCTCGCGGTCGCCTACATCGTGGTGCAGTTGAGCTGGGTCGCCGGCGTGGCGATGTTCTTGAGCGTGTCGACCGACGCGCCGCTCGGCGCTGTCGGCGGAGCGGTCTTGGCGACGATCATTTCGCTGATGCTGGACCAGATCACCGCCCTGGAAGACCTGCGCGTCGTGCTGCCGACGCACCACGCACGCGCCTGGACGGATCTGCTCGCCGCCGACGTCGACTGGTCCGCCATGGCCGACGGCGCGTTCACGTCCCTGGCCTACGCCACGGTGTTCGGCGTGCTGGCTGCCCGAGCCTTCGCGCGGAAAGACGTGACCAGCTAACCCGCGAGTCACACCCTATTCTGCGCGAGTCACACCCTAATCGCCGCGAGTTTCACCTTAGCCAGCGCGAGTTTCACCGGAACTGAGAACACGCGCCACGGGATCGCTGAACACAGCGCACCGTAAGTCGGGACTCGCGACACCAGAACGCGGAACTCGCGCGGACTAAGGTGAGACTCGCGGCCGATACGGTGAGACTCGCGGCGGGGCGGCGGGTTACTCCACCCCGGCGGCGTCCATGCCTCGGAGTTCGCGCTTCAGGTCCGAGATCTCGTCACGCAACCGCGCCGCCAACTCGAACTGGAGATCCCGCGCTGCCTGCATCATCTGGTCGGTCATCTGCGCGATGAGGTCCGCAAGCTCCGCACGTGGCATGGACGACGGGTCCTGATTCGTCAGCACGCCCGAGCTGCGGCCACCGCCACCCTGTTCCGGCTGCTTGCCGCGCGACACGTTCCGCCCGGACCCGCCGATCTCGACGGTCTCCTCGGAGTCGTCCGCCTCGGTGTAGACCCGGTCGAGGATGTCGGCGATCTTCTTCCGCAGCGGTTGCGGGTCGATGCCGCGCTCGGAGTTGTAGGCGATCTGCTTCTCGCGCCTGCGGTTCGTCTCGTCGATGGCGTACTGCATCGAGTCCGTCATCCTGTCGGCGTACATGTGCACCTCGCCGGACACGTTCCGCGCCGCACGGCCGATCGTCTGGATCAGACTGGTGCCGCTGCGCAGGAAACCTTCCTTGTCCGCGTCGAGGATCGCCACCAACGACACCTCGGGCAGGTCGAGCCCTTCCCGCAGCAGGTTGATGCCGACCAGGACGTCGAAGTCGCCGGAACGGAGTTGCCGCAGCAGCTCCACGCGCCGCAGAGTGTCCACTTCGGAGTGCAGGTAGCGCACGCGGATGCCGAGCTCGAGCAGGTAGTCGGTCAGGTCCTCGGACATCTTCTTGGTGAGCGTGGTGACAAGCACCCGCTCGTCGGCATCGGCGCGGGTGCGGATCTCGTGCACCAGGTCGTCGATCTGACCCTTGGTCGGCTTGACCACGACCTTCGGGTCGACCAGCCCGGTCGGGCGAATGACCTGCTCCACGAACTCGCCGCCTGCCTGGCCAATCTCGTACGGCCCTGGCGTGGCGGACAGGTACACCGTCTGGCCGATGCGATCGGCGAACTCTTCCCAGCGCAGCGGCCGGTTGTCCAGCGCGCTCGGCAGCCGGAAACCATGGTCCACCAGCGTGCGCTTACGGGACATGTCGCCCTCATACATGCCGCCGATCTGCGGCACCGTGACGTGCGACTCGTCAATGACCAGCAGGAAGTCCTCGGGGAAGTAGTCGAGCAACGTCGCGGGAGCGGTCCCGGCCGCGCGGTCGTCCATGAACCGCGAGTAGTTCTCGATGCCGGAGCAGAACCCGACCTGGCGCATCATCTCGATGTCGTACTGCGTACGCATCCGCAGCCGTTGGGCTTCCAGCAGCTTGTTCTGCCGCTCGAGCTCCGCGAGCCGCGCCTCCAGCTCGGCCTCGATGTTGCGGATGGCCTTCTCCATCCGCTCCGGGCCCGCGACGTAGTGCGTCGCAGGGAAGATCCGCACCTCATCGAGCTCCTGCACGACCTCACCGGTCAGCGGGTGCAGGTAGTACAGCGAGTCGATCTCGTCACCGAAGAACTCCACCCGCACGGCCAGTTCCTCGTACGCCGGGATGATCTCGACGGTGTCGCCGCGCACCCGGAACGTGCCCCGGGAAAACGCCAGATCGTTGCGGGCGTACTGGACGTCGACCAGCGCGCGCAGGAAGACGTCGCGCTCGACCTCGTCGCCCACGCTGAGCTTGGCCGACCGGTCTAGATACGACTGCGGCGTGCCAAGGCCGTAGATGCACGACACGCTGGCCACCACGACGACGTCCCGCCGGGAGAGCAGGTTCATCGTGGCGGAGTGCCGCAGCCGCTCGACGTCGTCGTTGATCGACGAGTCCTTCTCGATGTAGGTGTCGGTCTGCGGGACGTATGCCTCTGGCTGGTAGTAGTCGTAATAGCTGACGAAGTACTCGACGGCGTTGTGCGGGAAGAAGTCCCGCAGCTCGTTGGCCAACTGGGCGGCGAGTGTCTTGTTCGGCGCGAGCAGCAGTGTCGGCCGCTGCACCTTCTCGATGAGCCACGCGGCCGTCGCCGACTTGCCGGTGCCGGTGGCGCCGAGCAACACGACGTGCTTCTCCCCCGCCTTGAGCCTGCCGTCCAGCTCCGCGATGGCCTGGGGCTGGTCACCAGCGGGCTCGTAGTCACTGACGACCTTGAACCGGCCGTCCGCGCGCGGGACGTCGCCCACTGGCCGGAACTCGGACTCCGCGAGCACGGGGTGTTCGGTTGCGAATGCCACGTCCCCAGCGTAGGCGCGCCCCCCGACAATCTGCCGCGCGCCTGCTCACTGCGGCAGGATGAAGGCCATGGCAGCGCATCCGCCCAAGGTAGAAGTCTTCGATCTCGATACCCACACCAACATCGACCCGAAGCACATTCGCCGCGACGTCGACGAGTTCCGCGTCGAGCCGTTCGGCCTGTACATGGCGCGACCGACGCCTGGCAGGCGGCAGTTTCACTACATCGAGTCGTGGTTGCTGCCGGAACAGGGCTTGCGGGTGACCGACTTCTGGTTCACCGAGGGACACGAGCGGGATCAGGACTTCTACCTGGACGTCGTGCGCGTGGAACGCGGCGAGCGGCAGTGGCGCACCCGCGACCTGTACCTGGACATCGTGCTGCGCACCGGCAAGGACACCACCGTCCTCGACGCCGACGAACTGCTGGCGGCGAGCCACGCCGGGCTGATCGACGACGCCGACACGCTGTTCGCGCTGGGTACGGCGTTCTCGACAGTGGACGCGCTGGCCCGGCACGGTCACGACCTGCACCGCTGGCTGGCGACGCAGGGTGTAGAGCTGTCGTGGCGGCGGCGATGACTGAAGCAGGCTACGTCCACGGGCACCACGAGTCGGTGCTGCGGTTCCACCGCACCCGCACCGTGCACGACTCCGCCACCTACCTGCTGCCGGAGCTGCGAGCTGAGGCGTCCGTGCTGGACGTCGGGTGTGGGCCCGGCTCGATCACCGCGGACATAGCGGCGCTGGTGGCGAGCGTGACGGCGGTGGAGACGTCACCGGACGCGCTGGACGCCGCCACACGGCTGTGCGCCGAGCGGGGACTGCGCAACGTCCGGTTCCTGCACGCCGATGTGCTGGCGCTCCCGTTCGAGGACGGCGCCTTCGACGTCGTGCACGCTCACCAGGTGTTGCAGCACGTCGCCGGCCCGGTGGCTGCGTTGCGCGAGATGCGCCGGGTCTGTGCGCCGGGCGGGGTCGTCGCCGCGCGGGACGCCGACTACGCCGCGATGACCTGGTACCCGGAGCTGCCCGCGATGTCGGACTGGCGGACGGCGTATCGGCGTGCGGCGCGCGCGGAAGGCGGCGAACCCGATGCCGGACGACGCCTGCTGACCTGGGCGTTGGAGGCCGGGTTCACCGATGTCACGCCGACGACGTCGACCTGGACGTACGCCACGCCGGAGTCCCGCGCCTGGTGGGGCGGGCTGTGGGCGGACCGCGTCACGCAGTCGCGGTTCGCGGAGACGACCGCGCGGCACGGCCTGGCGACGTCCGCCGACCTGGAGCGGATGGCGGCGGCGTGGCGAGCCTGGGTGGACGAGCCCGGCGGCTGCTTCGCCGTCCTGCACGGCGAGGTTCTGTGCCGGGCGTGAGGCGGTGCGATGAAGGGCTTCTTTCTTGCGTCAGATGCAAGAAAGAAGCCCTTCATCGCACCGCTTACGGCGTCCAGCCGGTCTCGGCTGCCCAGCGCTCCGCTTTGGCGGTGACGTCGTTGAGCCACGTCTGTTTCGCCTGGGTGTAGCCGGTGTCGGCGGTGGGCTCGCCGCTTCCGGGCACGGGGGCGTGCTCGCGCTTGATGCGCGCGTACTCCGCCCTGGCGTCGGCGTCCGCGCGCAGCCAGTCCCGCAGCAGCACTGCACGTCGCGCCGCCGGGTTGTCGTCAGCAAGCACCCGCAGCGACACCGGCCGCCCCGGATCGGCGCCACCGTGCCATACGGCGTCGGGAACGGGGGACACGGCGTCGGGAACGGGGGACACGGCGTTCTGAGCGGGGGACACGGCGCGGGGGAAGCCCGCGTCGGTCAGGACGGGCGCGAGGGCATCGACGTCCTCAGCCGTGCCGACGGTGAGTTGCAGGTCGAGGACATCGCGGGCGGGCAGACCGGGCACGGCGGTCGCGCCGATGTGATCCGCACGCACTGCCCGCTCCCCCGCCACCAGCCGGATGCGGTCCAGCACGAGCCGGGCCTGCTCCTGCCACGCCGGGTCGTGCTCCACCAGCCCTCTCCCCCACGACGCGGGACGCCGCAGCCGCAGGTTCGCCTCGAACGGCACCAGCCGCTCGGACCACAGCGCGTCCACCTCCGCCCGGATGACGTCCGGCGAGCCGCTGTTGTCCAGCCAGACGTCGGCCACGGCACGACGTTGCTGCTCGTCGGCCTGCGCCGCGATGCGCGCGCGGGCGTCGACCTCCGGCATGCCGCGCGACTCGGCCAGCCGCCGCACCCGGACGTCGACGGGCGCGGCCACGATCAACACCAGGTGATACGACGGCGCGAGGTGGTTCTCCACCAGCAACGGGACGTCGTGCACCACGATGGCGTCCTCGGCGGCGCCCGCGAACAGTTCGGCGGTGCGTTCCCCGATGAGCGGGTGCACGATGCCGTTCAGCCGACCACGGGCCACCTCGTCGTTGAAGACCCGCGCCGCCATCGCCGGACGGTTCAGCGAGCCATCCTCGGCGAGCACGTCGTCACCGAACTCCGCGACGATCGCGGCCAGTCCCGACGTGCCCGGCTGGACGACCTCGCGGGCGATGGCGTCGGCGTCGATGAGCAGCGCGCCGTGTTCGGCGAGCCTGCTCGCCACGGTCGATTTGCCGGCCCCGATGCCCCCGGTCAGTCCCACGCGCAGCATGCCGCCATTCAAACAGCCGCCGCGCGGGCCAGCGCCGTCGCCCCGATGCTGGCCACTCGGTGGCCCGCACTCGCGTCTCCCACGAGTGCGGGCCACCGGGGACTGCCAGTCGTGTCGCGTTCAGCGGTCGCAGGCGCGTGCCCCCACACGCCGTGGCGACCGTGCTACGCGGACGCGGCCGATGCCAAGACACGCTCGCGCGGAGTCGATGCACGAGCCCTGCGGCGCAGCCCAGCAAGGCTGTGCTTAGCAGGGACCAACATCGCGGAGAACCAGCTACGCCGGAACTCCATGAGCGCCTCGGCCACCGGACGATGTTCGACGCAGTGCACAAGCCCCGGCGTCCCGAGCCGGTGCCTCCCGATGTGCTTTGCTTGCATCGGTCCTCCATGTGGGCGATTGACTGCCGCCAAACAGTACGCACTGGTGTGAGTCGAGGCATGCAGACACGCGGAGTGTCACCCTACAGTTCGATAACGGCCCTCATCGGGGCATTTTCGCGCGCGGCGTGCGCGTGTCGGCTGGACACAGCGGAAGGCCCGCCACGCACGGAGCGTGACGGGCCTTCCGACAAGTGCGGATTACTGGCCGCCGGAGAGCTTCTCCCGCAGCGCGGCGAGCTGCGCGTCACTGGCGAGCGTGCCGCTGGAACCAGCCGAGCTGGTGCTGCTGTAGTTCTGCTCGCCGCCACCGGTGGTGGCACCCTCGCTCGGGTCAGGCGCGCCAGCGCCGGTTGCAGCCGCCTCGGCGTTGGCCTTGATGGCCTCGGTGACCTGCTTCATGTGCTTCTCGTAGCGCACGTGAGCCTCGGCGTACTGCTTCTCCCACTCCTCACGCTGCTTGTCGTAGCCGTCCTGCCACTCCTGCGTGTCCGGGTCGAAGCCCTCGGGGTAGATGTAGTTGCCCTGCTCGTCGTACTCGGCGACCATGCCGTACTGCGTCGGGTCGAACTCGGCGTCCGGGGTGAAGCCCTCGTTCGCCTGCTTCAGCGACAGCGAGATGCGGCGGCGCTCAAGGTCGATGTCGATGACCTTGACCATGACCTCACCGTTGACCTGCACGACCTGCTCCGGCAGCTCCACGTGGCGCTCGGCGAGCTCGGAGATGTGCACCAGGCCCTCGATGCCGTCCTCGACGCGGACGAACGCGCCGAACGGCACCAGCTTGGTGACCTTGCCCGGCACGATCTGGCCGATGGCGTGGGTGCGGGCGAACTGCCGC
>WHTY01000053.1 GCA_009377475.1 Actinophytocola sp.
ACACCGCCGCTGCGTCCGCGACTACGAAACCCTGCCCGAACACCACGAAGCCATGGTCCACATCGCCATGATCATGACCATGTCCCGCCGCCTCACCCACAGCGGCAACCGATGACCTCAGTATTCAGACGCGCTCTTAGGTGCCGCGTCGGTGCCTGCGATGATCTTGATCGGTGCGCCCTTGGACTTGGCGACCAGCAGCGGAACCACCGCGGCGAATCCGACCTGGCTCTCGCCGTTGACGACCGCTGCCAAGTTGGGCGCGAAGCCGGTAGCGATCTTGGGCACCACCTTGATGCCCGCCTCTTCGAACATGCCCTGGTCCTTGCCCAGGTAGATCGCCACGACGCTCGGATTAGGGATGGTCCCCACGGTCAAGGTGCCGGTGTCGCCTGTCTCCGCTGACCCCGAGCAGGCAGACGTCGCGATGCTGATGCTGAGCATCGCGGCCAATGCGGTGAGCTTCTTCTTCATGACTGGTCCTCAGGTTGGGGTCAAACGGTGAACTTGCAGAGATCGCGGCTGACAACGACCTCGCCGTCGAAATGGCGGGAGGCCTGCTCGATCCACGAGTGTTCGGCTACGCCTTGTCTCGGAATGAGGTGCCAGAGCACAAGGGTGCGAACACCTGCGAGGGCCGCGATCCGCCCCGCTTCCTCGGCGGTGGTGTGGGCGCCGTCGAAGTGGCTGAGCAACCGCTCCAGGCTGGCATTGGTGCCCTGTGTGAGCAGGTGAAGATCGCCCGGCGAATAGGCCTCGTGGACGAGTACGTCCGATCCCTCGGCCAGGTGGACGATCTCGTCGCACTCCGCAGTGTCGCCGGAGACCACGATGGAATGGTCGTCGGTGTCGAATCGATAGCCATAGGCGTCCAGTGGAGGGTGGACTACTCGGGCGGCGGTGACGGTGAGACCGCGCTCTTTGAAGATCACGCCGTCGCCCTCGATGTCGCTCGGCAGGAACAGGGAACGGAGGCCGGGGCGGCCGAGTGCCTCACGGTGCTCGATGTCGACCCGGTTGAGCCGGACGTACTCGTCGGTCATCGCGACGGTAGGTGGCGGACCGAAAGTGCGCACCGGCTCCACCAACCCGGCCGTCCACGCGAGAGCGACCAGATTGCCATAGTCGGCGTTGTGGTCGAGGTGGTGATGGGTGATGAAGACGCCGCGCAGGTCCCTCAGGCGGTTCCCGGCGGAGACCACCTGGCGGGCGACCCCGTTTCCGCAGTCAACGACATACAGGCGGCCGTCGTGGACGATGCCAACCGCCGGAGAGCCACGTTCGGCACCCGGCTGGGGTCCCCCGCCGCTGCCGAGAATGACCAACTCCATGGCGATGTCCTCACTTCCGGTGATGCCGAACACCGGTGCGTCCGATGCTGTGAGACTACGATCACATGGCAATACCCGTCTAATGCCGATTGGCGCTCCATCGATGCCTATATGGGCATACTATGGAGGAATGCTGCAGGAACGGCTCCTCGACGGGCGGCTCAAGCTCCGCCACCTCACCCTGATCGCGGCGATCGCCGAGCACGGCAGCCTGGTCGCTACCGCACGGGCACTACACATCACCCAGCCGGTGGTCACCCGCGGGCTCCACGAGGTCGAGGAGATCCTCGGCGTCTCACTGTTCGAGCGAGGCCCACGCGGCGTGACCCCGACGATCTTCGGTGACAGCTTCGTGACCCACGCCCGGTCCATCATCGCGCAGCTGCGACAGGCCGGAGGACAGATCGACCTGCTGACACGAGCCGAGATCGGGCGGGTCCGGGTCGGCACCCACCTCGCCGGAGCCAACGTGGCACTCCCTCGGGCGATAACGTCGCTCAAACGGGAGCATCCCCGGCTCACCGTCGAGGTCCAGGAGGCCACGCCCGACCTGCTCTACGACGCACTACTGTCCGGCGAGACAGACCTGATCATCGGCCGCCTGCGCGCCGACACACCCGAACACCTACACCAGGAACGCCTCTACCTCGAACCGATCCACCTCGTCGCACGCGCCGACCACCCAGCCCACCAGCTGCGCGCACCCCGCCTGGCCCAGCTCACGGACTACCCATGGATCTTCCCCGTAGCCCAGACCGCATTACGGTCCGAGCTCGAGGCATCCTTCGTCGCCGAAGGCCTGGCAATCCCCACCAACCGCATCGAGTGCACCTCCATCCTGATCGTGCGCGAGCTGCTGCACTCAACCGACGTGATCGCCGCGCTACCGCATCTCATCGTGGCCGACGACGACCGGATCGGCGCCATCAAGACCAACCTTCCCGCCATCAACCGCTCGGTAGGGGTCACCTACCCTGCCGACATGCCCCTCGTCCCCGCAGCCCAGACCCTGCTCACCCATCTCAGGAAGGCCTCCGCCGACCTCGAACACTGAGCATGCTTTCCGCCATCTACTACGACTGCCTTGCCGTTGAGCCTCTCCCCTGGCGAAGCACGTGCTATTCGCAGCCATAGACGGGGCGAGCATTGCCGAGGCGGTCGTCGCTGCGCTCGTCGAGCAGCAGCGGGATCGCCGGTCGGGTGGCTTGCCCCATGGGCACCTCGAACTTGGATTCCCGTCGTTGAACTCGGATGCCGTGCAGGGCAAGAACCGTGGACAGCTGGTCGGCCTGTTGGCGTGTGAGCTCGTAGTGGCAAGGCGGTGGATCGTCGATTTCGTCATCGGCAGGTGGATCGTTATCCGCTCCGCCCCAGTACGTCGGCCTGCTTCGATCGGCACCGTCTCGTGCGGCCAGGAGGGCTGCTTCCGTAGATGTCCGGAGCGCCTGCCGGCCACAGTCTCGTAGAAAGCGCAGTGTGTCTTCCACGGCCTGAACATGTCGGGCTACGCGGTCGCGCTTGTTCGCCGGGCTGGTCATGTCTTCGCCGGCGTAGTCCTCGAGGTTGCCGTCCCGCACGGATTCAAAGGTCACACCCAGGCTGTGCCGAAGCCCCATGGCGCCGGTGTTGCCGGTCGCTCCCGCAGGGTTCATGAAGTAAACACCGTGGGGCCCGACGCTGTGCCGCCAGTACTCGTCGGCTGTCCAACCCTCGCGCCGGGCGCCGCGGGCTATGTAGTCCTCGCACAAGGAACGGGCGAGACGGCGGACGGCCGGGTCGGTGTTGAGGTTGCGGGGCCACAGGTAGCGGACGTCTGTCTCGACCGGGCCACCCCAGTTCCGGTATTCGTGGTGGTCGACCACGACGTCCGGGTCCCAGTCGAGGGCAACCGCTTGGATTGCCCGGGTCTCTGGTTGGGTGAGCGAGAAATAGTCGCGATTGAGATCTACGGCATTGCTGTTCTCGCGGTCATTGGCTGCCCGACCATCGGGGTTGGCTGTGGGGATCACGAGCATCTGTTGCGCCCGCATCTGCTGGACCAGCATCGCATTGTCGGTGAAAGCGAGGTCGCGCAGCGCGATGAGCATGGCCTCGCGTCCGGCCGGCTCGTTGCCGTGCTGTGCACCGATCCACAGTGCGGCCGAACGTCGTCTGTTTCGGGTGGTCGTTGGCTGCGGTACTCCAATGCGTACCAGGTGCAAAGGTCGACCTTGCACCGACTCGCCGACCACGTCGACGTCTACCCGGTCGGACAGCGCCGCTACCGAGCTCAAGAACTCCAGCTCCTCATCGAGCAGTGTCCAGCCATCGCCCCTGCGCTGTTCGAAACCGGTTCGGGGCACGTCGTCGCGGGTTGAGGCGAGGCGTCCTGGCGACTCCCGGCCGGCCTCGGCTGCGTTGGCGACAGCGGTAAGCCCACCCGGCAGGATCAGCCCACCACTGGTGGCACCCGCGAGCTGGAGAAAGCTGCGTCGTTCCATCATGCTCGATCCTCCCTAGGGGTTCGACCCCAAACTTGAGGGTGAAGGTCGGTTTGCTTGCCGCGCGGTCAGCGTGGCCGCCTGGATCGTTGGGCGAGCCCGCGTCGGGCAGGTGCTCGCTGACGGGCACTTCTGTCGGTCACGTCACCGTCGCGCGGACCGCGTAGCGCTCGTCCCGCCAGAGCTCGGCACGCAGCACCTCGCGCAGCACCTGCACCGCGTCCCACACGTCCGCGTACCGCAGATACAGCGGGGTGAAGCCGAACCGCATCAGGTCCGGTGCGCGGAAGTCGCCGATCACGCCCCGCTCGATCAGCGCCCGCATCACCGCGTAGCCGTGCTCGTGCCGCACCGCGACCTGGCTGCCTCGCTGCGCGGCATCGCGCGGGGACGCGACCTCCAGCCCCAACCCGGCGCATTCCTGATCGACGAGCTGGATGAACAGGTCGGTCAACCGCAGGCTCTTGTCGCGGACGGCGGCCAGGTCGACCCGCTGCCAGAGGTCCAGGCTGGCTTCCAGCGGGGCGTAGGACAGCATCGGTGGCGTACCGGTCCGGAACCGCGCCACCCCGGCGGCGGGCCGGTAGGCGGTGGTGAACGCGAACGGGTCGGCATGCCCGTGCCACCCGGGCACCGGGTTACGGGCCGCATCCTGGTGCCGGGCCGCGGCGAACAGGAACGCGGGCGCTCCCGGCCCGCCGTTGAGGTACTTGTAAGTACATCCCACGGCGAAGTCCACGCCCGCGTCGTTCACCGCCACCGGGAGCGCGCCCGCGCTGTGGCACAGGTCCCACACCACCAGCACGCCATGCCGGTGGGCCCGCTCGGTCAGCGCCGCCATGTCGAGCAACCGGCCCGTCCGGTAGTCCACCTGGCTGAGCAGCACCACGGCCACGTCGTCATCGAGCACGTCCGCGAGCGCCGGACCGCCCTCGGCGATCAGCCGGTGCTCGTAGCCGCCAAGCAGACCGGCGGCTCCCTCGGTCACGTAGAGATCGGTCGGGAAGCTGCCGGACTCGGCGACCACCGCCGTCCGGCCGGGCCGCAGCGCCAGCGCCGCCAGCACCACCTTGAACAGGTTGACCGAGGTGGAATCGCAGACCACCACCTCACCGGGGTCGGCGCCGATCAGTGGGGCCACACGATCGCCCAGCGCGAGCGGCTTGTCGAACCACCCGGCGTCGTTCCAGCTGCGCACCAGGCCCTGACCCCACTCGACCGTCGCCATCTCCCGCAGCCGCCGTTCGGCGTCCCGTGGTGGCGGTCCCAGCGAATTGCCGTCGAGGTAGGTCACCCCGTCCGGCAGCACGAACTCGTCACGCACGTGCGCCAGCGGATCGGTGGCATCGGCCTGCCTGCACGCGGCGCGGTCGATTCGCGATGGGTGCATAGCCCCCTCCTCAGAGCTCCATCAGGTCGCGGCCAACGGTCACGTCGCCATCGAATCCCTGCTGCGCGTGCTTGTGCCACACCTCGTCGGGAATGTCGACGTCGGTCGGCACGAGGTGCGACAGCACCAGGTGGCTCACCCCGGCTCGCTGGGCGATCCGGCCGACGTCGTCCACATCGGTGTGGCTGGCGAGCAGGTGTTCGCGCAGCCGCGTGGCGTTGAAGCCGGCGACAAGGTCGTCCACGGCCGGCCGGTACATCACCTCGTGTACCAGGATGTCGGCACCCCGAGCGAGCTCGACGAGCGCGTCGCACGGCGCGGTGTCGCCGGAGATCACGATCGACCGGTCGGCGGTGTCGATGCGGTAGGCCAGCGCGATCTCGATCGGCGGGTGGTGCACCGTCGTCGCGGTCACCCGGACGCGGTCGTCGCGGTACACGACCCCGCCTGCGGTGACCTCCTCGGGCTTGACGAGGTCCGGCAGCGGCGGCAGCCCCTCGTCGGCGATGCGCGTGTCGATGTCGAACCGGTTGAGGTGGAAGAACTGCTCGGTCATCTCCGCCAGTGGCGGGGGCCCGACGGTCGTGACCACGTGTTCCAGGTTCGATGCCCAGGCGTGCAGGAACAGGTTGCCGTAGTCGGCATTGTGGTCCGAGTGGTGGTGGGTGACGAACACCGACCGGAGTGAGTCGAGCGGAACGCCCGCGTGCACCATCTGCCGCGCCACACCGCTGCCACAATCGATCACGTAGCTGGCGCCGTCGGCAACCACCACCTGCGCCGGTGCGCTACGGGTGCGCTTGGGAGCGGGCCCCGCCGCGGTGCCGAGCAGGATCAACCGTGTCGTCAACTGCCTCTCCTTGCCGTCTCGAGTTGCTCTGGTGTTCCGGTTCACGACCGTGGCGTCGCCGGTTCCATCGGCTCGCCCCGCTCCCGGACGCGGAGGACCGCGGCCACGTGATCACGCCGGCGCCACCACAGCAGCACGCCGAGCAGGACCCACACGGCGAGCGCCACGGCCACGGCGCCGCCCACCTTGGTGATCAACAAGTAGGTCTGCGCGGCCAGCACGGCGGTGCCGAGGACGGCGATGGTCAGATGGAGTCCGCGGTTGAGCGTGAACGGCGCCGCGGCGTGCAGCTCGGGGTAGCGGGATCGCAGCCGGTAGGACGCGACGATGATGATCGCCAGCACCGGACCCGCGGCGATGGACGCCGATTTCGCGATGTCTTCCAGGCTGAGCCCTACCAGCACCGGCACGGCGCCAATGACGTAGAGCAGGGCCAGCAGCCAGTGCGGGGTGCCGAAGCGCTCGTTGACGGCACCGAGCCCGCGGGGCAGCCAGCCGTCACCGATCGCGGCCAGGATCGGCTTCGTCGCGGTCGCCAGCAGGGCGTTGAGTGCCCCGACGATGGCCACGACCGCGCCGCCCAGCACGAAGAACGCGAACGGCCCGCTCGGCAGGATGTGCTCGGCCGCCGCCGTCAGCGGCTCGCCCGCCGCCTGCGACGCGGGAATCGCCCCGGCCGCCGGGAGCGCCATGATCACATACAGCACACCGGCAAGCGCCGTGCCACCGATCACCGACAGCGGGATGTCGCGGCCAGGACGCTTCATCTCCCGCCCGAGTTCCGCGACGAACGACCCGCCGGTCACGGCGAAGGTCAGCAGCGCGATCGCGAGCACGAAGTTGTCGATCCCGTTGGGTGCGATCTCCTGGAAAGCGCTCCAATCGACCTGCGGAACACCGATCACCGCGTAGAGGGCGAACGCCGCGACCATCACGAACGACAGCACGATGCCGACGCGGTTGGAGAAGGTGATACCGAACAGGTTCGCGAGGAAGAACACCGTCATCAGCACCATCGCCAGCGGCCGAACCGGCAGGCCCGGCACCAGCGCTTGCACCGAGGCTGCCGCGGCCAGCGCCAGCAGGCTGAGCTGGATCGTCACCAGAATGGACAGCCACATGGTGGCGAATCCGGTGGCGGGATTGATGAGCCGAGCCGCGTAGCTGTACCGGGCTCCCACCAGCGGCATCGCGCTACCGACCATGGAGATCGGCAGCGAGTAGAGGATCACCGCGATGGCGGCCACCAGGAAGGCCAGCGGGGTGCCGCCGCCGGTCAACCCGACGGCGATACCGGTGAGCGCGATGACGCCACCACCGACGATGCTTTGGAACGACACGCCAAGCGCCTGCGGGAGCGTGACCGTTCGTTTCAGGTTGCGCTCCACATCAAGCGTGGCAAACGGAGTCGACATGGCGCGCTCCTCCTCTTCGCTCGGTGGGCGGGCCGGGCGGCCGGAACCCACGGATCGGGTGATGTAGCGCATAGTCTCGACGGCTCACGGGACGCTTGGGGAGGGCGTGCACCACGAACCTCAAGCTGGATCTTGGTGGCAGCGCACGACTGTTCCCAGAATGTGAGAAGCTAGTTCTGGTGGGTCTTTTTACGTGCTTCTACGCTGTGCTGGTGACTGAAGCGACCCGGAATGCGGCAAGCCTCGACCGCATCATCAACGCACTCGGGGGCTCGTTGCTGTCGGTTGCCGCAGCCCCGCAGGCGCGGCAGTCTGACAGCCAGGTCGTGCGAGCGGTCACCATCCACGACCCACACGATCCAGGTGGCTGGCCTGCCGACACCATGCTGCTTGCGGTGGCGATCTCGGGGACCGCCGCCGTGGCACGGCTGCTCCGTGAAGCTGGTGCGCACCAGGCCACAGCCGTCGTCGTCAAAGCGCCGCTTGAGGTCGACGAACAGCTCCGCGAAGCCGTCACATCGTCGGGAGTCGCGGTGCTTGAGCTCGCCCGCGATGCCTCGTGGATCCACCTCGCCGACGCGGTGCGCGCGCTCGTGAGTGACGAGGGCTCAGGTGCCGTCAGCGGCGACCTGTTCTCCGTTGCCAACGCGGTCAGCGCGCTGTTCGACGCCCCGGTCGCACTGGAGGATCGCTCCTTCCGCGTGTTGGCTTGGTCGGCACGCCAGGACGAGGCGGACACGGCGCGCGTTGAAGCCATCCTCGGTCGGCAGGCCCCATCATGGATCGTCGAGGCGCTGCAGGCGCGCGGAGTCTTCCAGCAGCTGGACACCAGCGAGGAACCGATTTTCATCGAGCCTGCGTCGGCGGATGCACTGCCGCGCATGGCCATGGCCGTGCGCGCGGGCGCCAAAGTCCTCGGCTACCTGTGGGTGGTGGTGAAGCGACCCTTCTCCGCCGAGCAGCGGCGTCACCTGAGCGACGTCACCAAGGTGGTTGCGGTCCACCTCCTGCGGCAGCGAGCGCACCAGGACGCACACCTCACCCTCCGAGCCGAGGAGGCCTCGAGCGTGCTCAGCGGCGGCAGCGGATCAGCGGATGCCGCGGCACGGCTCGGCATCACCGATCACAAAGTCTGTGTCCTCGCCGCACAGGCGACCGCCGGACGGGACGAGCAGGATAGCGAGCTACGCCGCCGAGCCGTCTTCGACGCATTGACGCTGCATCTTGGCGTCGTTCGTCCCCAGGCGGCCACGAGCCAGGTAGGTGAGGTGGTCTACGCGCTCGCGCCGTGGCGCGCCGCGATGCCCGTGACTCAGGCGCGTACGGAGTCGGTGCGCATGGCGAAGGATTTCGTCCGTCGGCTGCAGAGCAGGCTCGACACGAACGTAGCGGTGGGCGGCGTTGCGGACTCCGCCGATCAGATCCCGGCCGCGCGGGAGGAGGCCGACCGTGTTCTCCGGGTGCTGCGTGGCCGACCCGGCGGCGGTCAGATCGCCACGCTCGCCGATGTGCAGCTGCAGTCACTCCTCCTGGAGCTCGCCGATGTCGTGCACGGCCAAGGTCGCCAGCTGACCGGGCCGGTCGCCGAACTTCAGCGCCACGATCACGAGCAGCACACCGATTTCGTCCCAACGTTGCAGGCCTACCTGGACGCCTGCGGCGACGTATCCAAGGCTGCCGCACGGGTCCACGTCCATCCCAACACGTTTCGGCACCGACTTCGACGGCTTCAGACAATCAGCGGGCTCGACCTGCGTGATCCAGACGCCCTTTTGCAGGCTCACCTGCACCTGAGACTGGCGGAGCTGACACCAGAGCCGCACCGCACCTATCTCCGCCACTACTGGGGACGCAGCAGGGGATGGTGACGACCGGATCGCCAAGGATGGACGACGCAGCGGAAGAACGGCGAATCCGCGTCGACGAACCGACAGCTCTCCCCGCACGGGCATTACCCTCCGCTACAAGCAGGCGGTCGTTCGCCGGTATCCGTCGCGCCGGAGCTTGGCGTGTGGGCGTTCCACAGCGACCTGAACGCCGGTGAACTGCTCGCCAGAGCGCCCGGACCTCGGTGCGTGTTCACGGTCGTACCGAACTGACACGCCAACGGCGAAGCGCCTGTGCATACTGAGCCGTCACTCGACCGCCGCACGAGCTGTCGCCACCGTGCCTGCTCGGTCGAACTCGACGTACCAGTATTCGACTAGGCCCGTGAAGCGTCGGTCCTCCAGAAGATCGTCGCAGATCCCGGCTGCGCGGAGGGCCGGTCGAACGGCGGTCACGTCTGTCCGACCCTGCGCGGCGGCTCGCATAGCTGCGGCGGCCGGGTCATCGACGTTCAGCGGCGCGTTGTCGTCGGTGCGTCGCACAACGACATGTCTGAGCCACGCGGCGATGGCCAGTGTGGCGATCCGTGGTTCGTTTCCCCGCGAGAGGGCATCGGCGATGGTGTCGAGCAGCCGCGGACCGATCTTCAGTGCACCGTCCGCGGCGACCTGACTGGTGGTGTGGCCCAAGGCAGGGTTGGCGAAGCGCCGCAGTACGGTGTCGACGTAGTCGTGGTGGTCGATCCCCTTCGCAGGCGGCAGCGTAGGACGTACCTCGACCTCCGCGAGCCTCCTGGCAGCCGCCACTAAGTCTTGGACGGCCACGGCGTCGGCGATGGTCCCGATCCCAGCGAGCCCACCGAGATAGGCCAGCAGCGAGTGGCAGGCGTTGAGGGTGCGCAGTTTGGTCAGTTCGTACGGCCGGACGTCCGGCACCAGCATCGCCCCTGCCGCCTCCCACGCCGGGCGTGGTGAGCGGAAGTCGTCCTCGATCACCCACTGGCTGAACGGTTCCGCGATCACCGCTGCCTCGTCGCGGAGGCCCAGCATCGAGCCGATCGCTGCGCGGTCAGCGTCGGTGGTGGCGGGCACGATGCGATCGACCATAGTGGACGGGAAGGTGACCGATTCGCCGATCCACCCGGCCAGTTCGTCGTCTCGGAGCAGGAGCGTGCAGTAGTCGGCCACCGCTCGACGCAGCAGCATGCCGTTCTCATTGAGATTGTCGCAGCTGACCACGGCCAGGGGTCCCGCGTCGGCCTGCCGCCTGCGCCGCAGACCCGCGACCAGCCGCCCGACCACCGTCACTGGCGTGCGGCCCGCGGCATCCGCGCGAACATCGGGGTCGTCGGTACGCAGTCGATGGGTGGCGGGATCAAGGCGGTAGGCCTTTTCGGTCACGGTCAGCGTCACCACGGACACCGCAGGATCGGCGATGCGGTCGAGGACGGTGTCCGTTTCGGACGGCCCGTCCAGCACCTCACGCACCGAGGGCACCACTCGGTATCGGACGTCCTCCGTGTCCCGCACAGCAAGGGTGTACAGACCGTCCTGCGGGTGCAACTGGTCGCGAACCCGAGGGCCGCGCTGGGTGACGGCGCTGATCCCCCACCCGGTCTGATCGGCGGCGGTCATGGCGTCTTCCGCATACACCGCCTGGTGCGCACGGTGAAAACCGCCGACGCCGAGATGCACCATGCCGATGGTCAGGTCCCTCGGATCCAGCGCACTACGCGCTGCTGGCGGCACCGACCCCACGGTCGCCAGGCTCAGCCTGCGCACGCCGCACCGCCACGTTCCGCCGTCGTGGACAGGTGCGCACGGCTCTCGGCGAGGGTAGGGATCCTGCCGGTGCCGCCTCTGCCGCCGACGGCAAGGGACGCCGCGGCGAGCCCCAGCTCGACGGCGGTGGTGAGGCCGTCGCCGAGTGCGCGCCGAGCGGTGACGGTCCCGACGAACGTGTCGCCGGCACCGGTCTGGTCGACGACGTGAGGTGCGGGCACGACGGGAAGCCGCCGCTGCGGTTCGTCACCACCGTCGACCAGCACGCCTGCCGCGCCGCACGTCACCGCCACCGCGTCGGCGCCCAGTGCCCGCAGTCGCCGCGCCGCGGCGTCCGGGCTGTCGCAGCCAAGCAGCGCGGCGGTCTCCGCGGGATGCGACGGGGCGATCAGCGCGGCGCCCGGGCTGACCGCTCGCAAGGTTTCGCCTGCCGTCGCGGCATCGACCAGCGCGGGCCGGAAGTTGGGGTCGTAGACGAACGCCCTCGCGTGTTCCTTGGCAGCAAGCACAGCCTCGCGGGAGGTCTCGGAAAGCGCGGCGGTGATGCCGCTGGTGAGCACGTAGCGTGCCCGGTCGATGCGGGCACGCCGCACGTCGTCGGGGCTGAGCCCACTAGCTGCGCTACCGCGCCGGAGGTAGGCGAACGCCCGTGCGCCGCTGGGGTCCGCGCGCATCACGTAACAGCCGTTGTGCTCGGGAGCGCGAGCGATCAACGCGGTGTCCACGCCAAGCTCGGCGACCCGTTCGAGAACGCCCTCGCCGACGTCGTCGTCGCCCACCCGACTCAGCAGTCCCACATGCGCCCCGGCCGCTGCCGCCGCTGCCGCGGCGTTGAGCGCGTCACCGGAGTAGCCAAGCACGGCGGGTGTGCCATGCCGGAAGGCGGTCTCCGTGGACACTTCGAGCAACACTTCGCCGATGACGATGACGTCGTAGTCCATCGCGATCACCAATCGTGAACGGAGCCGTCGTGCAACCGCGCCACCGGCAGGTAGGCGCGTTGGTAGGGATACGTCGCGGCGGCCTCCTCGTCGATGTCGACACCCAGGCCCGGCTCCTCACTGGGATACAGGTAACCGTCGTGGAAACGGTGGCCATGTGGGAACACCTCGTTGGTCGCATCGGTGTGCGGCATGTACTCCTGTATCCCGAAGTTGGGGATGGCGGTGTCCACGTGAACCGCGGCGGCGAGGCATACCGGGGACAGATCGGTGGCGCCGTGCGCGCCGGAGCGGACGCCATAGAGTTCGGCGAGCGAGAGGATCCGGCGCAGGTGCGTGATGCCGCCCGCGTGCACCACGGTGGTCCGGATGTAGTCGATCAGCCGCTCGGTGATGAGCTGCTGACAGTCCATAATGGAGTTGAATACCTCGCCGGTGGCGATCGGTGTCGTGGTGTGCTGCCGGATCAGCCGGAACGCGGTCTGGTCCTCGGCGGGCGTGGGATCTTCCAGGCAGAACAGCCGGTATGGCTCAATGGCTTTGCCTAACCCGGCCGCCTCGATCGGGCTGAGCCGATGGTGCACGTCGTGCAGCAACTGGAAGTCGTAGCCATGCGTGTCGCGGATCGCGTCGAACAGGTCAGGCACGTGGTTGAGGTAGGACTGTGTCGACCACAGGCTCGCCTCGGGCAACCCTGCCGACGCGGGCTCGTAGCGATCGGGTTCGGAGCTGATGCCGTAGGTACCGCTCACCCCTGGGACGGCGGTCTGGGCGCGCACCGCCTGATAGCCACGCGCCAAGAACCGTCCGACGTCGGCGACGGTCTCCTCGATCGTCGACCCCTGCGCGTGGCCGTAGACCATCACCCGGTCGCGGCTGCGGCCACCGAGCAACTGGTACACCGGGAGACCGGCCGACTTACCCTTGATGTCCCACAGCGCGACGTCGACCGCCGCGATCGCGGTCATGGTGACCGGGCCGCGCCGCCAGTACGCACCCCTATAGAGGAACTGCCACGTGTCCTCGATACGGCTGGCGTCCCGTCCGATCAACAGCGGGCAGACGTGCTCGGTCAGATAGCTCGCGACCGCGAGCTCACGCCCATTGAGCGTGGCGTCCCCTACCCCGGTCAGACCGTCGTCCGTGGTGATCTTCAACGTCACGAAATTCCGCCCTGGCGAGGTCACGATCACCTTCGCGTCAACGATCTTCATGTCCATCCCTTCATGAGGCGGTTCCCTGACCACAGTCGACGACGGTCTTCAACCCGGCCATGCTCACCGCGTGCGAGAAGGCCGCTTCCGCCTCGTGCAGGGGAAAGGAGGCGGTGACCAACGACGTCACGTCGACCGCGCCGCGCTCGACAAGGTCAACCGCCGCCGAAAAGCTCGCCGCGTAACGGAACGTGCCGACGAGGTCGACTTCGTAGCGTTGCACTAGGCCGAGCCGGGCCGCGATGTCGCCCGCAGGCATGGTCCCGACGAGGACCACCCGCCCGCCCGGTCTGGTCGCGGCGAGCACACCGGGCAGGGCGGCGGAGGCTCCGGAGCACTCCAGGCTGCGGTCGACCCGGAGCCCGCCGAGTTCCGCCGGCTCGACCGCGCGCTCGATGCCCAGCGTGCGGCACGCCTCCAGCCGCGCGGTGTCCACATCGCAGACCGTGATCTCGCGGGCGCCCCAGGCCCGCGCCGCCTGGGCGACGAGCAGGCCAACCGGCCCGGCACCGGTGATCAGCACCGACTCCCCCGGCGCGAACTCGGCACGACGCAGCGCGTGCACGGCGACAGCCAGTGGTTCAAGAACCGGAACCGCCTGTGCGGGCAGCGTGTCCGGGACCCGGTGCAGTTGCGTCACCGGAACGGTGACGTAGTCGGCGAGCCCGCCGTCCGTCGGGGGCGAACCCAAGCAGGCGCCACGGTCGCAGAGGTTGTAGCGCCCGATGGCGCAGGCAGCGCAGGTCCGGCAGGGCATTGCGGGCTCGACGACCACCGTGGCCCGCAGCCACGAGTTCGGCACGTCCGGCCCCACTTCGGCCACGGTGCCGCCGATCTCATGGCCGAGTACCACCGGGGAGCGGACGACGTTGCCGCCATTGCGGCCGTCGAGGTAGTAGTGCAGGTCTGAGCCGCACAACCCGACCGATCCGACCGCGACCAGTGCCTCGCCGGGTGCGACGGGTGGGATGTCGCGGTTCTCCACGCGCAGATCCTTGGCTCCGTGCAGCACTGCCGCCCGCATCGTTCTGGTCATCCGATCGACACTCCGAACACGCTGATTGCGGTGTAGGCGCCAAGGGCGGCGATCAGCACGCTGCTGACCAGCAGGGCTCCGACGAACCACCTGCCGCCACGTAGATCCTCGTCGACCTCGTTCTTCCGCAGGTACCACGCGGCCACCACGACCGCGATCAGGAAGAGACCACCGATGAGTCCGCCGGTCTGGATCATGATCACCGGCGAGTTGAAGTACAGGTAAGCCGACCCCCACGCGATCGGGAAGAGCACGGTGAAGAACCGCATCCACCAGGTGCGCTGTGCCGTGTCGCGCCAGTCGAACCGGCCGCACAGCGAGACCGCGTTCGCCGCGACCCTGGCCCAGCCGGGCAGCGCCGCCCACAGCGTGGAACCGAGCACGGCGACCGCGCCGATGAGGAAGGCGACGCTCGCCCATTCGCCGAGGGTGTCGGTGTAGGTGCGGGAGAGCGTCGTGATCATCGCGTTCTCTTCCGGCACCAGTCCGGCAGGGTGCAGCACCGCGGCACCCATGATGTAGAACGCCAACGTGCCGACGGTGTAGACCACCCACGACACCGCGGCGTCCTTGTACATCACCTTGATCCAGCCCTTGGCGCGACGCCGCCACTCGTCGCTGCCGTCGTTCGGGCCGACCCACCTGGCATAGCCCTTCTCGATGCACCAGTAGGTGTAATAGGTGATCTCGTCCGAGGTGACCCCAGTCAGGCCGAACATGGCGATCGCTGCGCCGATCGCTCCGGCTGGCAAGGCCAGCTGCATCCCACCGCCAATGTCCGAGAGTCCGTAGCCGATCTCGGTGAACGGCAGCCCGAAGGCGATCGCACAGGTGATGGTCACGAACAGCACGGTCAGCGCGACCGCACCGCGCTCGATAACCGAGTACCTGTTCGAGTAGAGCGAGATGATCGCGCCGACGACGACCACGGCTGTCCAGATGGCAAGCGAGGTGAACTCCAGCGGTCCCGAACCGATCGGGAAAAGGATGCTCAACGCGGCCGCGAGGCCGCCGACGACCCCGCCGACCTGGAGCACCTTGACCACGGCCATCAGGATCCACATCAGGCTGATCCAGCCCAACCGCCCAAAACGAGGCGGCACTGTGTTGTACCCCTCCAACGCGGTCTTGCCGGTCACGATCGACCACCTGGCCAACTCGACCTGCACGGCGACTTTCACCAGTGTGCTGAGGATGACCAGCCACAGCAGCACGAAGCCGACCTCGGCCCCCAGCGCGGTGGTGGCGATCAGTTCTCCCGAACCCACGATCGAGGCGCCCAGGATGAGCCCCGGTCCCAAATAGCGCAGCGATGCCAGCCAGCCCTGCGGCGGCTCCTTGATGTCGTCCGGAGTCAGAACGTAGGGATCTTTTGGTTCTGCTGCGGTGCTGATGGTCATGGCCACAGTCTCCTTTGAACGGGCCGGTACACTAGTGCACCAGTACTACCATACAAGTACGCTAGTGCGATAGGATCTCGTCATGGGAGACAGGTCGAAGGCACGCACCACCACCACGTCACGGGATGTGGTGATCGCCGAACTGCGACAGCGCATTCTCGACCTGAGCATCAAGCCGGGAAGCTCGGTCTCGGAGAACGAGCTGGCCAACCAGCTCGGGGTGAGCCGCACCCCGGTGCGCGAAAGCCTCATCCTGCTTGCGGGAGAAGGCCTGATCGAGATCTACCCTCAGGTCGGCACCTTCGTCTCGCGTATTGATCCCGCCGCTGTCGCTGACGCTCAGTTCATCCGCGAAGCCCTGGAAACGGCATCACTTCGCGAGCTGGTGGCCACGATCGACGATGGCCAGATCGGGACGCTGCGCGACATCCTCGACCAGCAGCAGCTCGCGGTCAGATCACAGGACGTCGACCGTTTCTTCGAACTCGACGAACAGCTACACCGGACGATGATGGACCTGGCGGGCCACGACTCGGCATGGACCGTCGTCAGATCGGCGCGAGCGCACCTGGAACGCGCACGCCGCGCGTCCCTTCCGGTCGCCGACACCCTGGGACGAATGCTGCAGCAGCACACCACCATCGTGGACAGACTGTCGTCCGGTAGCACCGACGAAGCGGAGAAGGCGCTGCGCTCGCACCTGCGCGAGGTATTCCACGACATCAACGAGGTGAAGGCCCAGTCGCCCGAGTACTTCGCCAACGGACGCAGCAGGCCGACCCGGCGCGCCCATCTGTCCTAGTCCGCACACCGGCTGGGCGCCACCCTCGCCGCGACGCGCACGTCAACGCCAGCGGGTACGGTGGCCTCGTGGTCTCCCGTGAAGGGTGATGAGTGTCGAGCGGGAGGAGTGTGTCGATGTCGAACCCTGAGCCGGCTCGTCGAAATCCGGACAAGGGTTACGTCGCCGTGCTGGGATGGAGCCTGAACGCGGTCGAGGCGCTCGACCGCTTCGACCGGCGCTACGTGGTCGTGGCTCCGGACTGGGCCGAGGAGTACTGCGAGAAATACGACATCCCCTATGTTTCCTGGGACTTCGAACGGCTCAACGACCGCTCGCTTGAAATTGCCGAGACCTTGCAGAAGATGGGTGTCGACGTCGCCATCCCGCTCTACGAGGAAACCGTCGAGTGGGCCGGGGCCATCAACTCGGTGCTGATGGGCAACCCACGGCTCCTCGGTCAGGCGATGTTGCTGCGGGACAAGGCGCTGATGAAGCGGCGCGCGCAACTCGGCGGCATCCGCGTCGGGATCTTCGAGGAAGCCCACGACAGGGACGACGTCATCCGCTTCCTCAAGCGCGTCAACCAGACGTTGTTGAAACTCGACGGTGACCCGAACGACCCGATCCACCTCAAGGCGTTCGACAAGGCCGGATGCCTCGGGCACCGGGTGATCAGGACTCCTGACGAGGTCGACACGATCCCGGACGAGGAGTTCCCTGTCCTGATGGAGTCCCATCTCGACGGCTGGGAGTTCGCGGTGGAGGCGTGGGTCTTCAACGGCAAGATCCGCTTCCTGAACATCTCGGAGTACGTCACCCTCGGGTACTCGGTGTTCGTCCCAGCCACGCCGGAACTGGAGAAGTTCCGGCCACAGATCACCCAGCAGATCGAGAAGCTGATCAAGGCGTTCGAGATCGACTTCGGGTTCATCCACCCCGAGTACTTCGTCACAAGCGACGGCGAGATGTACTTCGGGGAGGTCGCCTACCGGCCGCCAGGCTTCAAGGTGTTCGAGCTGCTCGAACGTGCCTACGGCTTCAACGCCTACCAGGCTCTGGTGCTGGCGTTCGACCCGAAGACCACCGAGGAGGAGATCGACACCTTCTTCCCGCGCGAGGTGGTTGACGCCAGGGGTCACGCAGGCTGCTTCGGCGTGTACCCGCGTCGCCGGGTGGTCAGCGAACTGTCGGTGCCTGAGGAGACGGAGGACCACGACTACTTCGAGTCCCACGAGCTCACCGCGCCGCTGGAGGAGACCGTGACCAAGCGGACCGCGTTCGGCACGCACTGGGGTCTGGTGTACTTCTTCGGCGACGACCCACACGAGATGCGTGACCTGCTGAAGAGACAGGAAGATCTTGACTTCTACGTCTAGCCTCCGCTGACGAGACGTCGTGCCATGGGAAGCCCGGTGAATCCAACAGAGAACGATCCGAGTGACGACGCCGCGCTGACGAAGCGGCTGGCGGCACTCGACGACGCCACGCACGCCATGGCGGAAGCCCGAGACTTCGGGAAACACCTCAGGCTGCGGCGATTGCTGGACTCGGTGCGCCGGGTGTTGCAGCAGCCCGGTGGCTTCGCGGCCGTCCAGGCCCGCGCCGCCGACCTCGATGAGGCCGGCCTGTTCCACGGCACGGACTGGGCCACCCCCGAGGTCCTGGTGCCCGCGCTGTGCGGGGCCGGGCTGCAGAGCGAGAATGCGGACACGGTCCTCATCGAGGCGGTGAGCGAGTTCCGCATGCTGGCGATCGCCAGCGGTGATTATGCGCATCCGAAGGTCTCCGCCGAGGACGCGCGCCAGTTCCTGTCGCAGGTGCTTGCGACGAACCTGGCCCTGCTGTTCTCGCCGCCGAGCGAGGCGGAACGGGTCAAGCAGGGCCGGATGGCGCAGCTGACCCGAGAGCTCTTCCGGTATCTCGGCGAGAACGTGGGTTTCGAGAGCGTCCTCGACCGGCTGGTGGAGGAAATCTGGCGCATCCTGCGCCAGCGGCCGATCCAGGTCGAGCAAGTACAACAGCTGATCACCCAGATCGCCATCTTCCGGAGCGACCCTGACGTCGATCTCGGCTCGGCAGGGCAGGGCGTCGACCGGCTGATCAGCAGCCTGTACGGCACCACGGAGGCGTGCCGCGAGGACCCCGGCGTCGACGTCTACCGGTCTCGGCTTGAGGCGATGGACGCCAGCGCCCTGCAGTTCGAGGCCGCGGGGTTCGCCAGGGCGATGCACGACACCGGTCTGGTGTCGCCCTACCACGCCGAACTGTTGCGGTTCCTGCTCGACCAGAGCGACTACCTGCTCGCCGAGGCGATGGGGCTGTCCAGCACGGGCCGCGACTGCATGCTGCGCTTCCACGACCTGGTGCATCGGCTGATCGAGGAGGCCGTGCATCCGCAGACGGCGCAGTCCGTCTACGGCCTCGCGCTCCTGCTGGACCGGGGGATCCTCTACCAGCCGCCGGTCGCGCCCGCCCTGTGGCGGCAGATCGCGTTGCCGTTGTCACCGTACGCGCAGGAACGCCTGACCCTGGCGTACGGCTCGACGCCGTCGCCGAGTGCCCGCCTGCTGTCGGGCGTGCTGTCGATCCTCGGCCTGCCGCTCGGCGTCGGACAGGGCGACAACCCCACCTGTCAGTCGGCGCGGGCGCTGTCCATGTGGGCCTACAACGACCCGGACTACCTGCTGCAGGTGCTGGTGTGGGCGGCTCGCGACGACGAGATCATCATGCACTTCGAGGGACAGCCGATCTCCTCACGAGAAAGCGTCGGTGGGGTGGCGACCACCCTGCCAACGGACCTGGATCCGGTGTCGCTGATCGTGGTGCCGCACCTGGACCGGATCTACGCCGAGATGGGGCGGCGCTGCGTCGACCGCCCTGGCGACCCGCATCGCTGGGTGAACCCGGAATTCCACGGGTGGTGGTCGGCACGCGGCTTTCGGATCAACGTCGACGTCCAGACCGGCAAGCTGGTCGATCTGGACGAGTTCCTGCGGCACTTCTACGCCGCCTACCACCCCCGCTACAACGGGGACCAGCCGCTGATCCACCCGCAGCCAGCTGGCATCGCCGTGACCGACAGCGCGGCCCGCTACGTCGGTTGGCACGCGATCACGATCCTGCGGGTGGGCCGTGACCCGCAGGATGTCACGCGGGTCTACTTCTACAACCCCAACAACGACAGCGGGCAGGACTGGGGCGACGGCGTCGTGGTCAGCACCGCGGGCAACGGTGAGCGGTTCGGGGAGGGCTCGCTGCCGTTCGAGCAGTTCGCCTCGCGGCTCTACATCTACCACTTCGACCCGCTGGAACGCGGTGATCTAGAGCGAGTCCCCGCCGAGGAGATCGACCGGATCATCGGCTACATCCGGCGCAGCTGGGGCGCGGACCGCTGGTCCGCCGGGGAGCTGCAGGCCTCGCCCGAACCGTGACCGGCTACGTGGGTAAGGTGGCCGCTGACCGCGACCCGGACCAAGGAGTGCCCCGTGATCACCGCAATCGTGCTCATCAACGCTGACACGGACCGGATCCCCGAGGTCGCGGAGTCACTGGCGGACCTCGACGGCGTCAGCGAGGTCTTCTCCGTCACCGGCGAGTTCGACATCGTCGCGATCGTGCGCGTGCACCAGCACGAGGAGCTCGCCCAGGTCATCCCCGGAAAGGTGAACAAGGTGGACGGCGTCCGCGCCACCGAGACCCACATCGCCTTCCGCACCTACTCGAAGCACGACCTCGAAGCGGCGTTCTCGCTCGGCATCGACAGCTGAGCTCAGCTCGCTTCGAGAAACTCCTCGAAAGCCTTACGCGCCAGCTTCGACACCGTGGTGCCGTCGGCATCGGCGCGACGACACGCCTTCGCCAGCAACTCGTCCGGCAGGCGGAAACTGACCCGTGGCGACTGCCCTGACGCGCCGAGCGACGGTCGCCCAAGCTGGCGATGGACACGATCGACCACTCGATTCGCATAGGCGTCATCGACGCGATTGCCATGCGAGTCTCGGACATCGTCAGTGGCCAGATCGACGTCGGGTTCGGGATGAGCATCCACCGTTGCCCCGCCTGGCAACCGAACCCGCTTGCGCTCAGCCACGGTCATCACGTCCTTTCGCCTGATCCGCATGCCACCCCTCCATTATGTCTGACAAAAGTAGCAGTAGCAAGCCCATCCCCCAGCTCGCCAAGCAGCAATACGGATCCACATCCAGCCAGGACTACCACGGTGCTCGTTCGCGTCATCACACGCGCGCACTCACCGCACCCGGAACTCCCGCCGTCCTGGCACCACCATCGATGTGGTTCGCACGCTAACCGAGAGCACCGACAAACTCACGGGACGCGGTCGCTAGCTCGCTAGCGGCATACCGGAGACATCCGTCGGTCGGCAACGATGCGGATGTAACCGCTGAGCTACCCGCGCCAGTTCGCGACGGCACCCACCGACACCGGCGACATCTCCGATTCGGGGTGCCCTTCGACGGCCTCCGCGACGACGCACGTGACGTTGTCCGACGATCCCGCTTCCAGCGCGGACGCCGTAAGCGAGGCGACAACCTCCGTCGGCGACCCCCTGCCCAGTCGCTCAGCGATCTCCTCGTCGGCGAGAAAGTCGGACACGCCGTCGCTGCACACCAGGTATCGATCATCGGGCACCGCCCTGAGCACCGACAGGTCGAAATGCGCGGCGCGGCGTCCGTCAAGCGCGCGCAGAATCATCGAACGGCGCGGATGGGTCGCCGCCTCCTCCGCACTGATCTTTCCGGCGCTGACCAGCGACTGCACGAGGGTGTGATCGGTGGTGAGCTGCCGCAGCACGCCGTCGCGCAGGCGGTACGCCCGCGAGTCGCCGATGTGCACCACGCCGAGCCGGTTGCCGGTCGAGCACAACAGCGCGGTCAACGTCGTGCCCATCCCTTGCAGCTCGGGCTGTTCCGCGATCCTGTCGGCCATGCGCTCGTTTGCCGCCTGCACCGCGTTCGCCAGCGTGTAGACCAGTTCCTCGCCAGCGATCTCGCCGTCGAGCGCGGCCAGCGTCGTGATCGCGACCGAGCTCGCCACCTCGCCGTACGCGTGGCCGCCGATGCCGTCCGCGACCGCTACCAACGCCTGACCCGCATACGCGGAGTCCTCGTTGTTGCTGCGTACGAGGCCGACGTCGGAGAGCGCCGCGCTCCGCAACCACAGCGGTGTGCCGGTCGCTGCGTCACCCCGACGTCGATGCGATCTCAGCAGTTCGCCCAGCTTCTGCACGTCGGCAGTCTAGGCACCCTTGCCCGTTGCGCCAAATGGCCTAGTCACGACGTCGATTCGGCGGTACAACGGCCGGGATTCCGCCAGCCGCCCCTCGACCGGCCTGCACCGTGTCGCGATGACTGCGGCGCGAGTGACCGCCCGCGACGTCGTGTTAACCTGATCGCATGCTGCGCTACACGACGTCGAGGCGAGACGTAGTACTGAGGCGCGCCAGCTGAACCCAGGTCGCTGGCGCGCAGCGCTGTCGACCGCGGAATCACGTGGACATCTCCCGGGGCCTGGCCCGATCCCCCGTTAGCTCGTCGCCCGTGGAGATCCGCCATGTCCCGCTCAGCCACCTATTCCTCGTACCGGACGTCGTCGTTCCTGGCCCGTCGTCGCATCGCCACCTACTTCACGGGTGGCACGAACGGCATCCTCATGCTCGTCTCCGCGCTGCAACAGCGCGGGTTCGCGGTGCATGATCTGTCCGTCGACATCCGCGACGGCGTCCCGGAAAGCAGCATGGTCTGCACCGTCATGGTCACCAACGACGACATCACTCTGCTGCTCGACCACCTCCGCGACCTGCCGTCGGTCGTCTCGGCCGAGCGGGTGTAACTGGCGGGCTACTCTTTCGGCGGGGTGTCCCAGTCGTGGACGTCCTTGCCCGCTTCCCTGGCCAGGATGTCGAGCGCGGCAACCGCCCCGGCACCCGCCGAGATGATCGCCTGGCTGCGGTTGGCGCGCACGAGCCTGCCCGCCGCGTAGACGCGATCGACGTTGGTCCGGTTCTCGGTGTCCACCCGCACACGGTCGTCGGCGATGTCCACGCCAAGCTCATCGGCGAGACGTCGTGTCGCCTTGGCGCCCGCGAGGATGACGTAGTCCGCATCGCGCGTGTCGTCGCCAGCGTGGACGGTGAAGCGGCCGTCCTGCTGTGTGATCGCGTCCACCTGCTCGTCGCGGAGTTCCGCGCCGAAGCCGGTGACCTGCGCACGCGCCGCTGTTTGGAAGTCGGTGCCGCTCACGTCGTCGATGCCAAGGTAGTTGTGCAGTTGCGCGGCGTGCATCGCCGTCTTGTCCTGGCCGTAGACGACCGCTTCGTGCCCGTTCTTCGCGAGGAACAGGGCTGCGCTCAGCCCGGCTGGACCGTCTCCGATGATCGCTACCGTCGTCATGACACCGAGGATGTCAGACCGGCCGCGCAACCGCCGACCGGCGTCGGCGTACGAAGGGGCTCGCATTCTTCCGCACCCGGGTCGAAGATACCCGGTACGAACTCGGAAAACTGGACGAACGACTAGGAGAAGCATCATGACGGTCGACGCCCATATTCAGGCCATCAACCAGGCGCTACGTGCCGACCACGAAGACTGGGTCGCCACCGTCCAGCAATGGGCTGATGCGGCCGCAGCGCGAGGTGACACAGAAGCAGAGCAGGGACACCTCGCCCACGTCGCCCGGCTACGGAAGCTCCCGCAACCATGGGCCACGTCCGAAAGCCCGTAACACGCCCGGGGCGCTACAACTGAAGCGCCGCGCAGGCGGACGTCCTGGCTTCGCCAGGGATATGGTGCGTTCCGCGCCGGATTCAGTGCTATTTGCCTGTTTCTCTCGGCCATTTGCCTGGCGAAGCGGCCGAGCGCGGCCCAGGCCCCGAGACCACGAAATCCGTTTGCGCCCCTACGAGGCCGCGACTGGAATGGAGCGATGGAGCCCTTCACCCTGCCCACGGAGTTGGCCGCGGGACCGGTCGTGCTGCGACGCATCCGCGAGGACGACGCGGCGGCGGTGTCCGAGGCGGTGACGGTCAGCCTGGAGCACCTGTGGCCGTGGATGCCGTGGGCGACAGCCGAGGCCGCCGCGCTCGACGCGCAACGCGAACGGTGCCGCGAGGCGGAGGAGCTGTGGGACAAGGGAACCGACTTCATCTACCACGTCTGGCTGCCCGACGGTCCACTCGTCGGCTGCGTCGGCGCCCACCGGCGCATCGGCCCCGGCGGTCTTGAGATCGGCTACTGGGTCCACGTCGAGCACGCTGGGAACAGGTACACCACCGAAGCGGCGCGCGCCCTGACGCCGCAGGTGCTGCGGCTGCCCGACGTCGACCGCGTCGAGATCCGTTGCGATGAGCTGAACCACCGCAGCGCGGCGATTCCGAAGCGGCTGGGCTATCGGTTGGACCGGATCGAGGACCGTGACCCGCAGGCACCAGCCGAGTCGCCTCGCCAGATAATCTGGGTGACGCCGTGACGCGCGAGAGGCGCCTCATGCTCGACGCGCCCGACAGCCATGCCGACATCGTCGCCCGGCTTCGCTTCGTTGGCTGTGTGTTCGCCGAGGACGAGGCGCACCTGCTGCTCGCTGCTGCCCGTTCCGACACGGACCTCGCCGGCATGGTGGACCGGCGCAGCAGCGGCACACCCCTCGAACACATCCTCGGCTGGGCAGAGTTCCGTGGCTTGCGGATCATCGTGCACCCAGGCGTGTTCGTGCCGCGCCGTCGCACCGAGTTCCTGGTCGACTGCGCCGCCGAACTCGCGGCGCCGTCGGCTATCGTCGTCGATGTCTGCTGCGGTTCCGGGGCCGTTGGCGCGGCGCTCCAGGCGGCGCTGCCTTCCATCGAACTGCACGCCACGGACGTCGACTCCACGGCGGTGCCGTGCGCACGCCGCAACATCGCGCCCGCGGGCGGACACGCATACGTCGGCGACCTCACCGCTCCCCTGCCGCCACGCCTGCTGGGGCGTGTCGACATCATGACCGCCAACGCGCCGTACGTCCCCACCGACAAGATCGGCCTGATGCCACCGGAAGCTCGCCTCTACGAGCCGCAGGTCGCGCTCGACGGCGGACCGGACGGGCTCGACGTCCAGCGGCGCATCATCGCGGCGGCGCCACGGTGGCTCGCGGCGGGCGGGCACCTGTTGATCGAGTCCAACGAGCGCCAGGCCGCGAACACCGCCGACGCCATGGCCAGTAACGGCCTGACACCACGAATCGCCACGTCGGACGACGTCGACACCGCCGTCGTCATCGGGACGCGCTGACACTCGGTGCTGCGCGGCTCAGTGAGCACCGTCGCTGAACGCGCCCTCGGTCAGCACCGGGACCGTGTCGCAGACGTCGATCTCCGTGGCGATCGCGACGTCCTCGGCGAACCCGCTGCTGACCAGCTCGACACCGGACGCGCACGCGGCGACCGATGCGGCGACGTCCTCCGTAGCGGCGTAGCAGGCGCACGCGGCACGTGCTTCCGGGGATAGCGGTCCCGCTTGTAGCGCCGCGATGATGGCACCCGCGCCGAGCTGGTCTTCCAGGGCGGGCCGCAGGGAGCCGTCTGGCCAGCGCTCACCCGCCGCGATCATGCTGATCGGGCGTTGCGCGGTTCCGCAGCCCCGCTCGCTGAGCCACCGGGCGATCGCCGTCGCGTTGCGCAGGCCGCCCGCGATCACTGGCACACCCCGCGCGGCAGCGGCGATCGCCGAGCCGTTCGGCGAGGGCAGCACAGTCGTGGCGTGAACGGTGCTGACCGCAGCGCCGCCGGAGACAACGACCACGGTGCTGACGTCGTCACCGCGCGCCTGCCGACGGCAAGCGCGGCGTCGTGTCGCGCGGCGAACTCAGCTTGCCGGGACCAGTCCACGCCCACCACCCACTGAATCGCCGCGCGACAAACCGCTCGCTGCCGGAGGTGTACGCGCGTTACCGTCTGCCAGCCCTGTGGCGAAAGGATAGGTACGGAATGGCCCTGAGCGACACCGACATCGCCGAGTTGCGACACCGTGAGGAAACGTTGTGGACGCGGCACACCCGGTTCGACCGCGACTACATGGAGCGCGTCATGAGCGAGGACTTCGTCGAATTCGGGCGCTCCGGTCGGCGCTATTCCCGCGCGGATTGTCTCGCGTTCCCGGACCAGCCGCTCGACGCCACATTGCGCGACATCGACGTCCACGAGATCGCGCCGTCCGTCGCACTGGTCACGTACCGCAGCGAACTGCGCTACGCCGAGACCGAGGTCTCCTGGCGAAGTTCGGTGTGGGTCAAGACAGACGTTGGCTGGCTGCTTCGCTTCCACCAGGGCACGCCGACAACCGCCTGATCATGCGGGGTCGTGGCCGTCACTCGTGCGGCTGACGAGGCACCAGGGCCAATGCCCCCTTCTGGCTGATCCGAACGCCACATGACGCGGTGGCCGGGGCTCGCGCTCCGGCCACCGTTACGGCACGATCAGCGCGCCGACCGCCGGGCCAGGTACATCGGCAGCATGGCGATCAGCCCGAACACCACGATCGCCGCGCCACCGATCACGTTGCTCAGCACGGTTTCTGTGGTCGTATCGGTGCCGCTGACCAGCCACAAGGACACAATCGTCCAAGCGCCGAGCAGCGGACACACCGAGAGCAGCCGGTGGGTCCGCTCGTACGCGGCCGCGAAGCCAGCACCGAGGACAGCGACGGCGAGCCCGATGACCAGGTTGTTCCTGGCCAACCCGGCCGACGTCTCGCTGAACCCGACGATCCACGGCGACAGGGCCACGTACAGCCCGGCGAGGACGGTGAGCGCGTCCGTCGCCTGCGCCGTGAACGACTCGGCCATCCGGTCGTACCGTGCGTTCATCGCCACGATGTCCGGGTGGTCCGTCATCTTCGTGGCATGAGTTCCTTCCGTCATCACGTCACCTCCATGGGGCGTCGTCCCGGGCACACGACTCCACGGGACATACACCGAGCCAAAGCCCCGTGACGTGACGTCGCGAGGGCCGCGAGACCCGATTTCGCGGGACCAAAGGCACGAGTCACGACGCTATTGACAGGATGCCAACAGTGCGCTTTCCTGATGGCAGATCAGTCGCTGCCAGAGGAGGTCGCGCATGGGCTCGGTACGCCCTTCGCCGGAGGAAGCACGTCAGTACGTCGTCGGACCGGACTCGCTGTCCTGGGCACAAGCCAGCGACGTCCGCAGGCTGTTGCTCGCGCCGTACGCGCTGATCTTGCAAGTGGCGCACCCGACGGTTGGCGCTGGTGTCGTCGAGCATTCCAACTTCGTCACCGAGCCGTGGCAACGCCTCACCCGGACGTTGGATTACCTCGATCTGCTGATCTACGGCGGCGAGGACGCCATCGAAACCGCGAGTCGCGTCCGCGAGATGCACAAGCGCATCAAGGGCGTACGCGCCGACGGCGTCAAGTACCACGCGCTCGAACCGCATGCTTACGCGTGGGTGCACGCGACGTTGATGCTCGCGATCGTCGAGCTGCACAACCGGTTCATCCGCAGGCTCAGCCACGCCGACATCGAGGCGTCGTACCGGGAATGGCTCGGACTCGGCCGGTTGCTCGGCATTCGCGAGGGCGATCTGCCGCCAGACTGGGCGAGTTTCCAGTCCTATTGCGACACCATGATGCGTGAGGAACTTGTCGACAACGAGGCCGTGCAGTTGGTGTTGGCGACGATTCGTCGGCCTGGCGCGCCACCCGGGTGGCCGTCGTGGCTCGGCTGGTTGTGGCGTCTCGTGCGCGTGCCCGCTGGGTACGTGCTGACGCTGACCGGTGCGAGCGCGCTGGCGCCTGAACTCCGGAAGCGGTTCGGCGTGCGATGGAGTCGAAACAAGCAACGGCAGGCGGACGTCCTCGCCGCCCTCTCGCGTACGATCACACCGATCTTGCCGCGCCACGCCCGGGTGTCCGGCCCGACGTATCTCCGCCTGCCGCGTAAGGCCATCGCGCGGGACGAGTTCGCCCCGGAGAGTTACCGCCACGCCGCAGTGCGGTGAGGCGAATGTCGGACACGACGTCGGGAACGTCGGACACGGCGTGGTTAGGCACCGTGCCCGTTCGTCGCCGTGCTGGTGACCTCGCCGACCGACCGCCGGGGCGTGACACCGACCGGGTAGCCGTAGCCGATCCGCAGCAGTGTGTGCACGTGACCGTCCGACGCGAAGGCGCGGGTGACCTCGTCGCGGATGTCCGGCACCTCGAACGGTTGCGACAGGAACGACGCCGACAACCCGAGGCTGCACGCCGCGAGCAACGCGCGCTGCATTCCTGCCCCGGCGATGACGTCGTAGCGCGGGCTCGTCCCCGCCGTGACGACGGCGACCAGCAACGGCTGCTGCTCGAACCGACGCGCGGGCAGCGGGTTGGTCCGGTAGAAGCTACGCAGCCGCACCAACTGGTCGTCGACCGGCTCCGGACCGATCGCGTCGATCGGGACGCCGTCGTGCCTGTCAACGGGACCACCGAGCCAGTACCGGACCTCCTGCCGGTACGCCTCGTTGGTGTCCAGCCGTTGCTCGGCCTTGCGGATGAGATCGACCAGCAGGTCGTAGCGCTCCGAAGCGTCCACGAACACCAGCCGCGCCCCCTCGGCGCGGGCGGCGGACGCCAACGTGGCGCGGGCACTCGCACTGACCGGGCGGTCAAGGAACGGGTGCCGGTTGGTGTGGCGCTTGGAAATCGCGTCCGCGAGCTTGCGTTCGCTGTCGGTCGCGGGCCGCTCCCCTGCGATCCGCTCCCCCGCGATCCGCACCACGGCGAGGAGGTCGGGGTCGTCGCGGTTGGGCATCAGGTCGACCAGGCCGACGCGGTCGAGCGCACGCAACTGGATGCGCACGTTGCACAAGGCGGCGCCGCAGGCGAGCCGGGCCTCGCGCGCGTCGGGGTCGGCGACCTCGAGCACCCGAGCCCGGTCGAGGCGCAGCTCGATCCGATCGCCAGCGACGTCGAAGTGCCACGGCTGGGTGTTGAACGGCGACGGCGCCCGGACCGCTGCCGCCAAGGCCAGCGTGGTCACGGACGTCTGTGAGGCGATCATGGCGTACCTCCCGCAGGAACTCTCGACGCCCATGGTGCGCGCGGTCACGGCGGAAGGCAGCGGAAAATCGTCACAACCTGGAAGGACCAAATACCGCCCCGGGGACTGGCTATCGGCGAGCGGCGATGTCGGCCAATTCGTCGTTATAGGCGAAAACGTTGTCCCAGATGTGATCGATACGCCGTTTTGCCGCCGGCAAGTCCACCACGGAAACCGAATTGTCGTCGTGTTCGGCGAGCAGGCCGAGACGGCGCAGCGTGCGCAGGCCGTCGTGGACGTCGAACCGCACCAACCTGCCGGATCGCCGTTCCAACCAGCGGTCGGCCCGCGCGCCAAGCGCCTCGGCTGTCAGCGGCGAGTCCGACGACCGTAGCAGGTGATAGGCCAGCACGGCTTCTTTGACCTTGGCTTCTTCGGCCGAGTCCAGGATGTGATGGAAAACCCCGGCGTCGTTGTCGAGATTGCGGAAGTACAGGTTTTCCGATAACACTTTCATGAACTTGATTTTGCGGTTCTTGAACTTGGTGAACTGCCGCCAGAGATACCCGCCGAACGCGGCGAGGCCGGCGCCCAACGAGATCAATGCCGCCTGGTCCAGATCCACCGGCTGGTCCCGCAGCCCAAGCCAGAACGCGAGCAGCAAGAACAGCACGCCGAGCGACGCGATGAGCTTGGTGACCACGACGACGGCCCCGGACACCACCGCGGGCACGCCGATCAACAGCTTGTCGATCAGCCGCATCCGCACCCGCACGTTGGGCAGCAACATCTCAAGGTCGCGGCGCGGGACGTCCTGGAACAGCTTGATCATCACCGCGCCCGGCTCGAACGGCAGCTCGTCACGCTCCGCATCGCCCATGTCCTCGGGGAAGGCGACGTAGATCAGCACCTTGTCGTAGCTGACGAACTCGACGGTCTTGCGGCGCAGTCCGAACCAGTGCGGCACCGTTGCCGTCCGGTTCGTGGCGCCTCTGCGATAGATCAGCACGTCTTCGATGGCGTCGTGGTCGACTTCCATCCGCACCTTGAGCAGCGAGTGGTCGCTGACCGCCCTGCTGAACTCCTCATCACTGACGAGGGTGAAGTTGGCGTCCTCGGCGAGCGCCGTGAGCCCGTCGACCAGCTTCCGTTTCGCTTCGTCGCGCTCGGCCGTCGTGACGGGCTCGCTGGTGCGCGCGTCGACGTCAGGGTCGAACGCGTGGTAGGCGTCCTTCAGCTCCTCGATGCGCGCACGGAACCGGTGATGCAGCAGGCTGGCGAGGATCTCGGTGAAGGCGAGGAACGGCTTCCGGTCAGCATCGGGCAGCTCGTCGGCGCAGAGCGCGATGACGGTGCGTTTGCGGAACGGGATGAAGTGCTCGCCGGTCACCGTGGACCCTTTCGCGCGGGAGTCGGACACCCCCCGCACCATACGAGCGTTCCGGGACCACACGGCACAACGCCCCACGACGTGGCTGTCGCGGGCGTCGCCGGTGCGTCAGGGCCGCGCTGTCACTCCCGGTCCTCGGCGGGACGCACCACCATCACCGGGCACTTGGCGGCGTGGATCAACGCCTGGCTGTGCGAGCCGAGCAGCAGACCGGCGAACCCGCCGCGTCCCCTGCTGCCGACGACGACGTCATTCATCTCTTACTCTCCCTCGTACTGGCTCGCTCCGATGTACCCAGATCGCTTGTGTGCTGAGCTTGCTCGCGGTGGCGACCGGCGTCCGTGAGTTCGTAACGTTTGCTCTGTTTGACGGTGTCTTGCCAACCGTTCGCGCTGTCATAATTTCGCCACCTTCTGATGCTGTCCGTGACGTCGTGGTGACATCAGGTGGCGAAGGGAGTGCGATGGAACCGGGGAGCGAACGCCAGGTGCGCGTCGTGTTGTGCGCGTCGGATGGCGCGAACGCGACCGGGCTCGCCGCAGTGCTGAACACCAGGCGGGGGCTGACCGTCGTGGCGCTCGCGCCGGGCGCGGCTGCCGTCGTGTCGCTCCTTCCCCGCCAGCGACCGGACGTCCTCGTCGTCGACACGACGATCGCGGCGACGGATGTGCTGTGGCTGAGCGGGTTGACAGGCAGACACACGACTACCGGCGTACGGGGCGTCGTCCTGCTGGCCACCGGCGACGGCGACGCGCCGGACGACGAACTGCTCGCGGCGGCGATCCGCCGTGGCGTGCGTGGGATCGTGGCACCCGACGCGCCGGTCGAGCACATCGCCAGCGCGATCAGCACGGTGTCGTCCGGCGGGGCCTACATCGCGCCACCGCTGGCCGGGAGGGTGCTGGACGCGCTCAGCGACGTCGGCGGCGCGGCGCTGCCCGCCTACGCCGCCACGGTGCTGACGCCACGCGAACAGCAGGTGCTCGACCTGCTCGGCAGAGGCAAGTCCAACGCGGACATCGCCGACAAGCTGGTGCTCAGTGTCAGCACGGTGAAACACCACGTGTCGAGCGTGCTGCGCAAGCTCGGGCTACGCAGTCGGGTCGAGGCAGTGGCGGCGGCGCAGGACGCACTCCGAGCCGAAAAGTGAGAGAAATTCGTACCAATGACCGATTTTCGGTAACCGGCTGACCACGTAGCGTATGTGCTGATCGACCAGATCACCGAGACAGCGACCGGCCCGTGACCGGCCGGACGTGCCCGCTGACGCGAGGGAAGCTCTTGTGGGACGACTCGGACGTACGCTGGCCGCGATCGCCGCACTCACCATGGCGACGATCACGGCACCTACCATCGGGCATGCCGAACCTGGCGACGACAACTCCAGCCAGGCGCAACGGGAAATGCCGACACCGGCCGACCCTGCCACCGTGAAACCAGCCCCACGCGGCGAATTCTCGACCACGGCCTTCCACGACGGCGTCTGGCACCAGGGCGAGTTCGCCCTGTGGTCGCGGCCCGGCTATGTGGGCGACATCTACGACACCCGCACGCGCTACCACAAGACGTACTACGGCCGGTACTACGTGAACTCGGCGATCACGCTGTACAACACGGCGAGCAGCACGGCCAACGGCAACAAGCAGTACCGCGTGCTCGCGACCAACTACCCCGAGGGCAAGGGCGACCGGTTGAAACACCTCAAGTACCCGGCATGCAACAACGTCACCTGCTACGCCTACAGCGAGCTCGGGTGGGCGGACAACAACCTGGAATCCCACTTCCGGCGTTCCTGACGGATGCTGACACGCACCGCACTCGCAGTGTTCGTTGGCGGGCTGGTGACTGGGCTCGCGGCACTGACGAGCGGCTGCGCGATGACGGCCTCGCCGAGCGAACTGCCCCCGCTCGGCGAGGTCCCCGTCGTCCGCGACGCCGATGACCTCGCCGCCCTCGACCTGCCACTCGATCCGTACGACGTCGACACCGAGCCGCTGCTCGACCGGATGAACCGCGCGTGGGACGTCCTGATCCAGCGCTGCATCCGCCGCTATGGGCTGCGCTGGCCGACGTCGCCGGAGCACGTGCCGCCAAAGGGCCCGGAGCACATGGAGCGGTACGGGATCATCGACGCGGGGGTCGTCGCGGAGTACGGCTATCACCAGCCACCCCAGCCCGGTGTCGATGATGGCGACGGCGGAGAGGACGCTGCCCAGTCGTGGTCCGAGGACGCTGACGACGTCATGACCGGGCGGGTGGGCCGTTATCAGGCCCAACCCGTGCCGGAGGACGGCTGCAACGGCGCGGCGATGCGGGCGCTCGGCGCGGAACTGCCGGAGAATGGCCCGCCGAAGGCGCCGCTGTCTCGCAGGCTCGCCGGGCGCGCCTACGAACAGGCCCTGGCCGATCCCCGGCTCGATCCTGCCGTCGCGGAGTGGCGCACGTGTATGACAGCGGCGGGCTACGACTACGACTCACCGTTCGATGCCAGTCGGGACCGCGCCTGGTACGTCGAACGTGGCACGTCGAAGCGGGAGATCGCCACCGCGCAGGCGGACCTGGACTGCCGGGTGCGGAGCAATTTCGTCGGCATGTTCTACGCGCTCGACGCCGCGTACCAACGGGAAGCGGTGGCGACGCACCGCGCGGAGTTGCGGGAGCTGCGCGAGGACGCGGAGGTGATCGACCGCAACGCGCGGCAGGTTCTCGGGGAATAGCGCATGCGGCTGTGCCGCGGCCAGCGGTGCTGGTCGCGGTGGGCCGGTGTGTGGTTGTGGGACGGCTGTCCGGCGCTATGTCACCGGTTCGACGTGGGGTGCGGTGAAGCGCCTCGGTTCACGTGTCGGATCCAGCCATTCCGGTGGCAGGCATTCGGGTCGGCCGTCTGCGGCCATGCGGATTTCCCAGCCTGCGTGGTGCACGAGCCGGTGGCAGGCGGAGCACAAGAGACAGAGATTGATGATGTCGGTGGGTCCGCCGTCCTGCCACGGCCGAACGTGGTGCGCTTGGCACCAGCGCACGGTGCGCGA
>WHTY01000186.1 GCA_009377475.1 Actinophytocola sp.
CGACGGCGTCCTCATCGACGGCGGGCCCGCACCATCGCTGAAGGAGATCGTCGCCGAGCACCAGGTATCGATGGGCACCGCGCACCGAGCGACGGAGCTACTCCGCGCATGGGGTGTCGTGACGGCAGCCGAAGGGCACGGTCGAGGCCAGCGAGGCACGATCGTGCGACCGACCGAGAAGGAGCCACCACCTCCCCCATCGCCACCCGCCGCGCCAAATCACGGCGACACCGCACCCGGCGAACCGACGGCACTCGAACTGCGAGTGCTCTGCCTCGGCACGCCGTGGCATCGACCTCGTGGTGCTGGACCCGACGCCAGAAATCTATGTTCCGCCGGCTCGGTGGCCTAACTTGCGGGACAAGTTCCAGGTTCTCGGGAAGGCGCGCGAATCGAACCTGGTCCTGCGCCTGCCCCGCGACGTCTGGCCCTTCGAGCCAGCCGCTGGCCCAGGACCGGCGGTGCTGGCGGCCGACCTGCTCGAATCGGCCGAACCCCGAGCCATCGCGGCCGACGCAGCACAGCTGAACCACCTCGCCGATCAGGCAGTGAGGGCGCGCCGATGAGCCGACCCGCAATCACGCTGCCGCCCCCGGCGTCACCGGTGAATCTGCTCTGGCACGCCCTACTCAACCTGGCCGAACAGCCACGCACACGTTGGGCTGTGGTGGGCGGGCAAATGGTGCTTCTTCACGTCCTCGAACGTCGACAACTGCCTCTGCAGATCAGCCAGGACGGCGACGTCATCGCCGACGTACGCGCAGCACCGAACGCGATCGGCACCATGGTCACCGCACCCCAGCAAGCGGGATTCACGGTAGCCGGAATGAGCCCCGACGGACTCGCACATCGATACGAGCGCATCGCCAACCCCACATCAATAAAGATCGACATACTCGCACCTGACGGACTGGGACCCCGGACCGACCTCACGACGACACGCCCCGGTCGGACCGTCGAAATGCCGGGCGGGACCCAAGCACTCCAGCGCACCGAGTGGTCGACGTGACCCACGAAAGCCGAACAGTGGCGGTGCCCCGACCAATCCCTGCTGGCCTCGATCGGCGCCAAGGCCGCAGCATGCAAGCTCAGCGGCGACTCGACCCGGCACTTCCGAGACCTCGCGCTCCTCACAGCCCTCGTCGACGACCCCTTCGCCATACGCGAGCAAATGACCAAGAAAGACCTCCACCGAATGCGCGCCGCAGGAACATTGGCATCCGCGCAACATCCCGCATGGCAACTCATACCAACAACTGTTCGTGACAACGGCCAAATCGCGTTCCGCATCCTGACCCACGGATAACCACCCAGGGTCGTGGCACGGTCCATGGCACAAAATCGTGGCGAACGACGGGTTTCGCGTATTCAGGGGCACTTAACGCAGGTCGAACTCATGAAGCCGTACTCGATCTCGAATCCTCGCCGGATACGCGGGTTGACCGTCGTCGTAGGCACGTACCGCCCCGCAACCAGATCCGGAACCGACAGCAGGCCACGGCCGAATGGCTGCTCTATGATCTCGCCGCCCGCCCGGAATTGCGCGACTACGCCGAACGGCCGCTTGCGCCGCTGGTCAACTATGACGACACACACGGCACCTCGCTGGTCACCACGCTCGCCACATATCTGCTGCACGGGCAGCGTAAGACGGGAACCACAACCCGACTCATACTCAAACGCCAATAGCTCTACGGGCGCCTGGAACGCGTCGTCGCCATCCTCGGCATCGACCTGGACGCCCAGAACGTCATGTTCGCTCTGGAACTCGCGGTGGCATCGCCCTGCCTACCCCGCAGCACTTCGCCATGGCCTCCCGCTCGACGCTCACGTAATTCCCCTGGCCTCGGCTCACCGTAGAGCCGGTCAAGATCGTCGGCGAGGGTCTGTCGGTGAATCACCGACAGACCCAGGCGTAGGGCATGCCGTCACCCACACCCGAGCACGGCGAGGGCCGCCTCCGTGAGTCGGCGTCGCAACTGATCCTCCGGCAGCCCCACGCTATGGAACAGGGTCGACTGGATGGCGCCGATGGCGGCGTGCACCAGCACACGGGCATCGGTATCGGTCACGTCGTCTCGGAGCTCGTCGACGAGGTGCACCCATTCCTCGAGGTAACGGCGCTGTTTACGCCGGAGCCTGCGTCGGTCTTCTTCGGGCAGACTCGCGATCTCGTTGTGGTAGACCTGGGCTAGTTCGCGATCGGAGACGACGAACTCGACCTGGCCGTCGATGAGACGGCGCAGGGCCGCACGCAGGTCCGTGATCTCCTCCACAATGCGTTCCTCGTCGCGCAGCAGCCCGTCGATAACTCGGTCGAACAGAGCAACCAGCACCGCAGACTTGCTTTCGAAATGCCGGTAGATGCCGGAGCCGGTGATGCCCGCCGCACCCCCGATATCGGCCATGGAAACGGCGTGGTAGCCGTGACCAGCCACAAGATCCGCGGCCGCCTCGAGGATGCGCTGCTTGCGCGCGGGATCGCGCGTACGTGTCCGCGTCCTTCCCATCACCGCTCCCATCACCATGCTTATCCGGCACCACCGTTGTAATGGTGCGCGAACTGCTCCCGAACGACGTTCTTCTGAATCTTGCCAGTCGAAGTCATGGGTAGCTCATCCACCGTGATGACTGCTTCGGTGCCTCGTAGGTACCGCCGATCTCGGGGCGGTTCACACTCGCTCCCCAGTGAGAGCCGGCAACCGGGCGAGCTCGTGGCGCTGCAGCTTGCCGGTCGTGCTGCGCGGCAGCTCCTCAGCCGCCATAAACTGCACGTACCGGGGACGCTTGTATCCGGCCAGCCGGGCGCGACACCACGCGTCAAGCTCATCGGCGCTCACCGTTTCGCCTGGACGACGCACCACGACGGCCCTGACCGTCTCGCCCCACCGGTCGTCGGGTACGCCGAACACGCACACTTCTTGTACCGCGGGATGGTCGGCGATGATCTGCTCGACCTCGGCCGGGTAGACGTTTTCACCGCCGGTCTTGATCAGGTACTTCTTGCGGTCGACGAATGACACTGTGCCGTCGTCATGGCGGACGAGCATGTCCCCGGTATGCAACCATCCGCCACGGAACACCTCGACGGTAGCGTCCGGATCGTCAAGGTAACCGGACATGACGCTGGGGCCCCTGACGACGCACTCGCCTGGCTCTCCAACGGGCACCTCGGACATGTCCCCATCGACCAGCCGTACGTCAAGCAGCGGGCTCGGCATTTTGCGCAGGGTTGGCGGCTCTCCGCCCCGCGATATGCCGTGCGCGAGCAGGTAGCTGCTCTCCGTCTGACCGAAAGCGTCGTAGAAGTCGATGCCGAGCGTGTCGGTGAGTTGTTGCACGACATTAGGCATCATGTTCGCGTAGCCGATGGCGAACCGGAGGCTCGACAGGTCGTAGCGGTCTCGCGCGGGGTGGTGTAGGAAGTCGGTGATGACTCCGGGCAGCAGCAGGGTCCAGCTCAGCCGGTCGCGCTCGATCAACCGGTACATCGTCTCGGCGTCAGCCTTACGCAGCGTAGCGTACGTTCCCCCGGTGAGGACCGTCGCGTACAGCGATTCGTCGCCGCCGCAATGGAAAAGCGGCAGCCAGCCGATGAACCCGTCGCGCGGGGTGAGGCGGAACCATTGCGCAAGGCGCAGACCGCGGACCGCCGCTGCGCCATGGCTGATCATCGCGCCTTTTGGGCGTCCCGTTGTGCCGCTGGTGTAAAGTACATTGTGGATATCGTCGGCGTGCACATCGACCTCGGGCGCAGGCGTCGTCGCATCCTCGATCAGCCGACCGTAGTCGACGAAGCCGGGCACGGCAGCGTCGAAGGAGATCCATTCGCGCACACTCGACGTCTGCGACCTAACATCCCGCGCCAACTGCGTCAACGACCCCGAGCTGATCAGCGCGACGGGCTTGCCGGTGTCAACACAGTAAGCGAGCTCGTCGGGGTGCAGCCGAACGTTCAGCGTGAGGGCGGTGGCACCGA
>WHTY01000055.1 GCA_009377475.1 Actinophytocola sp.
AGAAGTGCGTGCGCACCGGCGACATCGACGAGGTCGGCAAGACCACCCGCCACAACACGTTCTTCCAGATGGCGGGCAACTTCTCGTTCGGTGACTACTTCAAGGAAGGCGCGATCAGCTACGCCTGGGACCTGATCACCACGTCGCAGGCCGACGGCGGTTACGGCTTCGACCCCGACCGCATCTGGGTCACCGTGTTCGAGCACGACGCCGAGGCAGCCGGGCTGTGGCGCAAGCTGACCGACATCCCGAACGAGCGGATCCAGTACCGCAACGCCGAGGACAACTACTGGGACATGGGCGTGCCCGGTCCCGGCGGTCCCTGTTCGGAGATCTACTACGACCGTGGTCCCGAGTACGGCCGCGACGGCGGTCCCGTCGTCGACGAGGACCGGTTCCTCGAGATATGGAACCTGGTGTTCATGCAGGACATCCGGGGCGAGGACCCGCCGAAGAAGGGTTTCCCGCCGATCGGGGAGTTGCCGAAGAAGAACATCGACACCGGCATGGGCGTCGAGCGGGTCGCCTACCTGCTGCAGGGCGTGTCGAACGTCTACGAGACCGACCTGGTGCGCCCCGTCATCGCGAAGGCAGAGGAGATCGCCGGCCGCCGTTACGGCGACAACCATCCCGACGACGTCCGGTTCCGCGTCATCGCCGACCACGCCCGCTCCGGCGCCATGCTCATCGGCGACGGCGTCACCCCGGGCAACGAGGCGCGCGGGTACGTGCTGCGGCGGCTGCTGCGGCGCATCGTCCGCTCGGTGCGGCTGCTCGGCGTGCACGAGCCGGTGCTGCCGGAGTTCGCCGCCGTCGTCCGCGACGCCATGGCCCCGTCGTACCCGGAGATCGCCCGCGACTTCGAGCGCATCAACGACGTCATGGCGCAGGAGGAGGAGACGTTCCTCGCCACGCTGACCACCGGCTCGAAGATCTTCGACATCGCCGCGGAGAAGGCCAAGCAGGCTGGCAGCTCGATCCTGGCGGGCGACAAGGCGTTCCAGCTCCACGACACCTACGGCTTCCCGATCGACCTCACCCTTGAGATGGCCGCCGAGCAGGGGCTCGAGGTCGACGAGGACGGCTTCCGCTCGCTGATGGAGCAGCAGCGGCAGCGCGCCAAGGCCGACGCGGCCAGCCAGAAGACCGGCCACGCCGATCTTTCGGCGTACCGCGACCTGCTCGACCAGCACGGCGAGACGCGGTTCCTCGGCTACAGCGACCTGCAGGCCACCGCGAAGGTGCTCGGGCTGCTGCGCGACGGCCAGTCGGTCACCAGTGTCCGCGAGGGGCAGAAGGCCGAGCTGGTGCTGGACCGCACCCCGTTCTACGCCGAGAGCGGTGGTCAGATCGCCGACACCGGTGTGCTGATCGGCTCCGCGGGCGAGGCCAAGGTGCTCGACGTGCAGAAGAACGTGCCTGGCCTTTTCGTGCACACCGTCGAGGTCATCGCCGGTGAGATCGGCCTGGACACCGAGGTCACGGGGTCGGTCGACGAAGCCCGCCGGATGGCGATCCAGCGCTCGCACTCCGCGACGCACCTGGTCCACGCCGCCGTGCGCGGCGCGTACGGCAGGCGGGCCGCGCAGGCGGGGTCGCTGAACTCGCCTGGCAGGATGCGGTTCGACTTCACCTCGCCGAAGTCGGTGTCCGCCGACGTGCTCACCGCCGTCGAGGAGGAGGTCAACGAGTACCTCGTCAACGACGTCGAGGTGCAGTCCTTCACGACGTCGATGGACAAGGCGCTCGAGATGGGCGCGGTCGCGTTGTTCGGCGAGAAGTACGGCAACGAGGTGCGCGTCGTCGACATGGGCGAGTACTCCCGCGAGCTGTGCGGCGGCACCCACGTCGGGCGCATCGGCCAGCTCGGGCTGGTGAAGCTGGTCAGCGACTCGTCCATCGGGTCAGGCGTGCACCGCGTCGAGGCGCTTGTCGGCAAGGACGCGCTGCACTACGTCCGCAAGGAGCAGCTGCTGGTGTCGCAGCTCGCCGGCACGTTCAAGGTGCCGAGCGAGCAGTTGCCGGAGCGCATCGAGGACGTCCTCAAGCGGCTGCGCGACGCCGAGAAGGAGATCGAGACGCTGCGCACGGAGCAGGTGCTCGGCTCGGCGGGTTCGCTTGCCAAGCAGGCCCGTGACGTCGACGGCATCGCGCTGGTCGCCGCCAAGGTCGCCGAGGGCATCGACGCCAACGGGCTGCGCAAGCTCACCGGCGAGGTGCGCAACCGGCTCGGCTCCCGGCCCGGCGTCGTGGCGCTGTTCTCGCCGAGCGGGGAGAAGGTCAGCTTCGCGGTGGCGACGACGGCCCAGGCCCGCGACAAGGGCTTCGCGGCGGGCAAGCTTGTGCCCGGCTTCGCCGAGGCGATCGGCGGCAGGGGCGGCGGCAAGCCCGACCTCGCGCAGGGCGGCGGCAGCAACCCGGCCGGCATCGAGCAGGCGATCCGCGCGGTCGAGTCGACCATCCGGGGCGCGGCGTGAGCGAGACCCGGTTCCGTGCGCGCGTATGAGCAAACGCCCTGACACACCCGGCGCCGATGACCCCGGCGCCGGGCGGCGGCTCGCCGTCGACGTCGGATCGGTGCGTGTAGGTATCGCGCTGAGTGACCCTTCCCCTATGCTAGCGACACCGCTTGTCACCCTTTCGCGTGATACTGATGCGGACAGTGACATCGAACAGGTGGTGCGGCTCGTGGCCGAGCACGACGTGGTCGAGGTGATCGTCGGGTTACCTCGGACACTGCGGAATCGGCACGGCGCGGCGGCGGAGACCGCTGTCGGCTACGCGGACCGGCTACGGGAGCGGCTGGGCGCGGTCCCGGTGCGGCTCGCGGACGAGCGGTTGAGCACGGTAAGTGCGACCAAGATGTTGTCTGATAGAGGTGTCAAGGGTCGTAAGCAACGCGCTGTCGTCGATCAAGCGGCCGCGGTCGAGATTCTGCAAGGGTGGTTGGATGCACGCGCCGCACGGCGTCGGACAAACGAACTCGGCACGGAAGGCTCCTAAGTGACGGGCCCGTACCGAGGCGACGACGAGCCGGGGCGGCCACCGAGGCCGCCGGGGCACCCGCCGCGCAGGCGCGCGGCCCCACCGCAGCGGCAGCAGGGCGTGCCACCGGCGGGTGCGCCACGCGGGCAAGCGCCGCCACCACGGCGGGGACGTCCCGCGCCGCCGCCGGGCGCGCCGGAGCCGCCACCGGGCATGCCGCCGGAATCCCGACCCGCGCCGCCGGAGCCGCCGCCACGGGGCCGCCGGATGCCGGAGGAGCGCCCGGTGCGCCGTCGCAGGGCAGCGCCGGAACCCCCGCCCGCGGACGTCCGTCCCCCCGCGCCCGAGCCCGACGCCGAGCGACCGCCGCGTTACCGCCAGGACGAGCCGCGCCCCCGGTTCGAGGGCTTTGAAGGCTTTGATGGCTACAGCAGCGGCTACCACAGTGGGTACAGCAGCGGATATGCCGCCCGCCCTGACTACGCCGACTACGGCTACGACGAATACGGCGAGTACGCCGATTACGGTGCCCACAGTGCCCACGGTGCCCACGATGAGTACGCCGACGACACGCGTGCCGCCGACGTCCCGCCGACCCGTGGCGAGCGCCGTGAGCGTCCTGAGCGGGAGGGACGCGCCGAACGGCCAGGGACCGAACGGCCAGGGGCCGGGCGGGACCGTCGTCCGCCGTCCCGGCCACCGCGCCGGCCAAGCAAGGGCGCGCGGATGCGCCGCCGGTTTTTCGGCTGGATCGCCGCGCTGAGCGTCATCGTGGGCCTCGCCGCCGCCATCTGGTTCGGCTCGCAGAAGCTGCTCGGCTTCGACTACGACGACTACCAGGGCGCTGGCGTCGCCGACGTCGTCATCCAGGTGTCCGATGGCGACACCACCGGCGCGATCGCCGGCACGCTCGCCGAGGCCGACGTCGTCGCAAGCGAGGAGGCGTTTCTGGCCGCCGCACAGGGCAACACCGAGATCCGCAGCATTCAGCCCGGCTACTACAAGGTGCGCGCGCAGGCGTCCGGCGCGAACGCGCTGCACGCGTTGCTTGACGAGAATGCCAGGGTCGGACACCTCCAGCTCAAGAGCGGCGGTCAGTTGCAGGACGTCGAGCAGGGCAACGGCAAACCGATCCTGGGGGTCTTCAGCCAGCTATCGGCGGCGTCGTGCACCAAGCTGGACGGTCAGAGCACCTGCGTGAGCGCTGACCAACTGAGCAAGGTCGCCGCGAAAGCCGATCTCACCGACCTCGGCGTGCCGAAGTGGCTCGCGCGCGGCGCTGCCAGCGCACCGGCCGACCGGCGGCTGGAAGGCCTTGTCGCGCCCGGGCTGTACGACGTCAAGCCAGGATCGTCCGCGGAGCAACTGCTCACCGAGGTGCTGAGCAGTTCGGCGTCCCGCTATGAGGCGGCGGGCCTGCCAGGCGCGGCGAAGAAGACCGGGTACAGCCCGTACGAGGTCGTGGTGATCGCGTCGGTGATCGAGCGGGAAGGCGTCACGAACGACTTCGGCAAGATCTCGCGGGTGATCTACAACCGGCTCGACAAGGGCATGCGGCTGGAGATGGACTCCACCATCAACTACGTGCTCGACCAGCCGAACCTGCGCACGTCGAGCAAGGACCGGGCGAAGGACGGGCCATACAACACCTACCGGAACACGGGCCTGCCGCCGACGCCGATCTCCTCGCCGAGCACGGACGCGCTGACGGCTGCGGTGAAACCACCGAACGGGCCGTGGCTGTACTTCGTCCGGTGCGAGAAGAACGGGCTGTCCTGCTTCACGAACACCTACGCGAAGCACAGGGCGAACGTCGCGGACGCCCAGCGGCGCGGGGTCTGGTGACCGTGGCTGACTCGGCGGCTGTCGGAACGGCGCGCAAGGCTGCGGTGCTCGGCAAGCCGGTGACGCACTCGCTGTCCCCGGTGCTGCACCAGGCCGCCTACGACGCGCTGGGCCTGACCGGCTGGACGTACGAACGCCACGAGGTCGACGCCGATGGGCTGGCGGGGTTCGTGTCCGGGCTCGGCCCGGAGTGGGCAGGACTGTCGGTGACGATGCCGGGCAAGCGCGCGGCACTGGAGTTCGCGACCGAGATGACGCCGCGCGCCGCCGCCGTGGGTGCCGCGAACACCCTGGTGCCCATCGACGGCGGGTGGCGCGCGGACTGCACCGACGTGGCGGGCGTCGTCGGCGCGCTGCGCGCTGCCGTTGGGTTCGGCGCTGGCTCGCCTGGCCCCGGTGTCGTCCTCGGTGCCGGAGGCACGGCCGCTGCCGCCGTTGCCGCGTTCGCGGACCTCGGGCTCGCCGAGGTCCGCATCGTCGCGCGCGATCCCGCTCGTGCCGAGCCGACCGCTGCCGCCGCCCGCGACCTCGGCCTGGACGTCGACGTCGTGCGGTGGTCCGATGTGGACTGGCGCTCGCTCGCGGAGAAGTCGGCGGCGCTGGTGAGCACGGTGCCGTCGGAGGCGGTGTCCGACCGCATCGCCGACCTGGTGCACGCGCCCTGTCTGCTGGACGTGATCTACCACCCGTGGCCGACGCCGCTGGCCGCAGCGCGCGAGTCGAGCGGGCGTTCCCTTGCCACCGGCCTCGACATGCTGCTGCACCAGGCGTTCGGCCAGGTCGAGCAGTTCACCGGGCACGCAGCGCCCCGGGAGGCCATGCGCGACGCCCTGCGCGCCGCCACCGGCGACATCCTGCCGCTGCCGCTGCGCTGAGCGGCGCGTTGCCCGCTGCCGCCGGACGCACCTGCGTGCCGAGCCCGCAGCGCCATGACGTGTCGGATAGCGTGCGGAGCATGCGCATCGCCATCCTCGATGACTACCAGAACGTGGCCCGGTCCTTCGCCGACTGGGACACGCTCGACGCCGAGATCACCGTCTTCACCGAGCACATCCCGAACCCGGACGACGTGGTGACCGCCCTCGCCGGGTTCGACGTCGTCGTCGCCATGCGGGAACGCACCCGGTTCTCCGCCGACGTGCTGCGACGACTGCCCGACCTCAAACTGCTCGTCAGCACCGGCCAGCGGAACGCCGCGATCGACGTCGCGGCGGCGAACGAGCAGGGCATCGTGGTGTCGGGCACCGGCTACGTCCCGCATCCGACGGCCGAGCACACGTGGGCGCTCATCCTCGCCGCCGCGCGCCACATCCCGGAGGAGGAGCGGGCGGTACGCGACGGCGGCTGGCAACGCACCGTCGGCATGAGCCTGCACGGCAAGACGCTGGGACTCGTCGGCCTCGGCAGGCTCGGCGCCGCCGTCGCCCGCATTGGCACGGCGTTCGGCATGCACCCGATCGCGTGGAGCCAGAACCTGACCGACGAACGCGCCGCCGAACACGGAGTGCAAGCGGTCTCGCAGGAGGAACTGCTCCGAACGGCTGACGTCGTCTCCATCCATCTCGTGCTGTCCAAGCGCACTCGAGGCCTGCTCGGCGCGGACGAACTCGCGCTGATGAAGCCGGGCGCGATCCTCGTCAACACCTCGCGCGGCCCGATCATCGACGAGTCCGCGCTGATCGACGCCGTCACGCACGGCGGGATTCGCGCCGCGCTCGACGTCTACGACACCGAACCGCTGCCCGTGGACCACCCGATCCGGCAGGCGCCCAACACGGTGCTGACCCCGCACATCGGGTACGTCGCCGACGACGTCTACCGGGTCTTCTTCGAGGACGCCGTCGAGGACATCGCCGCGTTCGCGGCAGGAGAGCCGGTGCGCGTGATGTCGCCGCCGCAGTAACGACCCGAAGGTCGGGCACCAAAAACTACCGGTGCTCGGCCAGCACGGCGTCGGTGAACTCCGGCCACACCTCGGCCGCCCACGGCCCGAAGTCGCGGTCGGTCAGCGCCGCGCAGGCCAGCCCAGCGTCGGGGTCGACCCACAGGAACGTCCCGGACTGTCCGAAGTGGCCGAACGTGCGCGGCGAGCTGGCCGAACCGGTCCAGTGTGGACTCTTGCCGTCACGGATCTCGAAGCCAAGGCCCCAGTCGTTCGGCTTCTGGTGGCCGAAGCCGGGCAGCACGCCGTTGAGTCCGGGGTGCACCACCGTGGTCGCCTCGGCCAGGGTGGACACGTCCAGCAACGTCGGCCGCTGCAGCTCGGCCGCGAACCGCGTCAAGTCGTCCACAGTGGACACGGCGTCCGCGCCGGGGGAGCCCTGCAGCTCCGTCGCCATCATCGACAACGGCGTCAGCAGCGCTTCCTGCTGGTAGCGCGCGAACTCGATCCCGGCGGCCTCGCTGAGCGCGTCGGCGAGCTGCTCGAACCCGGCCGACGAGTAGAGCCGCCGGTTGCGTGGCTCGGCGACCACCTTGTGCTGGCTGAACGCCAGCCCCGACGTGTGGGCGAGCAGATCCCGCACCGTCGCGCCCGCCGGACCTGCGGGGGAGTCGAGCTCGAACGCGCCTTCCTCGATCGCGATCAACGTCGTGTAGGCGGTGAGCAGCTTCGTCACCGACGCGAGCGGGAACACCCGATGCTGGTCGCCGTAGCTGCCGACGACCGTGCCGTCGGCGCTGATCACGGCCATCGCCGCGTGGTCGACGGGCCACTGCTCGATCAACGTGACGCTCTGCATCCCATCCTCGCTCGTCGGGTTTCGGTGATCGATCGGATCACCCGTCGTCCGTACTCTTCCAGTCGCGGCGCACGGTCGCGCGCACCGGCCTGCGCCAGGTGACGCGCATCGCGCATCGCGCATCGACGTAGCGCAATCCACGCTGGCGTGGTCACCGAATAGTGAGTAGACACGGTGCGCGAGTGGTGCTGGCCACTACCGCGCGTCATGCTAATGCCGACTTGTACCACCGATCGAAGGGCCGGGCTATGTCGCTGTTGATCCGCCTGTTCGCCGCCGTCTCCCTCCTGGGGGTGGGCATCGTGCACCTGGTCGGGTGGTTCGACTGGGCGCGCGACACCTCGGTCGTCGGCCCGTTGTTCCTGCTCAACGCCGTCGCGGCGGTGGTACTCGCGATCGCGGTCGTGGTGTGGCGGCACTGGCTGGCCGGCCTGGCGACGCTCGGCTTCGGCGCGGCCACCCTCGGCGCCTACGTGATGTCGCTGACCGTGGGCTTCTTCGGTGTGCAGGAGCAGTTCCGGACGGCGCTGGAAGTGTGGGGCGTGGTCACCGACGTCGCCTGCATCCTCGCGGGTGCCATGGTGATTATGACCCACCAATGGCACCAACGTCGGGTCAATTCGCCGAATTGACCCACCAACGCTTCCACTCGCACAGGAAGTGATTGCGCAGGTCAGCGCGACCGGCCAGCGTAGATGGCATGACGTCGAACGCCGGTTACCAGCTCGCTGCCATCACCGCCCTGCTCGGCTGCGTCGCGCTCCGCTGGGTCTCGGACGCGCTGCCCGCGTGGTGGCTGCCCGTGCCGATCGCGGTCACCCTGCTCGGGGTGCCGCTCGCCGCGATCGACCTCCGGCAACGCCGACTGCCCAACGCACTCACCCTGTCCGCCATCGGCGTGGTCGGCTGCGCCCTGCTCGCGGTGGCGGCCGGTGCGGGCACTCCAGCCGTGCTGAGCGCCGCCGCCTGGGGCGGGGTGGGCCTCACCTCGGCGCATCTCGCGGTGCACCTGGCCGCGCCGGGTTCGCTCGGCGGTGGTGACGTCAAACTTGCCACCAGCGTCGGGGCGGTCCTCGGCGTCGTCGGCTGGCAGGCGGTGCTGCTCGGCACGCTGCTGGCGTCGAGTGCGGCGTTCCTGCTGGGCATGGCGGCGCGCATCCTGCGAAGACCCGCGTGGCGCGACGGTGTGCCGTACGGGCCCGGTTTGCTGGCGGCGACGTGGGTGATCGCGGTGTTTCCCGGGCAGTGGTCATGGGCCTGATCTGCCGCGCGGAAGGCGCCATGACAAAATCTCCTGGTGTTGCGCTGGATAACCGCAGGAGAATCGCACGGTCCGAGCCTCGCTGGCGTCATGGAAGGCATGGTCGCCGGTGTGGAGATCACCACAGCGGACCTAGGCGAGCAGTTGGCCCGCAGGCGGCTCGGCTTCGGCAGGAGCCCGCGCATGGGCTTCGAAACCGACGCCGTCGAGTTCACCGGTGGCGTCCGCCACGGCCGCACCCAGGGTGGCCCGATCTCGGTGCACATCACCAACGCCGAGTGGCCCAAGTGGGAGAAGGTCATGGCCGCCGACCCGGTCGACGAGTCCGAGCTGGCTGGTCTCGCCCGCAACGACCCGCTGACCCGTCCCCGGCCCGGCCATGCGGACCTCCCTGGCATGCTCAAGTACGGCTTCGACGAGGCCCGCCCCGTGCTGGAACGCGCCAGCGCGCGGGAGACGGCGACCCGCACCGCGCTCGGCACGGTCGCGCGGGCGTTCCTGCGGCAGTTGCTCGACATCGAGATCATCAGCCACGTGGTGAGCATCGGCGGCGCGGAGGCCCCGGACGGCCCGCTGCCGACCCCGGCCGACCTCGCCGCGATCGACGAGAACCCGGTGCGCGCCTTCGACCCCGACGGCGCGGCAGCGATGATCGCCGAGGTCGACGCCGTGCGGAAGGCGGGCGACACCGTGGGCGGCGTCATCGAGGTCATCGCCTACGGCCTGCCGCCGGGTCTCGGCTCCCACGTGCACTGGGACCGCAGGTTGGACGCCCGGCTGTCCGGCGCGCTGATGGGCGTGCAGGCGATGAAGGGCGTCGAGGTCGGCGACGGCTTCACCACCGCGCGCCGGTGGGGAAGCAAGGCGCACGACGAGATCGACCTCGGCACCGGCCCCGCCGGGGTGACGCGGCGCTCGAACCGCGCCGGTGGCCTGGAAGGCGGCATCACCAACGGCGAGCCGGTGCGAGTGCGGGTCGCGATGAAACCGATCTCCACGGTGCCGCGTGCGCTGGCCACCGTCGACGTCGAGAGCAAGGAACCCGCGGTCGCGATCCACCAGCGCTCCGACGTGTGCGCGGTGCCGAGGGCCGGAGTCGTGCTGGAGTCGGTGGTCGCGCTGGTGCTCGCGGAGGCGGCGCTGGAGAAGTTCGGCGGCGACTCGCTCGCGGAGACGTCCCGCAACGCGACGTCGTACCTCGACGGGTTGAACGAGTGGTGGTCACGCTGACGCGGCGACCACCACACGGCACGCCCGCCGGTACGCGGCGGACGTGAGGCGACCGGCTACGGTGAGTGCCGTGACCGAACCCAATCCCAAGGCAGTACTGATCGGCCCGCCAGGATCGGGCAAGAGCACCGTAGGTCGGTTGCTGGCCGAGCGGCTCGGCTGCGCGTTCACCGACGCCGACGCGGATGTCGAGGCGGCGGAGGGCCGCCGCATCTCGGACATCTTCACCGAGGACGGCGAACCGTACTTCCGCGAGGTGGAGGAGCGGGTCATCGCTGAAAGGCTGGACCGCCACGACGGCGTGTTCTCGCTCGGCGGTGGCGCGGTGCTCTCGGCGGTGACGCGGAAACGCCTCGCCGGGCACACCGTCGTGTTCCTGAACGTCGGCCTGACCGTCGGCATGCGGCGTACCGGGCTGTCCACCGCCCGGCCGCTGCTCGCGGGCGTGAACCCGCGCGCGACGTTCAAGACGCTGCTCGCCGAGCGGCTGCCGCTGTACCGGGAGGTCGCCACGATCGAGGTCGACACCGACGAGCGCACGCCGGACGAGGTGGTCGACGAGATCCTCATGCTTCACACCAAGGAAGGACAGCGATGACCGAGCCGACAAGCGCAGGCGATACGCAGCTGGGCACGGGCGCCAGCGAGCCGGTGCGCGTCTCCGTCACCACGGCCAGCCCGTACGACGTGATCATCGGCAGGGGACTGCTCGGTGAGCTGGGGCAAGCCGTCGCCGGGGCGTCGAAGGTGGCCATCATCCACCCGCCGTCGCTGACCGCGACCGCCGAAGCCACCCGCGACGAGCTCAACGACCATGGCCACGACGCGCACCGCATCGAGATCCCGGACGCCGAGGACGGCAAGGCACTCTCGGTCGCCGGGTTCTGCTGGGAGGTGCTTGGCAGGATCGGCCTCGACCGGGACGGCGTGATCATCGGGCTCGGCGGGGGAGCGGTCACGGACCTGGCCGGGTTCGTCGCCGCTACCTGGCTGCGCGGCGTGCGGCTGGTGAACGTGCCGACCACGTTGCTCGGCATGGTCGACGCCGCCGTCGGCGGCAAGACCGGGATCAACACCGAGGCCGGGAAGAACCTCGTCGGGGTCATCCACGAGCCGAGCGCGGTGCTGGTCGACCTCGCCACGCTGGAGACGCTGCCGACCAACGAGCTCGTCGCGGGCATGGCCGAAGTGGTCAAGGGCGGGTTCATCGCCGATCCGGTGATCCTGGATCTGATCGAGGCCGACCCGGAGGCCGCCGTCGACCCCACCGGCGACGTGCTCGCCGAACTGGTGCGCCGCAAGATCCAGGTCAAGGCCGACGTCGTGTCCGCGGATCTGCGCGAGTCGATGCTGCGGGAAGTCCTCAACTACGGCCACACCCTCGCCCACGCCATCGAACGCCGCGAGCGCTACCGCTGGCGGCACGGCGCCGCCGTCAGCGTCGGGCTGGTGTTCGCCGCCGAGCTGGCCCGGCTGGCGGGCAGGCTGGACGACGCCACCGCCGACCGGCACGCCAGCGTCCTCACCGCGCTCGGACTGCCGACCAGCTACGACGCCGACGCGCTGCCCCAGCTGTTGGAAACGATGAAGAAAGACAAGAAGTCCCGTTCCGGGGTGTTGCGGTTCGTCGTCCTGGACGGGCTCGCCAAACCGGGCAGGCTGGAAGGTCCCGACCCGTCGCTGCTCGCCGCCGCCTACTCGGCGATCGCCAACGGGGAAGGCTCCGACGGAGGGGTGCTGCTGTGAACGTCCTCGTGCTCAACGGTCCCAACCTGAACCGGCTTGGCACCCGCGAACCGGACATCTACGGTGCCACCACCCACGAAGACTTGGTCGACCTGTGCAAGCGGACGGCGGCCGTGCTCGGCATGGACGTCGCGGTGCGCCAGACCAACCACGAAGGTGAAATGGTCGAGTGGCTGCACGAGGCCGCCGATGCCGAGTGGCCGGTCGTGCTCAACGCCGCCGCGTGGACGCACTACTCGATCGCGGTGCGTGACGCCTGCGCTCAGCTCACCGCCCCGTTGATCGAGGTGCACCTGTCGAACGTCTACCAGCGCGAGGAGTTCCGGCACCACAGCGTGATCTCGGCAGTGGCGACCGGCGTCATCGCCGGGCTCGGGGTGGACGGCTACGCGCTCGCGCTGCGCTGGGTGGCCAAACACCTGGAGTGAATTGGTCGCGGGTCAGAACGAACTCGCTCCCCAGACGTCGCCGAGGGTGCGTTGTCCGCGCCCAGCTTGACGCCCATGGCCGCGGTCGGGCATAGACACCGGCCGCGTCTACGCCGTCTGGCTTGATCCCGGCCAGCGCTTCACGTACAATTTCCTGTACGTGAAGGGAGGTGTTCGGTTTGCGGACGATGAGCTATTCCGAGTCTCGCGCGAAGTACGCTGAGACGCTGGACTCTGTGGTCAACGATCGCGAGGAGGTCGTGATCACCCGGGCTGGGCACGATCCGGTCGTGATGGTGTCGCTGGATGACTACGAGTCCCTGAAGGAAACGGCGTACCTGCTACGTAGCCCGGAGAACGCACGGCGGTTGATCGGTGCGATCGAGCGGCTCGAAGCCGGCGGCGGCGAGCGGCACGACCTCGCCGAATGAAGCTGGTTTGGGACGAGCTTGCCTGGGAAGACTATGTCTGGTGGCAAGCGCAAGATCGTAAGATCGTGAAGCGCATCAATGCCCTGATCAAGGACATCGCCCGGAACGGAAACGAAGGGATCGGTAAGCCCGAAGCGCTCAAGCACGGCTTTCACGGCTATTGGTCGCGTCGGATCACCGATGAGCATCGACTCGTCTACAAGCTTGCTGACGACGAGATCCGCATCGCCGCGTGCCGGTATCACTACGGTAGGTAGCGCTCAGCGGTGCTCAGTGGCGCTCAGTGGTGCTCGCGCCACGCAGCCGGTTTGGCGGGGCTGCGCATCCCAGTGCTCGACCAGGGTGGCCCTTCGCCGGGCACATTGCTGCGAGAAACAGACAAACGACAGCGAATCCGGCGCGGATCGCGCAATATCCCTGGCGAAGGCGGGAGCGCGGTTGCGCTGCGGGAAAAAGCGATCGGTCAGTTGACCGTGTTCCAGGTGTGAATGGTTCTACCGTGCCATGTCGTCGGCGATCAGCGCCACGTGCAGCGATACCCGGATGTCGGGGTCGTCGAGGGAGACCGCGAGTAGCCGCTCGATCTTGGCGAGGCGGTCGTAGAACGCGGCACGGGACAGGTGGACCGCTGCGGCGGCGTCGGACTTGCTGGTCGGGTGCCACAGCAACGCGCGCAGCACCGCCAGCAGGTCGCCGTCGTTGTCCTCGTCGTGCTCGGTGAGCACGTCCAGCTCGCGGGTGACGAACGCGTGCACCCGGTCGTCGTCGCCGAGCATGGTCAGCAAGCCGCGCAGGTGTACGTCGTCGAGCCGGTGGACGAGCTTGTCGTTCGCGTGCACGGATTCCACGACGTGCTGCGACTCCCGCAGCGTCCGGTCGATGTGTGCCGCTCGGTCGACCGCGCGGCCCGCGCCGATGACGACGGAATGCTGGTCGGCCACCCGCTGAGTCAGCTTCGCCACGGCGCGGTCGTGCCTGGCGGTCGGCGCGAACGACAGCAGCACCCTGACGTCGCGGTCGATCTCGCACACCAACGCCGACAGGCACAGGCCGTGGACGGCGTGCACTACCGAGGCGAGCACATCGTCCACAAGGGACGGTGTGTCGTGGCCGTCCACTCGCAGCTGCGGGCGGATCGCGAGGCCGATGAACGTCCGCTTCTCCGTGGGTAGCCCGGACAGCTCGCACCGGCGCAGCAGGTCAGTATCGGTCGGATCGGTGAGCAGGCCGAGCAGCAGCTCCTGATGTGTCCGCCGGACGAGGCTGTCGCGATGCCGGTCCTGCAACCGGTGCATCGCCAGCGCGGCGGCGGCCCGCTCCGCGACCACGATCAGCCGCTGCGCCGGTGCGGTCGGAGCCTGGACGATCAGCCGCCCCCAGCCCTTGGCTCGCGTCCCGAGTCGGGTGACGAGCCACTCGTTCGTCGCGTCCCACGTCGTGCGTCCGGGGTGTTCGACGGCGCGGGAGCGCGACTGCCAGTCCGCAAGGAACCCCGCGATGTCGCTGGGGCCAGCCCGGTAGTCCAGTACTCGGTGTTGCTCGTCCTCCAGCACGACGGCCGCGCCCGCGAGGCGCTGCACCGCTGCCAGGATCTCGGCCGGACCGGCCTCCTCGATGCTCAGCGCGGTGAACGTGTCGTGCACCCGTTCGGCCTCGCGAAGCTCCGCGAGTTGCTCGTCCACGATCCGCTCGCCCACGGTCTGGGTCACGGCGGCGAACCGCACCTCGCGATGCAGCGCGATGAGTGGCAGCCCATGCCGGTCGCACGCCGCGGCGAGCGGCGCGGGAACGGACGTCCACCTGCGGCCCAGCTCGATCAGGAGACCGGCCGCGTCGCTGTCGTGCAGGCTCGTCGCCAGCGCCGCGAGTTCGTCGGCCGTGTCGGGAAACGCGATCCCCGTGCTCAGCACCAGATCCCCGCCGCGTAGCAACGGGGCGATGTCGGACAGCTCGGTCGTATGCACCCAGCGCACCTGCCGGTCCAGCCCTGATTCGCCCGCGAGGACCTCGGGGCGTGCGGCGCGGAGCACCGGCATCGCCAGCGCCTGAGCGACGGTCACAACGGCCATGACGCACCTTCCCGGGTCCGACAGAACGTCGGATAGATGGTTCAGGTCCAACAGTATGTCAGGCCGCTGCTGCCGGTTCGCGGGCTAGCGTGACGCCGAAGCGACGTGAAGGAGCCACGCACATGACCACCTCAATCGCGCACTGGGTCGACGGCGCCGAGCACGCGGGCACGTCCGACCGCTGGGCAGACGTCACCAACCCCGCCACCGGGCAGGTCTCCGGTCGCGTCGCGCTCGCCAGCGAGCCCGACGCCAAGCACGTCATCGCGTCGGCGGCCACGGCAAGCAAGGGCTGGGCCGCCACCTCACTGGCCAAGCGCACGCAGACCCTGTTCGCCTTCCGCGAGCTGCTCAACAGCCGCAAGGAGGAACTGGCGCACCTGATCACCGCCGAACACGGCAAGGTCTACTCCGACGCCCTCGGCGAGATCACCCGTGGCCAGGAGGTCGTCGAGTTCGCCTGCGGCATCTCCCACCTGGTCAAGGGCGGCTACTCCGAGAGCGCGTCGACCGGCGTCGACGTCCACTCCAAGCGCGACCCGCTCGGCGTCGTCGGGATCATCAGCCCGTTCAACTTCCCGGCCATGGTCCCGATGTGGTTCTTCCCCATCGCCATCGCCACGGGCAACGCGGTGGTGCTCAAGCCGAGCGAGAAGGACCCGTCCGCCGCGTTGTGGCTCGCCAACCTCTGGCGCGAAGCCGGTCTGCCCGACGGCGTCTGCAACGTGCTCCAAGGCGACAAGGTCGCGGTCGACGCGCTGCTGGCCAGCCCGGACGTGGCCGCGATCAGCTTCGTCGGGTCCACCCCGATCGCGAAGTACGTCTACGAGGAGGCCAGCCGGTACGGCAAGCGGGTCCAGGCCCTCGGCGGCGCCAAGAACCACATGGTCGTGCTGCCGGACGCCGACCTCGACCTCGCCGCCGACGCCGCGGTCAACGCCGGGTACGGCAGCGCGGGGGAGCGGTGCATGGCCATCAGCGTCCTGGTGGCGGTCGATCCGGTCGGTGACGACCTCGTGGCGCGGATCGCCGAACGCACTCGGACGCTGGTCACCGGGGACGGCCGCAAGGCCGACGGCGGCCAGGACGTCACAGAGGCCGACATGGGTCCGCTGGTCACCAAGGCGCACCGCGATCGGGTCGCCGGTTTCGTCGCTTCTGGCGAGGCGGCGGGCGCCAAGCTCGTCATCGACGGCCGCAACGTCGAGGCGCGCGGTGAGGCGGGCGGCCACTGGCTCGGTCCGACGCTCTTCGACCACGTCACCCCCGACATGGACATCTACGCCGAGGAGATCTTCGGCCCTGTCCTCGCCGTGGTGCGGGTGTCGTCGTACGACGAGGCCGTCGAGCTGATCAACGCGAACCAGTACGGCAACGGCACCGCGATCTTCACCAACGACGGCGGCGCGGCTCGGCGCTTCGAGTCCGACGTCCAGGTCGGCATGATCGGCGTCAACGTGCCGATTCCGGTCCCGGTCGCCTATTACTCGTTCGGCGGGTGGAAGCGTTCGCTGTTCGGTGACACCCACGCGCACGGCACCGAAGGTGTGCATTTCTTCACTCGCGCCAAGGTCGTCACCACCCGCTGGATCAACCCGGCCGCCCGGCCGGAGGGTGGCCTCGAACTGGGATTCCCGCAGAATGAGTGAGGAGTTCACGGCCATGTTCGACGCCGACCGCGCTTACGAGCTGGACCGGCGGCACGTTTTCCACTCCTGGTCGGCGCAGGCGACGCTGGACCCGATGGTCGTCACCAAGGCCGAGGGCTCGTACGTGTGGGACCGCGACGGCAACCGGCTGCTCGACTTCACGTCCCAGCTGGTGTTCACCAACCTCGGGCACCAGCACCCCGCCATCGTCCGGGCGATCCAGGACCAGGCGGCGACGCTGTGCACTGTGGCGCCCGGCCATGTCAACGGCACTCGCTCCGAGGCCGCGCGGCTGATCGCCTCACACGCTCCCGGCGACCTGAACCGGGTGTTCTTCACCAACGGCGGGGCGGACGCCAACGAGCACGCCATTCGCATGGCGCGGCTGCATACCGGGCGCTCGAAGGTGCTGTCGACCTACCGCTCCTATCACGGTGGCACCGACCTCGCGGTCAACGTCACCGGCGACCCCCGCAGGTGGTCGAACGACACCGGGGCCGCCGGGGTCGTGCACTTCTTCGGGCCGTTCCGGTACCGCAGTGCCTTCTCGGCGACGACCGAGGAGGGGGAGTGCCAGCGCGCGCTGGCGCACCTGGAGCAGGTCATCACGCTTGAAGGCCCGTCGACGATCGCCGCCATCGTGCTGGAGTCGATCCCTGGCACGGCGGGCATCATGGTTCCGCCGCCCGGCTATCTCGCCGGTGTCCGGAAACTGTGCGACCGGTTCGACATCGTGTTCATCGCCGACGAGGTGATGTCCGGGTTCGGCCGATCCGGAAGGTGGTTCGCCATCGAGCACGAGACCGCCGAGGTCGTCCCTGACCTGCTGACCTTCGCCAAGGGCGTGAACTCCGGCTACGTCCCGCTCGGCGGGGTGATCATCAATGACGCCATCTACTCGACTTTCGCCGAGCGGCCGTATCCTGGCGGGCTGACGTACTCGGGTCATCCGCTCGCCTGCGCCGCCGCGGTCGCCACCATCGAGACGATGGAAAACGACCGCGTCGTCGAGCACGCGGCGGCCCTCGGTCATGACGTCTGCGGCCCTGGCCTGCGGGAGCTGGCGGCCAAACACGACTGGATTGGCGAGGTCAGGGGAACCGGCGCGTTCTGGGCCATCGAGCTGGTGGCCGACCGTGCCACGCGCGAGCCGCTCGCGCCCTACGGCGGAACCAGCCCAGCCATGGCCGAGATCGTCGCCGCATGCCAGCGACGCGGCCTGCTGGCCTTCGTGAACTTCAACCGCATCCACGCCGTCCCGCCACTCACGACGACCGCCGAGGAGGCCGGCGAAGGGATCGACATCCTCGATGCGGCCCTGACCGAAGCCCACGCGACGGCCGGCTGAGAAAACCGAAGACAGTTGCGCGCGTGGGATCTCACCCGCCTGTGTCCGAGGTGGGACACCGCACATGGAGCCCGGCCTTCACCCCATAGACTGACGCCCGGCACCCCGCGTCGGCGGGTCGTCGCATGGGGTTGGAGGACAGCGCGCAGTCATGCTTGGTGCGGTGAGCAGGGGGACACGGGCCGCTGCGGCAGACCGTCCTCTCGTGCGCGTCTCCGGACTCACGCTGGTGCTGGTGGTAATGCTCGTGGCCTCCGGATGCACGACGGTGCGGGGAACCTCGACCGGTCCCGACAAGCCGTCGTCGTCGCGGACCCAGGAACCGGACGCCGAGTCACCCGCCGAGCCCGCCGTCCGGCTCGATGTGGCGCATCAGCGAGGCGGCCCCCGCGTCATCGCGGCGAGCCGCGACCCGGCCACGGACCACGGCGCGACACTGCTGCGGGACGGCGATCGCACCCGGCTGTGGTGGTGCGGCCGGAACCGCACCGGCAAACGTGCGGGCCGCGCGGGCACCGTCATCCTGCATGCCAGCGCGCGTGACCTCGACAGCCGTTTCACCGGCTCCGGCGGCACGAAGCGCGGCGACAAGCCCGGCCAGAAGTCCGGTGACAAGCCCCGTGACAAGCGCGGTCAGAACCGCAGCCAGCAACGCGACAACGCACCCCGCGTCGTGTTCTCCGGCGGCAAGGGCGGATTCGACGCCGCGTACACCTGCGATCCGTCGGTGATCAAAGTCGGCGACGTCTACTACATGTATTACACCGGCACCACCGGCAAGCCCGGTGCTAGCAACGCCATCGGACTCGCCACCAGCAAGAACGGTGTGCGATGGCGGCGCGCCAACGGCGGCAAGGCGATCGTGCGGCCGGAGCGGCCGAAACGCGACGGCTACGGCGCGGGACGGCCAGCCGTCGTCTACCTCGACGGCTGGTTCTACCTGCTATTCACCGACAGCACGGCCAGCACGGCCGGCTCTGCCAGCAAGGGCGGGAACCGGGGCCAGTTTCTGCTCCGCTCCGGCGATGCCGCGTTCGGCAAACAGGTGCAGGCGTTGGGCGAACGCGGGTTCCGCCCGGTCAGCGGCACCGGCGCGGCACGGACCTGGTCACTCACGGAAGGGGCACTCGACGCTCCTGCGGGCGCTGCCGCAGCCGATACCGCCGACGCCGACCTGATGTGGGTCGACCTCCTGGACGCCTTCGCCGTCGCGCATGCCACCGACACCGGCACGAGACTGACGTTCTGGGATCGCAGCTTCAGCGGCCACCCGTACCCGAGCGTCACCGTGCGCGGGGACGGCACGGACGGCCCCGGTCTCGTCCGCGCCCCCACTGGGCACGCGCCACAGTCGGAGCGCGATCCGTGTGACGCGGTGCCGCTCGACCTGGTGCGCGCGACGCAGGGCAAGCCGAAGCGCACCGGCCTGCGTCACATCGGCGCGGACCTCGTCGGCGCGCAGGGGTGCGCCGACCGCGCCGACGCGTTGCGGCTGCTGGACGGCTACGCGTTCCCGTCGCCGGAACACACCATGGACCTCGTCGTCAACGGGGAGTTGGTGCGGGTGGAACGGCGTTCGGTCGCGACGATCCTGGCGCCCGGCGGCGTGCTCACGCGGCGACCGGCGCTACCGGACCTCGACGTCACGGCACGGCTGAACAGCGGCGCGCCGGTGCTGCGCTCGCGCCACGGACAAACCGGACTGCTGCTGGACGACGGGCGGCTCTGGCCGTTGCGCACACCCGCGCTGGCGCAGCGGATCGCGCGGCGCAACGCGTCCGACGTCCGCACCGTGGGCGACATCGCGTGGGGCACCTACCCGGTCGCGTCGGTGCTCGGCTGAGCACGCTGGGCGAGCCCAAGGTGCCCTTGGGTACATATGCTGTACCCAAGGGCACCTTGGGCTCGCAGAGATCAGCGCTGCGGCTCGCAGAGATCAGCGCTGGGGAGCCGTGCGCGCTGAGTCGTCCGCCGCGCGGTCGGCCGGATCCGGCGAGACCCTGCGGCCCACGAACTGCCCCACCCACGCGGGCACGATCACCAGCAGCACGAAGAACGCCGCGCCGCTGGTGAGCTGCACCCCGAGCGCGGACACGCCGGTTTGGTCGATGAACACCGCCCTGCCGATGACGTACGCGATCCCGGCGAGCGGACCGGCCGTGAGCGCCGCGAACGTCCACGTTCTGCCGCGCTCGGGCAGCCGGAGCCAGCCGTCGATCGCGCCCCAGGTGAGCGCGACGCCCAGCATCGCGGCGAACACAACGGACGTCACGACGGTCATGGCGTCCCGGTGGAAGACGGCGGCCCACGCCACGCCGACAGCGGCGGCGGCGTAGACGGCGGCGAGTACGAGACCGCGAACCAACCAAGCAGGCACGGGTCCACTGTAGGAGAGGCACCGGAGCGCTAGGCTCGGGGAGTGCCCGATTCGCAACTCGACCGCATCCATCTGACCAGGCGGAGCGCCTTGCGTGCGCTGCTCGCCGACGCCGCCCTCGACGCGCTGCTCATCACCGACCTGCACAACATCCGCTACCTCACCGGGTTCACCGGCTCCAACGCCGCACTGCTGGTGCACGCCGAAGGCGAGGAGCGGACGCTGTTCTGCACCGACCGCAGGTACGCCATCCAGGCGAAAACCCAGGTGCCGGACCTGACGCACCTGCTGGAGCGGGCCAGCGCCCCCGCCCTGGTCGCCCGCGCGGCCGAACACCCAACGGCGCACCGCACGCTCGGGTTCGAGAGCAACCACGTCACCGTGGACGCGTTCGAGACGCTCGACCGGCTGGCGTCCGGCATCGCGCTGCGCCCCACCCCCGGCCTCACCGAGCAACTGCGCGTCGTCAAGGACGTCACCGAGATCGACGCGCTGCGGATGGCCTGCGCCGCCGCCGACCGCGCGCTGGCCGACCTGATCGAGCACGGCGGCGTCCGGGCGGGCTGGACCGAACGCCAGGTCGCCCGCGAGCTGGAGAACCTGATGCTCGACCACGGCTCGGAGGGCGCGTCGTTTACCACGATCGTCGCGGCGGGCGCGAACTCGGCGATCCCGCATCACCGGCCATCTGACGCGGTGCTCGCCGATGGCGACTTCGTGAAGCTCGATTTCGGTGCGGTCATCGACGGGTACCACTCCGACATGACCCGCACCCTCGTCGTCGGCAAGCCCGCCGCATGGCAACGCGACCTCTACAACCTCGTCATGACCGCGCAGTCCGCCGGCGTCACCGCAGCGCGGGCGGGGGAGAAGGTCGGTGACGTCGACGAGGCGGCGCGCGGCGTGATCGAGCGCGCGGGCTACGGCGACGAGTTCCTGCACGGCCTCGGACACGGCGTCGGCCTCGACGTCCATGAGGCACCGAGTCTCGCCAAGACGGGCGTAGGTACACTTTCCGCCGGTATGACGGTCACCGTCGAGCCGGGCGTGTACCTCGCCGGCCGTGGCGGAGTGCGGATCGAAGACGTCGTGGTTGTCGGTGAGGGTGACAACGACGTCCTGACGCTGACGACACGGGACCTTGTGACCGTCTGATGCTCATGCGCAGATTCGTAACAGGAGAGCTGGAGACTCGTGGCCTCGACTAACGACCTCAAGAACGGCATGGTCCTCAACCTTGACGGCCAGCTGTGGTCCGTCGTGAACTTCCAGCACGTCAAGCCAGGTAAGGGCGGCGCGTTCGTCCGTACCACGCTGAAGAACGTGCTCAGCGGGAAGGTCGTCGACAAGACGTTCAACGCGGGCACCAAGGTGGAGACCGCGACCGTCGACCGGCGCACCATGACCTACCTCTACAACGACGGCACCGACTACGTGTTCATGGACGGCGAGACCTTCGACCAGGTCGCGCTGCCGCCCGCGATCGTCGGCGACGCCGCGCAGTTCATGCTGGAGAACTCCGAGGTGCAGATCTCGTTCCACGAGACAGAGCCGCTGTTCGTGGAGCTGCCCGTCTCGGTAGAGCTGGTGATCCAGCACACCGACCCCGGCCTGCAGGGCGATCGCTCCACCGGCGGCACCAAGCCCGCCAAGCTGGAGACCGGCGCCGAGGTGCAGGTGCCGCTGTTCGTCGAGACCGGTGAGAAGATCAAGGTCGACACCAGGGACGGCCGCTACCTCGGCCGCGTCTCCAGTTGAGCGCCGGTTCCGCCACGCGCGCCCGCCCACCGTCGCGGCGGGACGCGCGGAGGCGCGCGGTGGAGATCCTCTACGAGGCGGCGCAACGCGACACCGACGCCGTCACGCTCGTCTCGGACCGGGTCGGCTCACCGGATGTCGATCCGATCGCGGACTACACGATCACGCTGGTCGAGGGTGTGGCGGCGCATCGCGCGCACATCGACGAGTTGCTCGCCGAGCACGCGCAGGGCTGGACGGTCGACCGGATGCCGCCGGTCGACGCCGCGGTGCTGCGCGTGGGGCTGTACGAGTTGCTGTGGGCGAGCGACGTCCCCGATCCGGTCGCGATCGACGAGGCGGTCGGCATCGCGAAGGAACTCTCGACCGACGACTCGCCGCGGTTCGTCAACGGCGTGCTCGGCAGGCTCGGCAGCATCGCCGACCGGCTCCGCGCAGTGCTCTAGCCGCGCTCGGGGCGGTGCGAAACCGCGTCAGGCCGCACGGCTCTTCAGACCGCACGGCTCTTCAGACCGCACGGCGTCAGGCCGAGTCAGACCGCGCCGTGCCTCCTGGCCGCCCGCGCACTCATTCCCGCGCGGGCGGGCCGGTCACCGGCGCTGGTGTCACAGCGCCACGGCGCCAGTGATCAGGCGTCGTCCTTTGCTGGCCGCGCCTCCGGGGGCAGCACGCCCCAGTCGATCAACTGCTCGGTCAGCTCGCCCGGCGTCATGTCGTAGATGATCGCCAGCGACCGCAGGTCCTCGGTGCGGATGGAGAGCACCTTGCCGTTGTAGTCGCCGCGCTGGCTCTGGATCGTGGCGGCGTAGCGGGCGAGCGGCCCGACCTTCTCCGCGGGGAGCTGTTGCAGCCGCTCCAGGTTGATCACGATCTTGGTAGCGGGTTCGGCGCCGGACGGCACCCTGCCCTCCGGCAGCAGTTCGACGACCGGAACCCCGTAGAAGTCGGCCAGTTCGGCGAGCTTCTGGACGGTCACGGCACGATCGCCACGCTCGTAGGAACCAACGACAACGGCCTTCCACCGGCCCCCGGACTTCTGCTCGACGCCATGCAGGGAGAGGCCCTGCTGTTGCCGGATCCCGCGGAGCTTGGCCCCGAGCGCCTTGGCGTAATCGCCCATATGCTCATATCTCCGTTCCTGCACCCCGCTGCCCTGGTGAGCGGCGGGCACTCCCTGTGTCCCTTCCGACGCCGGTTGGGCAAGCCCGCTCCGCCGCCTGCGGTGGTACCGCGGACGGTCCATCACGGTCATCGGCGCTGGTCGTGGCCCGATTTCCGCCTGCGGGGTGGCTAACCTTCCCTGGTCGAATACTCAGCGTAATGGTTACCCGATGTTGTCACCAGGTTAACCCGATCATCTGGGGTATTTGGACCAACACGAATACACCACCCGGACGGCTGAGTGGAAGCCCCTGCTACGGTCTGTGGGGTAGTCGCGCGGCATGGCTCGCGCCGTCGCTCGCGACCCAGGGCACCAGGGTGCCGCTCAACTGAACACCGAACCGGAGTCCTTTAACGACCCGTCCAGTGAGGCGGGGAAGGAGTCGAACGTGGCGTCGCGAGAGCGCGCTGCGACGGGCGCGGCGGCAGAGCGGGAACTGCTCTCCGCCGGTGACGTCGCGCGCACCGTAGCCAGGATGGCCCACCAGGTCATCGAAAAGACCGCCGTGGGAGCGGAGACCGAGCCCCCGGTGTTGCTCGGCATCCCCACGCGCGGGGCGCCGCTCGCGGACCGGCTCGCCGAACGGATCTCCGAGTTCTCCGGTGTCACCGTGCCGCACGGCAGCATCGACATCACCCTCTACCGCGACGACCTGCGACATCGCCCCACGCGCCCGCTCGAACGCACCCGGATGCCCGAGTCCGGCATCGACGGCAAGATCGTGATCCTGGTCGACGACGTCCTCTTTTCGGGTCGCTCGATCAGGGCTGCCCTGGACGCGCTCCGTGATCAGGGACGTCCCAAGGCGGTGCAACTCGCCGTGCTCGTCGACCGTGGCCACCGCGAGTTACCGATCCGCGCCGACTACGTGGGCAAGAACGTGCCCACCTCGCGCGCCGAGGACATCTCGGTGCTGCTCACCGAGATCGACGGCTCCGACGCCGTGCTGCTGCGCGCGGCGCGGGAGGAGGACAAGGCGTGAAGCACCTGCTCGCCGCGGAAGGCCTCGACCGCGACACCATCACCGAGCTGTTGGACACCGCAGACGGGCTCAAGCAGACGTTGCTCGGCAGGGAGGTCCGCAAGCTGCCGACGTTGCGCGGGCGCACCGTCATCACCGTGTTCTACGAGAACTCCACTCGCACCAGGGTGTCGTTCGAGCTTGCCGGGAAGTGGATGAGCGCCGACGTGATCAACGTCTCGGCGGGCGGCTCGTCGGTGAGCAAGGGCGAGTCGCTGCGCGACACCGCGCTGACGCTCGCGGCGGCGGGCGCGGACTGCGTGATCATCCGCCATCCGGCGTCCGGCGCGGCGCAGCGGCTGGCGCACTGGCTGTCCGACACCCCGGCCGCGGTCATCAACGCGGGCGACGGGATGCACGAGCACCCCACCCAGGCGCTGCTGGACGCGGCAACGTTGCGGGAGAAGCTCGGCTCGCTCGACGGCCGCCGCATCGGCATCGTCGGCGACGTCCTGCACAGCCGCGTCGCCCGCTCCAACGTGCACCTGCTCACCTCGCTCGGCGCGGAGGTGACGATCGTCGCACCGCCCACGCTGCTGCCGTCCGGCATCGACACCTGGCCGGTGACGGTCTCGCACGAGATCGACGCCGAGCTGCCCAGCCTGGACGCGGTGATGATGCTGCGCGTGCAGGCGGAACGGATGCACGGCGGCTTCTTCCCGTCCGCGCGGGAGTACGCCATCACCTACGGGCTGAGCGAGGCCCGCGCGACGCTGCTGCCGGAGCACGCCGTGATCCTGCACCCCGGCCCGATGCTGCGCGGCATGGAGATCGCCTCCCGCGTGGCCGACGCGCCCAACGCGCTGGTGACCGACCAGGTCGCCAACGGCGTCCACGTGCGCATGGCCGTCCTCTACCACCTGCTGGCCTCGGAAGGAGCCGAGAGTGCCTGACACCGTGCTGCTCAAGGGGGTGCGCTGCTACGGCGAGGGCGACCCGGTCGACCTCCTCGCCGCTGACGGCGTCATCGCCGAGATCGCCCCCACCATCACCCCGCCCGAGGGCGCCGAGGTGATCGACGCGGACGGGCAGGTGCTGCTGCCCGGCTTCGTCGACCTGCACACCCACCTGCGCGAGCCTGGCAGGGAGGACACCGAGACCGTCGCGACCGGCTCGGCCGCCGCCGCGCTCGGCGGCTACACCGCCGTGTTCGCCATGGCCAACACCGACCCGGTCGCCGACAACCAGGTGATCGTGGAGCACGTCCACCGCGCCGGGCAGGCGGCCGGGCTGGTCGACGTCCACCCGGTCGGCGCGGTCACCGTGGGCCTGAAGGGGGAGAAGCTCGCCGAACTGGGCACCATGGCCGAGTCGGCGGCGCGGGTGCGGATGTTCTCCGACGACGGCCTGTGCGTGCACGACCCGCTGATCATGCGCCGCGCGCTGGAGTACTCCCGCGCGCTTGGCGCGGTCATCGCCCAGCACGCCGAGGAACCCCGCCTCACCGTGGGCGCGCAGGCGCACGAGGGCACCCAGGCCGCGCGGCTCGGGCTGTCCGGCTGGCCCGCGTCGGCCGAGGAGTCCATCGTCGCCCGCGACTGCATCCTCGCCGCGCACGCCGCCGCCCGGCTGCACATCTGCCACGTGTCGACGTCCGGCACGGTGGACGTGCTGCGCTGGGCCAAGCAACGCGGCACGCAGGTGTCGGCCGAGGTCACCCCGCACCACCTGCTGCTCACCGACGACCGCCTCGAAACCTACGACCCGGTCAACAAGGTCAACCCGCCGCTGCGCACCGCGTCGGACGCCAAGACGTTGCGCGACGCGCTCGCCGAAGGCGTCGTGGACTGCGTGGCCACCGACCACGCGCCGCACGCTGACCAGGACAAGGACTGCGAGTGGCAGGCGGCCCGGCCGGGGATGCTCGGGTTGCAGACGGCGTTGTCGATCGTGGCCGAGACGATGGTGCGGCCCGGCCTGCTGACCTGGCGCGACGTCGCCAGGGTGATGAGCGAACGTCCCGCCGAGATCGCGCGGCTCGCCGACCAGGGCAGGCCCATCGCCGAGGGAGAACCGGCCACTCTGACGCTGGTGGACCCCGATGCGCGCTGGACGGTGCGCGGCGCGGAGTTCGCCAGCATCGCGGCCAACACCCCCTACGAGGGCATGGACCTTCCCGCGCGGGTCACGGCGACGCTGCTGCGCGGGCGGGTCACGGCGCGTGATGGGAGGATCCGGTAGTGGAGCGCTTCATGATGACCCTGGTCGTCGTCGGGTTCTTCCTGCTGTGCGCTGGCGCCATGTGGGTGGGCTGGCGCCGCAGGGCCGCCGCGCAGCGCGCCAGGTACGCGCCGTTCCCTCCGGTGCCGCCCGCCGACGACGGTGTCGACGGTGTCGCACTAGGTGAGCCGATCGCGACCATGACCGGCATCTACGTCGCCACAACGGCGGCGGGCCGCTGGCAGGACCGCATCGTCGCCCACGGCGTCGGCTGGCGCGGCCCGGCAACGCTGCGACGCCACCCCGCTGGCGTGGTCGTCAACCGGGGCGGCGCGCGGGACCTGTTCATCGCGGCCGACGCCATCCGCGACGTCACCACCGCGCGCGGCATGGCGGGCAAGGTGATGGGCACCGACGGCCTGCTCGTCATCACGTGGCAGCACGGCGACACCGAGGTGGACACCGGTTTCCGGGGCGACGACCGTGGCGCCTACGCCGACTGGATCGCCGCACTGCGCCCGGCGCACCCCGCCGAACTCGCGACCGACGACGCTTACCTGACCAATGACAAGGGAGAAAACCAGTGACAGCATCCGTCGGCATACCCGCCGCCCTGGTGCTAGAAGACGGGCGCGTGTTCCGGGGCACCGGCTACGGCGCGCAGGGCAGGGCGCTCGGCGAGGCGGTGTTCTGCACCGGCATGACCGGCTACCAGGAAACCCTCACCGACCCCTCCTACCACCGGCAGATCGTGGTGCAGACCGCCCCGCAGATCGGCAACACCGGTTGGAACGACGAGGACGACGAGTCCAGCCGCATCTGGGTCGCGGGCTACGTCGTCCGCGACCCGGCGCGCGTGCCGTCCAACTGGCGCTCCAAGCGAGCGCTCGACGTCGAGCTGGCGAACCAGGGCGTCGTCGGCATCGCGGGCGTCGACACCCGCACGCTGACCCGCCACCTGCGGGAGCAGGGTGCGATGCGCGCCGGGGTGTTCTCCGGCGACGGCCTGGCCAGTGTGGACGCGATGGTCGCCGACGTGCTCGAGTCCCCGCCGATGAGCGGCGCGGACCTCGCGGGCGAGGTCACCACCGCCGAGCCGTACGTCGTCCCGGCACAGGGCGAGACCCGGTTCCGGGTGGCGGCGCTCGACCTCGGCATCAAGGCGAACACGCCGAGGATGATGTCGCAGCGCGGCATGGAGGTGCACGTGCTCCCCGCGACGTCCAGCATCGACGACGTCCTCGCGGTGCAGCCGGACGGCGTGTTCCTCTCCAACGGCCCCGGCGACCCGGCCACCACCACGCACGCCACCGAGCTGACCAAGGCCGTGCTGGCGCGGAAGCTGCCGCTGTTCGGCATCTGCTTCGGCAACCAGATCCTCGGCCGCGCGCTCGGCATGGGCACGTACAAGCTGCGCTACGGCCACCGGGGCATCAACATCCCGGTGATCGACGTCGCCACGAGGAAGGTCGCGATCACAGCGCAGAACCACGGCTTCGCCCTTGACGGCGAGCCGGGCACGGAGTTCGACACCCCCTACGGCAAGGCCGTCGTCAGCCACTACTGCCCGAACGACGGCTGCGTCGAGGGCGTCCGGGCGCTGGACGTGCCCGCCTTCTCGGTGCAGTACCACCCCGAGGCCGCGGCTGGCCCGCACGACGCCGCGCCGCTGTTCGACGACTTCGCAACGCTGATGGAGAAGACGAAGTAATGCCCAAGCGCACAGACATCGAGCACGTGCTCGTGATCGGCTCCGGCCCGATCGTGATCGGCCAGGCAGCCGAGTTCGACTACTCGGGCACGCAGGCGTGCCGGGTACTGCGGGAGGAGGGGCTGCGCGTCAGCCTGGTCAACTCCAACCCGGCGACGATCATGACCGACCCGGAGTTCGCCGACGCCACCTACATCGAGCCGGTGACCCCGGACTTCCTTGAGCAGGTCATCGCCAGGGAAGCAGAAGCTGGGCGGCCGGTCGACAGCCTGCTCGCCACCCTCGGCGGGCAGACCGCGCTCAACGCCGCCGTCGCCCTCGACGAGCGCGGCGTGCTGCGGAAGTACGGCGTCGAGCTGATCGGCGCGAACATCGACGCGATCCAGCGCGGCGAGGACCGGCAGAAGTTCAAGGACATCGTGCGCGCCATCGGCGGCGAGGTGCCGCGCAGCAGGGTGTGTCACTCCATGGCCGAGGTGCACGACACCGTCGCCGAGGTCGGGCTGCCGGTCGTCATCCGGCCGTCGTTCACCATGGGTGGGCTCGGCTCCGGCATGGCCCACACGCAGGAGGACCTGGAGCGCATGGCGTCCTTCGGGCTGGAGGAGAGCCCGGTCACCGAGGTGCTCATCGAGGAGAGCGTGCTCGGCTGGAAGGAGTACGAGCTGGAGCTGATGCGCGACAACCACGACAACGTGGTCGTCGTCTGCTCCATCGAGAACTTCGACGCGATGGGTGTGCACACCGGCGACTCGATCACCGTCGCGCCGTCGATGACGCTCACCGACCGCGAGTACCAGCAGATGCGCGACGTCGGTATCCAGGTGATCCGCGAGGTCGGCGTTGACACCGGCGGCTGCAACATTCAGTTCGCGTTCCACCCCGAGACCGGCCGGATGGTCGTCATCGAGATGAACCCCAGGGTGTCGCGGTCCTCGGCGCTCGCCTCGAAGGCCACCGGGTTTCCGATCGCCAAGATCGCCGCGAAGCTGGCCATCGGCTACACCCTTGACGAGATCACCAACGACATCACCGGCGAGACCCCTGCCTCGTTCGAGCCGACGCTGGACTACGTCGTGGTGAAGGTGCCCCGGTTCGCGTTCGAGAAGTTCCCCGGCGCCGACCCGACGCTGACCACCACGATGAAGAGCGTCGGCGAGGCGATGGCGCTCGGCCGGACGTTCACCGAGGCGCTGGGCAAGGCGCTGCGGTCGATGGAGACCAAGGCCATCGGGTTCTGGACGCAGCCAGACCCGGAGGGCGCGACGGTCGAGTCCTGTTTGGACGCGCTGCGCACGCCGAGCGACGGCCGGGTCTACACCGTGGAGCGCGCGCTGCGGCTCGGTGCGAGCGTCGCGCAGGTCAGCGAGGCCAGCGGCATCGACCCGTGGTTCGTGGACCAGATCCTCTCGCTCGTGGAGCTGCGCGCGGAGATCGCCGATGCGGCCGTGCTGGACGAAGCGTTGCTGCGCAAGGCGAAACGGTACGGACTGTCCGACCGGCAGATCGCGGCGCTGCGGTCCGAGCTGGCGGGCGAGGACGGCGTGCGCGCGCTGCGGCACCGCCTCGGCGTGCGGCCGGTGTACAAGACGGTCGACACCTGCGCGGCGGAGTTCGCCGCGAAGACGCCGTACCACTACTCGGCCTACGAGCTCGACCCCGCCGCCGAGAGCGAGATCGCGCCGCAGCGCGAGAAGGAGAAGGTGCTGATCCTCGGCTCCGGCCCGAACCGCATCGGCCAGGGCATCGAGTTCGACTACTCCTGCGTGCACGCCGCGCTCGCGCTGCGCGAGGCCGGGTACGAGACCGTGATGGTCAACTGCAACCCGGAGACCGTCTCCACCGACTACGACACCTCCGACCGGCTGTACTTCGAGCCGCTGACGTTCGAGGACGTCCTCGAAGTGGTGCACGCCGAGCGCGAGTCCGGCACCGTCGCCGGGGTGATCGTGCAGCTCGGCGGGCAGACGCCGCTCGGGCTGGCGCAGCGGCTCGCCGACGCGGGCGTGCCGATCGTCGGCACCCCGCCGGAAGCGATCCACCTCGCCGAGCACCGGGGCTCGTTCGGCGCGGCGCTCGACGCCGCCGGGCTGCCAGCGCCGAAGTACGGCACCGCGACGTCGTTCGAGGGCGCCAAGCGGATCGCCGACGAGATCGGCTACCCGGTGCTGGTGCGCCCATCCTATGTGCTCGGTGGGCGCGGCATGGAGATCGTCTACGACGAGGCGCACCTCGAGGGCTACATCGAGCGGGCAACGGAGGTGACCCCCGAGCACCCGGTGCTGGTGGACCGGTTCCTTGACGACGCCATCGAGATCGACGTCGACGCGCTCTACGACGGCGAACAGCTCTACCTCGGCGGCGTGATGGAGCACATCGAGGAGGCCGGGGTGCACTCCGGCGACTCGTCGTGCGCGCTGCCGCCGATCACGCTGGGCGCGACCGACCTGGAGACCGTGCGGCGCTCCACCGAAGCGATCGCCAAGGGCGTCGGCGTGCGCGGGCTGCTCAACGTGCAGTACGCGCTCAAGGACGACGTGCTCTACGTGCTGGAGGCCAACCCCAGGGCGTCGCGGACCGCGCCGTTCGTGTCCAAGGCGACCGGGGTGCCGCTCGCGAAGGCGTGTGCGCTGGTCATGCTGGGAGCGACGATCGAGGAGCTGCGGACGTCCGGGGTGCTGCCGCCGCGCGGCGACGGCGGCACGCTCCCGCCCGACTCGCCGGTGTCGGTCAAGGAGGCGGTGCTGCCGTTCCACCGGTTCCGCACGCCGGAGGGCCACGGCGTGGACTCGCTGCTCGGGCCGGAGATGAAGTCCACCGGCGAGGTGATGGGCGTCGACGAGTCGTTCGGCAAGGCGTTCGCCAAGTCGCAGGCGGGCGCGTACGGCCCGCTGCCGACGTCCGGCACGGTGTTCGTCTCCGTCGCCAACCGCGACAAGCGCTCGCTGATCTTCCCGGTGAAGCGGCTCGCCGACCTGGGCTTCGAGGTGCTGGCGACGGCGGGCACCGCCGAGGTGCTGCGGCGCAACGGCATCGCGTGCTCCGTGGTGCGCAAGTACAACGAGGGCGCCAGCGACGGCTCAGGGACCGACGCTGAGCGCAATATCGTGGAGGTCATCCTGGACGGCGGGGTGGACATGGTGATCAACACCCCGTATGGCAACAGCGGCCCGCGTATCGACGGCTACGAGATCCGCACCGCAGCCGTGTCCCGCGACATCCCGTGCATCACCACGATCCAGGGCGCGGCCGCGGCTGTGCACGGCATCGAGGCGGCGATTCGCGGCGACATCGGCGTCCGGTCGTTGCAGGAGCTGCAGGCGGCGCTGCGCGCCGGTCAGGCGGCCTCGTGACCGCGCGGAACGACGCTTTCGCTGCACTGGACGCGGTGAATGACGCTTTCACTGCACTCAACGCAGCGAAAGCGTCGTTCGCCGCACCGCGCGGGGGGACGTCGTGACGTTCGGGCAGCGGCTCACCGACGCCGTGGCGGCTCGGGGGCGGTTGTGCGTTGGCATCGACCCACACCCCGAGCTGCTGGCCGCCTGGCGTCTGCCAGCCGACGCGTTTGGCCTCGCGCAGTTCGCGCAGCGCTGCGTCGAGGCGTTCGCGGGTGAGGTGGCCGTGGTCAAGCCGCAGTCGGCGTTCTTCGAGGCGTTCGGCTCGGCGGGCATCGCGGTGCTGGAACGCACCATCGCGTCCTGCCGGGAGGCGGGCGCGCTGGTGCTGCTCGACGTGAAACGCGGCGACATCGGCTCCACCATGGCCGCCTACGCCCGCGCCTACCTGGACGACGCCTCGCCGCTCGCCGTCGACGCTATGACGCTCTCGCCGTACCTCGGGTTCGGCTCGCTCAAACCCGCCATCGAGCTCGCCGAAACGACGGGCAGGGGCGTGTTCGTGCTGGCACGGACGTCGAACCCGGAGGGCGGCGCGGTGCAGCTCGCCACCGTGTCCAGCACCGACGGCCACAGCGTCGCGCAGGCCGTGGTGGACGCCGCGGCGGAACGCAACGCCGGGGCGTCGCCGCTGGGCGGCGTCGGGGTCGTCGTGGGGGCGACCGCCGACCACGGCCTCGACCTGAGCCGCCTGAACGGGCCGGTGCTGGCCCCCGGGTTCGGCGCGCAGGGCGCCACCGCGGACGACCTCACGCGCCGTTTCGGCGCTGAGCTGGCCGGTGTGCTGCCGACGTCGTCGCGAGACATCCTGCGGCACGGACCGGACGTCGAGGCGCTGCGGGCCGCCGTGGCGCGCGTGGCGGCGACCCTGCCGGGGGAGTAGCGGCCAGCCCCGCGCGGGACGGCGAGTCCGGTCGGGGGCGTGGTGGCACCGCTGGCCGGCTCAGGCGTGCCGTTGGCGAGATATGGCCGACACCTCGGCAATTGACGGCACGCCAGTGCCCCACAATCGTGGTAATGCCGCTACTCTTGCGCGTGCGCGTTCACCTGAACGTGCAGCGCTCGGCGCAGACGAAGATCAACACCGGCGGTCGGTACCGCATCGGCGACCGGTATGTTCTTTCGCGAGCCACGGGCGTAGCCGGACCGGCGTCCGCCGCGCGGACCCATGGGTGCTGCGGGACCGATCCGGCGAACGGATAGGAACAACCGAGCAGCAACAGAGCAAGAACTACAGCAACAACACAGCGCGACCATACGCAGCTCACGACGCATACCCCGCGTGGTAGCCGCAGGTCGCGGGTAGGTACCGTCGCGAAGACGAAGCGACCAGACTTAATCGGAGGACATCGTGGCACTTCCCCAGCTGACCGAGGAACAGCGTGCTGCTGCGCTGGAGAAGGCTGCTGCCGCTCGCCGGGCACGCGCCGAACTCAAGGAGCGGCTCAAGCGCGGCGGCACCACCCTTGCCGACGTGC
>WHTY01000156.1 GCA_009377475.1 Actinophytocola sp.
CACCCCGCTGCTGCGCGCGGACGTCGGCGGCCGAGCGTGCCTGCTGAAGCTGGAGCACCTCCAGCGCACCGGGTCCTTCAAACTCCGAGGCGCCCTGAACGCACTCGCCAGCGGCGAACGCCCAGAACAGGTGATCACCGCATCGGGCGGCAACCACGGCCTCGGCGTCGCCACCGCCGCGAAGAGCCTCGGCCTGCCCGCCACGGTGTACGTGCCGGAGACCGTGCCCGAGGCGAAGGCGCGCCGCATCGAGGAGGCGGACGCCATCCTGATCCGCAACGGCACGACGTACGCTGAGTGCGCCGCAGCGGCACATGACGCCGTGGCGCGGACCGGCGCACGGTACGTCGAGGCGTACAACGACCCGGACGTCGTCGCAGGTCAGGGCACCATGGCGCGAGAGATCGCGCACGACGCGCCGGACGTCGACGCCATCGTCGTCGCGGTGGGTGGCGGCGGACTCGCGGCGGGCACCGCCCTCGGTTCGCAGGGCCGCACGACCGTCGCCGTCGAGCCACACGGGTGCAGCTGCCTGCACCAAGCGCTGCGAGCGGGCGAGCCGGTGGACACCGACGTCGATTCAGTGGCGGCGTCCGCGCTGGGCGCCACCCGGATCGGTGACGTCCCCTTCGCGGTGCTGCGAACGGCAGACGTCACGTCGGTGCTGGTCGCCGACGACGAAATCCTCGCCGCACGTGACTTGTTGTGGGATGAGTTCCGCCTGGCAGTGGAACCGGCGGCGGCCGCGCCACTCGCGGCGTTCGTGGCGGGCCGCGTGCCCGGCGACCTGCCGTGCCTCGTGTTGTGCGGGGCCAACACCACATGGACGCCCTCGAACTAACGAGGCACGATAACCCTATGGCTCGCACCGACTTGACGTTCACCTCGCACGGCACCGAGTGCGCCGCCTGGCTGTACCGGCCGGACGGAGACGGCCCGCACCCGATCGTCGTCATGGCGCACGGCTTCTCCGCTACGCGCGAGCTGCGCCTCGACGCCTACGCCGAGCGGTTCGTCGCGGCGGGCCTCGGTGTGCTGCTGTTCGACTACCGGCACTTCGGCGCAAGCGGCGGCGAGCCGCGGCAGCTCCTTGACATCGGCAAGCAGTTGGACGACTGGCGCGCGGCGATCGCGGAGGCCCGCAACACCGACTGGACGGCCCCGGACCGGGTGGCGCTGTTCGGCTCGTCGTACTCCGGTGGGCACGTCGTCACGCTCGCCGCCGAGGACCGGCGGATTGCCGCGATGGTGGCACAGTGTCCGTTCTCCGACGGGCTCGCGACGTTACGCGCGATCGGGCCGAAGCACGCGGCGTCGTTGACGGTGCACGCCCTGCGCGACCAGGTCAACGCCGTGCTCGGCAAGCCGCCGCACTACCTGCCCGCCGTCGCCGACCCCGGCAGCCCCGGCGTGATGACGACGGACGACGCCAAGCCCGGCATGACTGCGCTGGTCCCGCAGGACACGGTGTGGGAGAACCGCGTCGCGGCCCGCATCGGTCTGCGCGTGCCGCTGTACCGGCCGGGCACGAAGGCCAAACACGTCCAGTGTCCCGCGTTGTGGTGCATCACCGACCAGGACACGCTCTGCCCCGCCGACAACACCGCCAAGTGGGCGGCGCAAGCCCCGCGCGGCGAGGTGAAGCGGTACCCGATCGGGCACTTCGACATCTACGTCGACGACAGCTTCGAGCGTGCGGTCGCCGACCAGACGGAGTTCCTGCGCCGCCACCTGCTGTCGGAGTGAGCATCGCGTGTCACTCGGCTGGCAGGCCCATCAGGTCGGCCATGCAGTCCACCGCGTGATCGAAGAACTCGTCGGCGGGATCCGCGCTGCCGACGAGGTGGCCGAACAACTCGAAGTTGACCATGCCGAACAACTGTGTCCACGCGATCAACGCCTGCGCGAGCACTTCGCGGGGTACGCCCGGCGCGATGACCGTCGCGACGTGTTCTGCCTGCTCGGCAAGGCCGGGGCGCAGTGGCGGCGCCTGCACCGGACGCAATTCTCCTGCCGCCCAGCCATCGGCCAGCAGCCGACCCAGGGCCATGGCAACCCGGCTCGCGGGCGCGATGGTTTCCTCCGGCGCGCGGTAGCCGGGCACCGGTGAGCCGTAGATCAGCGCGTACTCCTGGCTGCGCTGCCGCGCCCAGGTCCTGACCCCAGTGCACAACGCCTGCCATCGCGCGCGGATGTACTCCCGCGGCACATGGCTCTCGACGTCCTCGACCGCCGCGCCGAGCGAGTCGTATGCGTCGATGATCAACGCCGTGAGCAGGTGGTCACGGCTGGGGAAGTAGCGGTAGATCGCCGACGAGGCCATGCCGAGTTCGCGGGAGATCGACCGAAGCGACAACCGCTGCGGCCCCTCGGCGACGACTTGCCGCCGCGCCTCCGCCTTGATTTCGCGAGTGAGTTCGTCGCGGGCACGCTGCCGCGCCGTCCGGATGGCGTTCATAGCGTGTCAGTGTGCCACAACCGCGATCTATGTTCCTCTTTGTGAGCACTGCTCTTGACTTGATCTCGGCATCGGGAGAACACTGTCCATAACTGTGAGCACTGATCTCAAAGGAGAGCCATGACCGCCACCCACCACCAGGAATCCGGCAGGCTGGTCCGGACATCGAACGCGGCCGTGGCCGCACTGCTGCGGCTCGGCGTGCCGTTGTTCGGCGCGCACGTGCTCGGAGTGCGCGGGCGCACCAGCGGGCAACTGCGCACCGTGCCGGTCAACCCGATCGACGTCGATGGCATCCGCTACCTCGTCTCGCCGCGCGGTCACACCCAGTGGGTGCGCAATCTCCGCGCGGCGGGCGAGTGCGAGCTACGCCGGGGTCGGTCAACGCGGCGGTACGGGGCCACCGAGATCGTCGACGCGGACAAGCCCGCGATCCTGCGCGCCTACTTGGCCCGGTGGGAGTGGCAGGTACGGCCGTACGTCAACGGCTGCACCGCCGACTCGACCGACGCCAAACTTCTCGCGGCAGCGGCCCGCCACCCGGTCTTCCGGCTGGCCGAACAGCGGTAACCACTGCTGGCCCGACGCCGCCGCGACCGCCCCTGGTGCGCCCGACCCCGACACCCATCCGACCCCGACACCAGCCCAGTCGGAAGCGACGGACCATCAGAGCCGGGCACCCCGCGCGCTCAGCCCTTCACACAGACGACCTGCTTGAGGTGGGCGACGACCTCGACCAGGTCGGTCTGCGCCGCGATCACGGACTCGATGTCCTTGTAGGCGGCCGGGATCTCGTCCACGACGCCACCGTCCTTGCGGCACTCGACACCCTGCGTCTGCGCCGCGAGGTCGGCCTCCGTGAACGTCTTGCGCGCCTTCGTCCGCGACATCGCCCTGCCAGCACCGTGCGATGCGGACTGGAACGACTCCGCGTTGCCCAGCCCGCGCACGACGTACGACCCGGTGCCCATCGACCCGGGGATGATCCCCAGGTCACCGGACCCGGCACGGATCGCGCCCTTTCGCGTGACCAGCAGTTCGACGTCGTCGTAGCGCTCCTCGGCGACGTAATTGTGGTGACAACTAATCGCGTCGTCGAAGCGCACCCACGGCGCGACGTCGGCGACGGCCCGCTTGAGCAGCGCCACCATCGTCGCCCGGTTCCGCGCCGCGTACTCCTGCGCCCAGAAGAGGTCCCTGCGGTACGCGGCCATCTCGGGCGTGCCCGCGAGGAACACCGCCAGGTCACGATCGGGCAGGTCGGCGTTGTGCGGCTGTCTCGCCGCGATCGCCATGTGCCGCTGCGCGAGCTGGTTGCCGATGCCCCGCGAGCCGGAGTGCAGCATCAGCCACGCCCGGCCGGGATCGTCGCCGCCCTGCTCGAGGCACACCTCGATGAAGTGGTTGCCACCGCCGAGGCTGCCCATCTGGTTCCGAACCTTGCTCCACATGTTCTGCACGCCGCCGTGCAGCTCGCGGAAGCCGCGCCAGAACCGGTCCCAGCCGCCGACGCCGTGCACCCGCGCGGGATCAACCGGCGCCTTGTGCCCGGCGAACCCGACCGGGATGGCGTCCTCGATCCTGCGCCGCAGCCTGCCGAGGTCGTCCGGTAGGTCCTCGGCGTACAGCGAGGTACGCACCGCGCTCATCCCGCACCCGATGTCGACGCCGACCGCCGCTGGCGACACCGCGTCGCGCATCGCGATCACGCTGCCGACCGTGGCGCCCTTGCCGAGGTGAACGTCCGGCATCACGGCGAGCCCGTGCGTCCACGGCAGGTTCGCGATGTTGTGCAGTTGGCGTAGAGCGGCGTCCTCGACCGTGCTCGGATCGGTCCACATGCGGATCGGCACGCGGGCGCCACCTACTGCGGTGTGCATGACTGTCCCTTCCCTTGGTGCTGCGGTGCTGTTGCGGCGCCTAAGGATCCGCGACGCGCAACGCCATCGCAACGGGTTTTCCCGCTATGACCTGCGAAAAAACCAGTTGCGGCGGTGTGCTGCGTCCGGCATGGACAGCGTAAGGAAAGTCAGGTTCGCTCGCGCACCTCCATTCTCCGGTACGGCTCGCCGAGGGCGGGCCGCTCGTCCGGCTCACCGTGGCGCGGCCATAGCGACATCGCCCGCTCCGCCAGCGCGGTGATGGTCAGCGCCGGGTTCGCGCCCAGGTCCGCGGGCACGCTGGAGCCGACCACCAGGACGTCGTAGTCGTACTTCGGGTCGGTCACGGGGGCACCGTCCTTTTGCGACGTCCGTGTCATGCCACCGCCTTCGCCGCGCTGCGCCTGCGATGCCGGCGCCACACCCAGACGCCGAGGCCAGCGGCGATGAGCGACCCAACGCCGCCGACCCCGAGAGCCACCGGCGAGATGCCGTGGTCGTCCTCGCCGCCGACCGGATCGGTGTTGGGCACCCACCGCGTCGTGCCGACGAATTCGGCCTGTTCACCGTCGAGTGTCGCGGGCACCCCCCACGACACCGACTGCGTGCCGTGGTCGTGGTCCGGTGGCCCCTGCGGCAGCCGGAGCCGCTGGTCAAGCCACGTGCCGTTGGCGGCGGAACCGGTGGCGTCAACCTTCGCGAGCTCCGTGCCGCTGCCGTCCTTGACGAGCAGCGTGCTGCCCTTCGGGACCTCGACGAACACGCCAGGGACCCTGCCTCGCAGCAGGTGCGCGGTGATGCCGTCCGGCGCGCTGGTCAGCTCGGGCACCCACACGCCTTCCGGCAGCTCACGCTCGCCGCCGATGTGCGCGGACGCCACCCCGCCAGACACGAGGAGCACGGCCAGGGCAGCCGTGACGACCGCCCCGGCCCTGGTCAGCAACCTCCGCATCATCGACGCGCGAACCGTTCCCGCTGTCGACGTCCGAGCCACCACAGCGGGAGGACCATCGCCGCACCGGCGCCTTCCTCGCCGGTCAACCGGCCCAGCAGCGAGCCACCGTCCTCCGACGGCGCCGGGGAGCTCGGCTCATCGGAACCGTCGTCCGACTCGGAGCCCGAGCCGACGTCCGGCAGCAGCGGCGACACCGGGTCCTGCGAGCCGTTCAGCGGAGCAGGCAGCGCGGGGCCCTCCTGCTCCTGCGGCTCGGTGCCTGGCTGGCCGTTGGGTGCCTTGCCGCTGGCGACCATCAGCTGCTTCGACACCGACGGGAGCTCGCCCTTCTCGTGCTCGCGGTTGGCGAACAGCATGTACGGCCCTGGCGGCACAACGTTGGAGTTCGGCACCCGCACGGTCAGCTTGTCGCCCTTACGCTCGACGATGTCCAGCACGACGTTGCGCTGGTCGCCGTCGACGAGGTGGGTCACCGTGGTGTTGCGGACCAGCCGCACCGACGAGATCTCCGACGGGCTGTCCACCACGATGTCCATGGTGCGGTTGTTGTCCACATGCGACGGAGTCTTCGTGATCCGCGGCCGCTCACCCCAGTGCAGGTACGGCGGCTGTAGATCTGGAAGCTCGGGTCGTTCGTGGACCGCGACATGCCGAAGACGTCGTGGAGCACGTCCGTCTGCTGGGCGTAGCCGGTGCCGATCGGCGCGTGGCCACCGAGCAGCACCCTGCCGTCCGGCAGCAGCGACGCGGTGTTGTGGTACGTGCGGTCCTGCGCCTGCTCGGCCGTCTCGGTCCACTCGCCAGTCTCCGGGTCCCAGATCTCGGTGGTGCGCACCGGGAACGCCGAACCGGGGATGACGACCTCGTCGGCGCTCGCGCCGTTGGCGAGGAAGACCTTGCCGTCCGGTAGTACGAGGCCGGAGCCGTACCAACGCGGCGTGTTCAGGTTGCCGGACGTCTCGCTGATGAACTCCTCGTCACCGCTCGCCAGGTCGACGGTGTTGAGCGTGGACGTGCCGTTGGCGAGGTAGGTGCCCGGGCTGGTGCCGATCACGCCACCGCCGGAGAGGAACTGCGCCTCGTTGTACTTGCCGTCCTCGCCCGGTTTCAGCGGCAGCATCACCGAGAAGCCCGAGCCACGGAAACCGAGCGGCAGCCCACCGATCTGCGGCACACCCAGGTCTTCCCAGGACTGCGACTTCGGGTCGTAGACGCTGGCGAGGTTCCACAACGCCTCGTCGTAGGACTGGCCCGCCGGGTTGAACGTCTGGCCCGCCGCGTCGTAGTACACCTTGCCGTTGGGCAGCAGGTGCATCCTCGGGAACAGTGGCAGCGACTTGTTCGCGCTGGCGGGGTTGAGGCGCCACTGACCACTCTCGACGTCGTAGATCTCGGTCTGCTTGACGTTGGTAAGCGAATCCTCCGGCGCACTCGGGTACACCGGCTTGATCAGCTTGCGGACACCGCTGGCGACGAAGACGTCACCGCTGCCGAGGGTGACGGTGGTCGGGTACCAGCGACCCTTGCTCATGTCGCCGCTCGGCGTGAACGTGTTGTCCTTCGGGTCGAAGATCCGCGAGTTGCGAATGCCCTCCAGCTCGACGACGCCCTTGTTCGTGCCGGGAACGCTCGGCTCCGAGTAGTACGCCGTGCCGCCGGTGATCAGCGTCCGGCCGTCCCGCAGCTGCACCACGCTGGCGCAGAACAGGTTGCCGTCGTTGGTCTTGTTCTCGTTGTTGTGCGGGACGAGCGGCAGGTACTCGGCGTTCTCGTCGTAGCCTTCGGGGTTGGCACCGGAGTCCTCCGGGGTCGGCACCTGCCACGTCGGGTTGCCGCCGTTCAGGTCGAGCACCCGCGCCTGGTCGCTCATCGCGGTGTGGCCGAAGTCGGAGACCACGTTGAGGTTCGCTCGGTTCATGCCCTCGAAGCCGTCGAAGTAGACGATCTTGCCGTTGGGCATGACGGCGGTCGTGACCGCTGCTGGCTTGCAGCGCTCCGTCGACGTGTCCTGCGCGTCGACGCACTCATGTCCCGCCGGGTCGACGAAGACCGGCCCGAACGTGCCGACGTCGCCCGGATAGGACGTCTGCGCGGCGGCCGTCGGCCCCGCGAGCAGCGTCGCGCTCACTGTCGACAGCGCGACGCCGAGGGCAAGGGGATGGGTACGTCTCATTACATCTGCCTCCAGGGCGGGAAAAACACGACTAGGTCAGCGTGCAGCGCACGCGGGTCGGAGCGACCGTGGAGCGCATACTGCGCCATTCGGCGTAACCCGCACTACTCCACTCTGGAGGTCTCCATCTGGTGACCCCGCTCACAAGATCCCGCGCTCGCTGGCGCGGGACAGTGCCTCGATGCGGTTGTGGGCACCGAGTTTTTCCAGCGTGCGCTGCAAGTACGTCTTCACGGTGTTGCGGGTCAGTCCCAGCGATGCCGCGATCTCGGGGTTCGTCTTCCCCATCGCGACGTGGCGGAGAATGTCGTACTCCCTCGGCGTCAGCCCGGACTCGCGCAGCTTGCGACGCAAGATCGCGTTGCTGTCCTCGCTGTCGCCGACACACACCACCCGCTCGCCGGACACCACGCGCCGGATGATGTCGACCAGATCCGCGCGTTCGGCGTCCTTGACCACGACCGCGTTCGCGCCCGCGCGCAAGGCGGCGGTGACCGCGGTGTGGTCCGGGTACGCCGTGAACACGATGATCTTCACATCGACATCCAGCGCCCGCAGTTCGTTGATCACCTCGGGCGCGAGCATGTCCGGAAGCCGCAGGTCGAGCAGCACGACGTCGGGTCGCATGGACTTCGCCTCCGACACCGCCTCCCGACCGGAGCGGGCGTACCCGGACACGCTGAGCCACGACGTGCTCTGGAACGCCAGCGTCACCCCGTCGTAGACGATCGGGTGGTCGTCCGCGACGAGTACTCGCACGGTCTCGGCGTTCATCGCGGTACCCACGCCTGCACGCTGACGCCGCCGTCGTCGCTGTCCGAGACGGTCAGCGTGCCGCCGACGCGCGCCAGCCGATCGCTGATCGAGGCCAGCCCCAACCCCGCTTGGCGGGACGACTCCTCCGGGAGCCCGACCCCGTCATCGGCCACGGCCACGGCAACGCCATCTTCCACGGCGAAGACCGTGACCACGACCGATTCGGCCCGCGCGTGCTTTTCGACGTTGAGCAGCGCCTCGCGCGTCGCCTCCGACAACACCCGCACCCGGGACGCGGGCAACGACGGCAGTTCCGTCAACGTGATCATGCGCGTGGTGACGTCGGTGCGTTCCTGGAACGCGCGCGTGTCCTCCCGCACCGCCACGCCGAGTGCGACCTGTTCCGGGGGAGCGCTCAACACCCGCAACGAGCCACGCAACATCGCGGCGGCCTCGGTCGCCTGCTCCTCCAGCGACTGCAACTTATCCTTGAGGTGCGGCACCGACGCCAGCGACGAGACCTCCGCGCCGAGCGTCCGAATGCCCGCACCCAAGGTATACAGCATGGCACCGACAGTGTCGTGTAATTCGAGCGCCAGTGGGTGCGCGACAATTTTGTAGGTGATCAGAGTCGATCTTGCTGGCGGGCGTGGTCAGGCGGTGAGGGCGACCTGGGTCTGGTTGTGTGGCTGTGGCCAGATGTGGTCGAAGCGGTCGCTGGCTTGGTGGCAGCGCAGGGTG